>NZ_KI632511.1:9839981-9918887 GCF_000504285.1 Actinospica robiniae DSM 44927 | reverse complement strand
CCGGCCGAAACACTCCCAGGGCACTCAGCGTACGAACAAACAGCACACCGCGCAGCGACAAACCCTGATCCAATGTCACGTAGCTTATGTTGATCTTGTTCGGCCGCTGGTGGCGGGTGGGTTGGTGCGGAAGATCCGGATGGTGGGCGGGTCAGGGTGCCGTATGCCGGTATCAGTGGCCTTTTTCACCCGGTGGGGGTTGTGTCGGATGCGTTTGACGGCGCGGGGGTAGGTGCGTTCGCGGCGGGGCGGGTTGAGTGCGGCGGGTGCGGTCAGTTGCGCGGCGGCGCGGGCGGCGGGGGCTTTCATCTGCTCAGGGGGAAAAGCGCGCGGTACCGGTGGCGGTACGGCGCGCGATGCGCACGGCTTTGACGAAGGAGACGCGGTCCGGGTCGATGTCCGCGCCGGTCGCGGCCCGGCAGATCAGCGCGTTGATCGCGTAGTGGACCAGGAGGTAGGCCCACACCTCCTGGTAGACGAGGTCGGGTAGCTTCGAGCGTAGGACGCGCCCGGAGCCGCGCAGGTCGGTCTCGAGCTGGTCGTGCGCGCTCTCCTGTTCCCACCGCTGGTGGTAGCAGTACGCGAGGGTCTCGGCCGGCGCGCTCTGCGGGTCGAGCAGGTTCGTGATCAGGCAGATGAGTTCCGTGCCGGCGGGCTCGGCGCGGTCGGGCACGTCGTACTGGAGCACCCGTACCCGGCGGGCCTGGTGCGGGTCGAGCTCTTCTCCGGCTTCGGCGGCCCGCACGATCGCCTCGCGCCGTGCGCCGCGGATCTCGCGGTCGATCACCACGGACACGTACGTGCCGTCCTCGAGTACCCGCAGGGGCGGCAGGCGCAGGTCGGCCTTGACCCGCCACAGCAGCCCGGCCCCGGTCTCGGCCGCGTCCGAGAAGGCCGGGAAGCTGTAGAACCCGCGGTCCGCCGTGAGCAGCCAGGACCGGTCCAGGCGCGCGAGCAGCGGCGCGGCCAGACTCTGCTCCCCGGTGGTGTACGGACCGATACGCGCGTCGACGAAGCAGTGGCTGGCGCACTCGGTGATCCCGACCACCCGCACCTTCGGGAACGCGGACGGATTGCCCCCGGTCGTGGAGTACCCGAACTCCGCGGCGTTGCCCGGCGTGTCGGGCACGTCCATCGCGAACCCGTCGATCGCCATCACCCGCAGCCCGCACGCGAACGCGCCCCGGGTCTCATCCTGAACCGCCACCGGCTCGGCACAGTACCCGAACACCCGCCGCAGCACGTCAGGGCCCAGCCGCTTACGCGCCTGCGTGATCCCGGAGGAGGTCGGCACGCCCCAGGACGCGTCCCACACCCCGAACGCGTCGAGCGACCCGGTGACCCTGGTCGCCACCTCCTCCGCGGCATCCTGCGCGAACAGCGCCATCGCCATCGTCAGATACGCCGTCACATGCGGCGGCAGCTTCCCATCCGAACGCAGAGCCCTGATCTTCTCGTCGTTCAAGGCCTGATCCACCTTGAACCGCGGCACCGCCTCGACCAGCACCCCGAGAGAAACCTGATCCATCACCACACGCCCGCGATCCGCGCTATCCACCGACACGAACCCAGACTACGACACCACCCCCCAACACCAGGGCCTCTGCGTTCTCAGTGGCTGAGACCGAGGAGTGCGAGGGTGTCGTTGCGGTGGTCGCGCATGTGGTCGGTGGCGGCTGCGATGTTGGTCCAACCCAGGAGCTTGAGTAGCGCGAGTGCGAGGTTGCGGAGGCCGGCCATGACGCGCGGGGTGCTGCCGGTGCGGATCCGGCTGGCGTCCTCGCGCCAGGTCACGTCTCTGATGTGGTGCATTGCCTCGATGCCCCAGTGCTCGCGGGCGGCCTGGCCGAGCTTGACCGGCCCGGCCTGCTCGGAGGTGAGGCTGGTTATCGCGTAGGCGACCTCCTTGGTCCCGGCCCCGGGCGCCTTGCCTACGGCGCGACGGCGGGTGATCCGGATGACCTGTGCGGCGTGCGGGAAGTCGATGCCGTCGCACGGCGCGGTGCGGGTGATGCGCCTCTCCCGCCGCCCGTGGCCGATATCGAACGTCTCGGCGCTCGTGCCGGCCCGCTCGTGCTCGGCGTGGGAACCGGGAGCGAGCAGGTCCTGGGCCTGACGCAGGATCGAGGGTTGATTATCCTTCAGGAACAGCAGGTAATGCCCGCCTGCTGCGACGACGGCCTCGGCGGTGGCGCGTTGGGCGTGCAAGGCGTCCGCGGTAACCAGCAGGCCCGTGAGATCGACCCGGCCGAGCAGGTCCGGCAGCGCCGGGATCTCGTTGCTCTTGTCGGCGACCTGGACTTGCCCGATCACGCAGCCGGCCTCGGGCCGGTAGAGCGAGACCAGGTGCGGGCGGGTGCCGTCGGGCCTTGCCGCGCCGCGCACGCTCTTGCCGTCCGCGGCGGCCACCGGCAGCCGTGCCCCGTCGGCCTGGGCGCCGGCGTTCCTCGGGCGAAGGGCATCACGCTCGGTGCTTCGCAGCATCCCGGCCAGCCACGACCCGCACAGCATGTCCACCTCGTCCCCGTCGAGCACCTTCAGCGCCCGACCGAAGGTGGTGTCGGCAGGGCGCAGATTCCGGCCGGTGGCGCCGAGCCGATACAGGAACTCGTCGTCGGCGCTGCGGGTACGCCGAACCACCTCGACCATGGACTTCGCCCCGGCCAGCACCGCCGTCAACGCAGCGGCCAGCAGGAAGCCGAGCCGGTAGCGCCGCCCCCGGGCCCGGCGCCGGTCCGGGATCAGCCCGAGCACCTCGATCAAGGCCATCACCTGTCCGTCATCAAGCTCCACCGCCTCCACCCCGGCTGCGGCCAACTGGCCGGACACGACCTCGATGAGGGAAGATGACACGCGGGCACGGCTCCTTGGATCGCATGGCCTCGAGAACCAGACGATCATCAGGGACCGTGCCCGCCTACATCAAACCTCTGGGCTGACATCAACCCGCCACAGAGCTCAAGCCGTCCGCGCCAACCTCACCCCGTCCATCAACTGAGAACGCAGAGGCCCTGCCCCCAACACCCAGGCCACACACATGATCAACCCAGGCTACGTGGCATTGAACCCTGATCCCACCGACACTAAGCCGGAAAGCCAGCCCGCGCAAGACGCCGCCACCCGCCGTACAGAGCATTTCGGAGATCCACGCAGACGACTTCGGAACTGACAACGATGTCGCTACCCGGCCCTTGTCGAAGATCGTTGATCCGTATCGATGACGACGTCTTGATCGAGCAGTGCGCGGTGCCACGCGACCTGTTCCACATCATCACCTCGAGAACACCAGACGCCTTCATGGAGAGAGCACCCAACCTCGTGCAGCATCAAGAGCCTTCCGCTCAGGTGTCATCTCACTGCTTGAGTGGCACGAGCGCGGATCTACCGAGGCTGCTGATGGCCACAGAAATGCGGCTTGGCTGAAACCATCGAGTGCGACGTGTGAGCACCACATCTAGCAAAGTTCGGGCGGTGCTGATGTTGCGTAGGCGTCATGTGACGGCGCGCTTGTTGTACGGCAGATAGTGTTGCCTTGCACTACGTGACCGGTGTGGTCTGTGTCGTTTACCGCAAAGTGGAGTTGACACGGCTTATGCCACCAACTCGCCACATCATGGCTTTGACCTGTGGGGATGTGGTCCAACGTTGCGCCCGTGATCGCCGCGCCTGCTGCCGTGCTCCACTGCGGAATAGTGCATGGCGCTGCCTACGCCTCCGGCTTACCACTTGAAGTTCGACGTGCCTACTGGCAATACTGACAGCATGTCGGACTGGTCGTCGCTGGCTGTAGCTGTCGTGGGCGTCGGCGGAACGCTCGGTGGCAGCATCGTGGCAGCAGTACTTTCAAATCGATCCGCAATGGCGGCTCGGAGATTTGATGCTGAGAGAGAAATCAAGGCACTACAAGATGAGCGCGGTCATATTCGCGCGAATGAAGAAATCGAAGAACGTCGAATTATTTATACCGAATTGAACGCAACGGCGAGACATTACAGATCAGCGCTGACTGAATGCTTGACGGATGCACAGAAACGAGTGTCAGATGCCGACCATCTTCTTGATCTGGAGCGCGCTCGAAGGGAATTTGCCGAGTGCCACTCGCGCACTCAGATGAGAATATCCGCAAAAATACTTCAGAAGACCGACGAAGTCGGATACGCCCTTGGCGACGCTTACCGTGCGCTCATGGGCGAATATGAACTTCCCGGAAATTCCACCTCAACCGAGTTTCATGCCTGCATAGTCGACATTCCATCGAAGATTACGAACGAAATGCGCCTAGCAATGCGTATCGAGCTGGGCCTCGCGTCGGATGGGGTCGAATCAGATTGAACCGGCTGCTACTGGGCTCCGGCCTACAGAGCGGGGCTACTCAGAGGCTGGCCGCCGACCCTCCGGGTGAGGTAGGGCTTCATGACGTGGATGCCGGCCACTGGTACCGCAGGGCCGGGACCGTGACCGAAGCGGAAGGCAACACACGTGCCCGACCTGAGCGAGATACCGGTCTACCCGGGCCGCCCAGCCCGGTGGGCGTGCCCCGGGTCAGGAGCCTGCATAGGGTGACCGGGGCATCTCGTCCAAGTTCAGACGCCCAAGCATGTCCGGCGCTTGGATCTACTCGATGTATGTCATGAGCGGATGGCCGGGATCGGAAGTACAGGCGAACACGGCCTGGCAGTCGTTGCGGCCGATAGCGCTTCGTAGTGCGACTCGTCCTCCCAGGCCTGCTCATCCGGGTGTTGCCAGCTTCGAAGCGGTGCAAGCAGGTGCGCGGGAATCGCAGACCACAGCTGGAGATCGTGGTCCCGAACACGCGGCAGTGGCGGCAGCTCTGAGACCAGCTCCGGATGTAGGAGGCACGGCACCGGGATTGCCTGCGGCAGCCCGACAAGGTTGAGTTCGGGCTTCTTCGAGACCGCTTCGCGCAGGTCGTGGGTATCGCGCCAATACGCGCGGGCTTGCGGGGCAAGCGTGTCTATGTGCTTATTCGGGCACCACAGGATCTGCAATACGTCGGTGTGCACCGGGAACATCCAGCCAGGCAGATGCCCATGGTCGCCAGGGATGTCCCGCTTGAACAGCTGGACCACGGCCGCGAGGACCACTGGCTCGGCCGGCTCGGCTTCCTCCGACCAGCCACGAACGGATGCCCCAGTCCGCTCGGCGCGATCCACCACGTGCACATCGGTGCAGACCGGCCACGGCTCGTCCACCGGCCACGTCAACGCCGCGCCCGCCGAACTCCGCTCAGCAGTGGGTGCACCGCGCCGGGGATGAAGCCGCACTGCGCCCTCGGCGAGAGTAGCAACCTCCGGAATCGCCTCGAACAGCATCGTTCGTTGCCGAGGAACCGTCTCTACCACCAGCGCGCCCTCCTCCCTCTGCCTGCAAGACCAGCGTGGTCGAATCATAAGGGAAACGTTGATCAGTGGTTAGGACCCGCGATCTCTGGAGCCACCGGCCAGTGAGGCCCGGTGGCCGGGCCGCGACGGTGTAGGCCGTCCGACATCTCAACCGCGAGCCAGATCAGCAGGATCCTGCCACCAGGAAGGGCACCGAACCTGTTCGGCCGGCATCTCGACCGCGCTGTCCTTCACGTCGACGAGTACGACATGGCGCCGGACTACGCAGACAGCTGACCCGCCTCCAAGGCATCGGGACCAGCAAGGTTCGCAGCGCGCTCGGCATAATCGCGGTCTCGGTATAGGTCCACCTGTGAGGATATCCGTATAGCTGGCGAACTCAGTACCTCGAACTCGACCAGCGCGGCGCGGAGTTGCTCTTCCAGGTGCTGACCGAGCGCGAGGAACGATCGAGCATCGCGATCGCCGCGAACGACGCGTTCGGCAATTGGACGCGCACCTTCACCGACCCCCGGCCGTGCGCCGCGATCATCGGCCGGCTCACCTATAACGGCATCATCATCGAGACCGGCACCGAGTCCCGCCGCCGAGCCCACACCAAGGCGCATCAACCCGAGGAGAGCAGCGCGAATACTCAGGCGGACCCGGCCGGAAACGGGGGCCACCGCGCAGCGGGCGGGTCCGGTTCTGAGCGGAACCCGGGCCCGAAAAGCGCCGGGCTCAGCCCTGAGCGGTCAGGCACCCTCTTGCAGCACAAGCCCGAACGAGCGCAGCTCGTCCGCCACCTCCGACGCATCCAGCTCCGGGTTGAGTCCCGCCAGGATCCGCGGCGTCAGTGGTCGCAGCGCATAGACGTGCCGCACCGCCTTGATATCGACCTCGGCCTCGTAGTAGTCGCGGGCGAACGCGGCATACCCCTCTGCGCCGTCAACCAGGACCTCGAAGAGCCATCCGGCTCCACCGTCCTCACCCGCCCGGCCCGGCACCGCCGGCGAACCACACGCCCACGCGGCTGCGCCGTGCTCGCGCCAGAAGCACACCGTTGCGCGCAGCGTCGAGCCGTCCGGGTCGCAGAACGCCGGCTCCTGAGCCAAGGGGCGGAACGCCTCGGGCATCCCGTCGAGCAACCCGGGCCACAGCGTCAAAGGCCCACGCCGGTACGGGCTCATCTCCGACTCGTGGTCGAAGCCGTAGGCCCAAACGCCCTCCGGCGCAAAAACGATCGCGTACTCGTTGCCCGAACCATCGCGCATCGAGGCCATCTGCAAGGACGGCGACCACGCGGGATCGAAGGAGAAGTATCTCGAATGCCACTCCGGGCTCATGATCGCATCGAGTGCGGCCATCGCCCTGCACCGGTCGCCGACCACGCCGGCATCCGGGAGACGTGTAATCAAACCATTGACAGACACGGAGCTCATCCAACCCCACTCGTGACCATGCGGGCAACCACGTGATCCAAGCCGGCACGCATCCGGACTCGTCTCAGAGCGGAACTCGGACTCAAATCGAGCCGGAATCCCGACCCTGCACTGCGACCATGTCACGCAGGGTAACGAAGAAGGCCGCCCCACCAACCGGTGGGCACGGCCTCCGCCCTGCACTTTCCTTCTCGGGCTGACAGGATTCGAACCTGCGACCCGTTGACCCCCAGCGCTTGCAGGAATCCTGCAGTCCAGTTCCAGAACCGGGCGAGATGCTCGAATCCAAGGGCGGACGAGGGAAGGGCAGGGAAGGGGCCATGCGGAGACTCATCGTGGAGAACGGCGTCCCGTGGCGGGACGGGGCGCGTCGCTGCGGGCGGGACGGCAGGTACATAGTCGCCTGTCCCGCCTGCGAGGGCTCTGGCCGGGTGGTGCGCCCCGGCTCGCAGGTGCCGGTCGGGTGCCGGCTGTGCTGGGAGCGCGGCCGGGTTTCGCGCATCGTCGCCGAGCGCTTCACCCGCGAGGCGTCGGACGGGGAGGGGGCGTGCCGCCGACGTGGCCGGAAAAACGGTGGCGATCTGCCCGAAGTTTCGCGGTATGCTGCGATAGTGTGCGGTTGACCTCGGACGGGAGAGCGCGCTTGCCGCTGCGGCGAAGCCGGCGCCATTGCTCGAGCTGTGCCTGTTCGGCCCTGCCAGAGCCCTTCATCAGGGCCGGGAGATCGACCTCGGCGGTCCTCAGCCACGCAGCATTCTCGCGGTGCTGTTGCTGCAGCCGGGCCGCACCGTCTCGAAGGACCGACTGATCGCGTGCGCCTGGCCGGGCGACGCGCCGCCTACCGCCGGCGACCTGGTGGCCGCCTACGTCTCGCGGTTGCGCAAAGCCCTGGCTCCGGCCGGTCGCGGGCTGGTCCTGCGCGCAGTGCGGCCGGGGTTCCGGGCCGAGATCGACGACGCGTCGGTAAGCGTCGACGTGCACGCGTTCCAGGCGCTGCTGCGCCGAGCCGCCCAGGAACGCGAGTCATACGAGCACGAACTCGCCTCCGCGCATCTGCAGCAGGCGCTCGAGCTTTGGGCGGGCTACACGGAGGCGATGGTCGGCCTCGATTCCGCTTGGCTGCGGGAGAAGGCAGCCGAGCTGGCGGCGAGCCGGCTCGACGCGATCGAGCTGCTCGGTGAGCTCTACCTGGCTTCGGACAAGGCCTCGCGCGCCGTCGCCTTGTTGGCTGAGCCGGTGCGGCTGCACCCGGGACGGGAGCGGCTGGCCGCCGCGCTGGTCGATGCGCTGGTCGCTTCGGATCGCCACGGGCACGCCGCCGATGTGGCCGCACGGGCGGCCGCAGCGCTCGTCAAGCGTGGCCAGGAGCCCGGGCCTGCGCTGCGCCGAGCCCAGAGCGCGGCCTTGGCGCCAAGCGCCCCTGAACCGCCGCGACGGCGTGCCGGACCACGCAACCAACTGCCCGCGGACACGGGGGCGTTCACCGGCCGCGAAGCCGAACTGGACCAGCTGCTCGAACTCGTCGCCGATCACGGCGGCGCCGATGGCGAAAAACCGCGGGCCGGCCAGGTGCCGATCGCCGCGATCGACGGCATGGGCGGCATCGGCAAGAGCGCGTTGGCCGTGCGCTTCGCCCATCGAGTCGCGGAGCGGTTTCCGGACGGTCAGCTCTTCGCGGACCTGCGAGGCCATACGCCTGGGCATCCCCCTCGCGCCGCCCGCGAGGTGCTCGAGGCGCTGCTGCTCGCACTGGGGCTGAGCCCCGATCAGATCCCGGAGGGCGAGGACGCGCGGTCGGCGCTGCTGCGCGGTCGGCTCACCGGGACGAGAACACTGATCGTCCTAGACAACGCCCGCAACGAGGCGCAGATCCGGCCGCTGCTGCCGGGCGCGGAGGACTGCCTCGTCGTGGTCACCAGCCGTCGCCGGCTCAAGGGACTCGACGACGCGGTCAACCTCTCGCTCGGACTGCTGCCGGAGCCGGCCGCCGCCGCGCTCTTCCGGCGGGTGGCCGGCCCCGGCAGGGTGGCGGCCGCGGAGGCCGACGTGAGCGAAGTGGTCGATCTGTGCGGCCGGCTCCCCCTGGCCCTGCGGATCGCGGCCGCGCTGTTGCGACACCGCCCGAGCTGGAGCGTCAGTCATCTGGCCGCCCGCCTGCGTGATCTCAGCGGCCGGGTCGATGCGCTGACTGATGGCGAACGCGACCTGTCCGTCGTCTTCGACGAGTCGTACCGTCATCTGCCGGACGAGCTGCGCCTGCTCTACCGGCGGTTGGGCCTGCATGCCGGTGACGACTTGGACGTGTTCGCCTCCGCGGCCCTCGCGGACCTCGAGCCGTCGACGGCCGGGAGACGGCTTGAGGAGTTGGTCGACCACAACCTGCTCAGCGAGCCCTCCCCCGGCCGCTACCGGATGCACGACCTCGTGCGCATCCATGCTCTCGGCAGAGCGGATGCCGATGAGACACCGGCATCGAACGGCACCACCGCCCGTCGCGCTCTCGACTACTACCTCGCTCTCGCACAGGCGGCGAACCGCTATCTCGCGCGGCGCGCGCTCGCCATCGATATTCATACGAGCGACCCGCCGAGATTCCTCCCGGAGATCCTGAATCGCGAACAGGCTGTGGAATGCGTGCGGGACGAATTCGCGAATCTCTCGGCCTACACAGAGAGCGCGAGAACACGCGGACTCGCGGATTACCTGGTGAGCTTCTCCGCCGCGCTTCATGGATATCTTTATGTCAATGGACCGTGGGCGTTCGCGCGGGACCTGCACACCGCCGCGGCCGAGGCCGCGGCCCGATCCGGCGATGAACTCGGCCAGGCGACCGCGCTGCACACCGCGGGCCGGGTGCGCCGCCTGTTGGGCGACTACCGCGGCGCGGCCGCGGACTTCACCGCCGCGCTGGAGATCTACCGGCGATTGGGGCACGAACACGGCCAGGCTCACGCGCTGGACGCGCTCGGGCGTATCAGCTGGCTGACCGCCGACTATCCGGCCGCGATCGAGGCGTTCGAGCGCGCACTGGAACGCTATCGCCGTGCGGGCGACACGATCGGTGAGGCGGGGTCGCTCAACGGTCTCGGCCGCGTGTGCCGCTTGACCGGCAACCCTGCCCAGGCACTGGACCTGCACGCCAGAGCATTGCGGCTGTGCACGCAACGGGCGGACCCGATCGGCCAGGCGACCGCCCTCAACGACCTGGGCTGCGCCCGCGAGCAAACCGGCGACCTGGCAGGTGCGTTCGAGGCGCAGGAGTCCGCGTTGGCCCTCTATACGAAATCCGCGCATGTCCTGGGCCAGGCGAACGCGTGGCACGCCCTGGGCCGGCTGCAACGGCTGACCGGTCGCACGCTGGACGGCGAGGGGACCGAGCGCCACGCGCTCGAACTCTACGAGTCTCTCGGTCACATCCTCGGCCAGGCGAACGCCTGGGTCGAACTGGCCCATGCCTGTGGCGAACTCGGCCATCCCGCGGCGGCCGAACAGGCCCTGCGGCGCGCGCTCGCGCTGTTCGGCCGAGTCGGCGACCGCCGCGGCGAGGCGGAAGTACACGATCTGCTGTCAGAGATCATTAAAAGTACAAACCGAGAAGCCGATGTCGGATGAGTGTGGAGAAGATCCACATGACTGAACGATATCCGAGCTTCCCTGGACAAGGCTTTACCTCAGCCGGGGCTTGGGTAGTAGCATGACCTAGACTGGCCATTTCCGCGATGGTCAGCATGCATATATGCACGTCATTTCGACGGAGGGTTCGCGGAGCAGGTCGACCGCGGTGGGCGACCGCGTAGTCGTGCAGTCCGGTACAGCCGGTCCGCGGAATGGAGGGTGCGTGGACCACTGTGCCGTCACGCCACCCGTGCGAGGGCACTCGCGCGGCCAGTCGGGGCCGGTCGCGCCGACGATTCGGTCTGGGGGCTGGGTATGGCCAGGAGCGTGAACAGGGGCCTGTCCCCGCAGAGCTCGGCATCCGAACTGTGTGGCGCGCTAGTGGGCGCGCTGGTCGAGATCCCCTTCATGGCGGCTCTCCCGGAACGGCGCTTCCTGATCACACTGATGCGCCGGGACGTGAACTCGTTTCCCGAGGTCGCCGAGCGCAGCGAGCCGCGCTTGCACATCGTCGAGATCGTCTTTCAGTGCCTCGCGCATCCCGGGGGCCTGCGGGCGCTGCAGCAGGCACTGTCGACTATGGCGCCGGATGCACCCGGGACGCGGCGCACATCGGAACTGCTCGGGGCCGCAACCCTGCTCAACCTCCTTCAGGAGGTCGAGGCCGCCGATGCGCGAAAGCTGCTTCGCCAGGCCGCGGCGGCTGACGGGTCGGGCTCCACCGAAGCGGTGCTACGCCACTTCGCCCCGGCCGGTTCGCTCCCGGCCGTCGACCAGACCGATCTCGTGCAGGTGTTCGATCACTGGGCCGAGGAGCGCAACGCCGCCCGGCGGGTTCCCACAGCGGTGTGCTTCGTCGACGCGATAGCGCACGGAGTCGAGGACGCCGAGGTATCGCAGGGGTTGATGCGTTGGGCCGAGCAGGTGGTCTTGCGCCTGGAGGCCGAGGACGACTTCCAGGCGTGGCGGCGGCAGCACGCCGGGGCCCGACCGGGCGCGCACGCGCAGGTGGCGAGCGCATCCTCTGGCCACTCGAATGCCTCCAATGCCTCCGCTCCCTCGGACTGCGTGGGATTGAACGATCATGAGTCGACTCATAACGACATTGAATCGGTAGATCTCGACCCGAACGCCGCGACCTCGACTCCGGAGGCAACCCTCGCACCGCCGGACGATCCCCAAGGAGAGATGATGCCGCCCGTCGCCACGTCAAGCGGACGGTCGACCAGACTTCCACTGGTCTGGGGTGACGTCCCGCAACGCAACCCGAGCTTCACCGGCCGGGAGGCACTGCTGCGCCAGTTGCACGAGGACCTGACCAGCTCCCGGCAGACCGCGGTCCTTCCTCAGGCCCTGCACGGCATGGGCGGGGTGGGCAAGTCGCAGGTCGCCATCGAGTACGTGCACAGACATAGCGCCGAGTACGATTTGATCTGGTGGATCCCGGCTGAGCAGCCCAACCAGATCCTCGAGTCCTTCACCCGGCTGGCCGAGCGGCTGGAGCTCGGCGCGGGCCCCGAGGCGAACGTCGCCGTCCCGATGGTGCGCGAGGCGCTGAGCACGGGGAGCCTGGACTACGAGCACTGGCTTCTGGTCTTCGACAACGCCGAGGCACCGGATGACCTGCAGCGGTACTTCCCCACCGGGGGCGCGGGCAAGATCCTGGTCACCTCGCGGGACATGGACTGGGCCCGGGTCACCCGGGTACTCGAGGTCGACGTCTTCGAACGCGAGGAGAGCATCCAGTTCCTACGCCGTCGCAATCCCGACCTCGAACGGGACGAGGCGGACAAGCTCGCCGAAGCACTAGGCGACCTCCCGGTCGCGATCGAGCAGGCGGCGGCGTGGCGTGCCGCGACCGGTATGCCGATCAACGAGTACCTGGAATTGCTGGAGAACAAGCGGATCGAGTTGCTCGACGCCTCGCCGTCGCCGGACTACCGGTGGTCGGTCGCGGCCGCCTGGCAGGTCTCGCTGGACAAACTCCGCGAGATCAACCCCGGTGCGCTTCAGCTACTCCAGGTCTGTTCGTTCCTCGCACCCGAGCCGATCAACCGCGACCTGTTCGCCGGTTCTCCCAAGTCCGCCATCACGCCGGAGCTCGATCCGCTGCTGAGCGACGCCTTCCGGCTGAGCCGGGCGATCCGCGACATCCACCGTTACGCGCTCGCGCGGATCGACCACCGGCACAACACCCTGCAGATCCACCGCCTCATCCAGGCGGTGCTGATCGCAGGTCTGCCTGAAGAGGAACGCCGGACTCTGCGCAACGGCGCCCACACGATTCTGGCCAACAATACGCCGACCAACCCGGACTCGCGTGCTGAATGGCCTCGCTACCAGGCGCTGCTTCCCCACGTGCTCACCTCCGGAGCTGTCGAGTCCGCCGACCGACGGGTCCACGACCTCGTCTTCAGTGTGGCGAAGTTCCTCTACTACTGGGGAGATCACCAGGGCGGCCAGGACCTGATCGAGCGGGCGTACGAGTGCCGGGTGCGAGACCGCGGCCCATCGGACTCGCACACCCTGACGGTGGGGAAATGGCTCGGCTTCATGCTGTGGGTGAACGGAGAATACGCGCGGGCCAAAGAACTCAACGCACAGCTGCTCGCCAGGTATCACGACGTGTACGGCGATGAGGACGAAGGCACGATCGACGCGATGACCGTCGTCTCGGCCGACCACAGGGCGGCCGGCGACTTCATCGCCTCCCGCGACATCGCCGAACAGGCTCTGGCCATCGCGACGCGGGTGTTCGGCGAGGACGATCCGGCCACTCTGCGCTGCGCGCACAACCTCTGCGTGGCGCTGCGATGGACCGCCGAGTTCACTCGTGCGGAGCAGATCGACATGGCCACCTATGAACGCAGCGCGATCGTCGTCGGCCCGGACAGCGATCGTACCCTCAATACTCTGAACGGCCTTGGCGTCGATCGGCTGGAGCTGGGCCGGTACATCGAGAGCGGTCCAGAGCAGGAAGAGGCTTACAGAAGGCATCTCGAGGCGTTCGGCGTCGAAAATCCCAGCACCCTGCGAGCAGCGCGCATCCTGGCGGTGGCACGGCGCAAAGTCGGAAACCATGCAAGCGCTCTCGAGTTGTCTCGGGACACTTTGGAGCGGCTGCGCCGGCGGTACGGCGACACGTACCCGTGGACCCTGGCTATGGCCGTGAACCACGCGGTCGATTTGAGGCATGACCAGCAGTTGGACATGGCGCGCGATCTCAGCGAGCAGACTGCGGCCGCGTATGACCGAATCTTCGGCCCACGTCACTGCCTCACGCTCTCGGCGCGGACGAACCTGGCGGTGGTGCTGAGGTTGCAAGGGGACCCGGCCGCGGCGCTCGAGCTGAACATGCGAACGCTCGAGTATCTGCGGGAAGAGCTGGGCCCCGATCATGTGACGACTCAAGTCTGCCTGACGAACACGGCAAGCGATCTGGCCGCGCTCAACCGGGTGCAGGAGGCCTTCGAACTCGACACGGATGTCCTGGACCGCAACCAGCGGATTCTGGGAGACCGGCATCCGACCACGCTTGCCTGCAGTGTGAACCTGGCGCTCGATCTGCGCGCTCTGGGGCGCGTCGCGGAGGCAGACCACATCCAGTCCCAGACGATGGTGTTGTTGCGGCAGGTCCTCGGGGACCGGCACCCCGCCACGCTGAACGCGCTGCAGAGCATCCGCGCCGACTGCGATGTGGACCCGATGCCGTTGTGACAGCCTGGAGTCGGGCGATACTATCTGGTATCGCCCGACTCCGCACCTCCGGTTCAGTCGGCTCGGCCCGGCGGACCACTGCTTCCAAGATTGGCCCGCGGCCTGTCGATCTGCTCGTACAAGTCGCTCAGCCACGGTGCCAAGGCGGCAGGCCGCAGCGTTCCGAGCGCCGTCAACGAGAGCGAAGCCAACTCAGGCAGCTGCGTCTCGAGTCTCGGCTGTGTACCCGGTTCGGGCGCGTTCAACTCGTCCCCCATCCTCGGACCAGGAAAGCGATCACACGGCAAGGCATCCCGACCGTACGGTCCGGTGCCCGCGTCGGGAAGGAGCCACCGATGACCGCGACACCCGACTCGGCGACGGCCGCGTCGCAGAGCACCGAGACCGTGCGTGTCGGGATCATCACGGCACTACCGGTGGAGTCCGCGGCGATGGAGATCTTCCTCGACGGGGTGCTGGACCAGCCGATAGACCAGGACCATTATCACTATCGCTCAGGAACCGTACCGAGTAAAGCGCAAGGTCGGCCCCACCGAGTGGTATGGGCCATGCCGACGCGGGACGGGACCAGGGAGGCGGCGGCGACGTGCGCGGACATGCTGCGCAGCTTTCCCGGGATCGCGGTCGTGATGGTGTGCGGAATCGCCGGCGGGACGCTTCCGGCGGAGGCGGGGATGCGGTTCGGCGACGTCGTGGCCGGCACCGAGGGCGTGGTCGATTACGGCCATGTCCGGCAGGTGAACGGCGTGACCTCGTTGCGACGCTTCACCAACGGGCTGTCCGCGGCTCTGCTGCGGGCGGATCGGGAGATACAGAGCGCTGCTTTGCTGGGACGGGAGCCGTGGCGCGACGCGCTCGCGCAGGCGCAGGCGCGGTTCCCGCGGTTCCGGTGCCCGGCCTACGCGACCGATCCGCGGCGGGGCGGGCAGGGAGTGCGGGCGCGGGAGCCGGAGGTGTTCCGCGGTGCCGTCGGCAGCGCGGATGTGCTGCTGCGGGACGCGGCGTACCGCGACGAGCTCGCCGGGCGGCACGAACTCAGCGCGGTGGAGATGGAGGCGGCCGGAGTCGCCGCGGCCGTCGACGCCGCCGGGCGGCACTGGTTCGTGGTACGAGGCATATCCGACTACTGCGAGAACGAGACCAAGAATGATGTCTGGCATGATTACTCGGCGCTGACGGCGGCAGCGTATGCCAGGGGCCTGCTCGCGCAGTGCCCTCCCTTCGACGCCGTGGCAGCAAGCTCAGCCGGCGCCCATCGACAGGTTGCCGCGCGGGCCGTCGACGCGTGGGTCGAGAACGGCAGCGTCGCCGACGCGCGTGATCGGCTGCGGGGGACGGCAGGACTGGCTGCGGTCGTCGACGCGATGGTCCGCATTCCACAGCTGGCCGACGACTATCAGCGGCGCACGATCCTCGCCGTCCTGCCGCCTGGCTTCCGGTCCGCCGTGCCGGACAGCGTCAATGGCCGCATTCACTTGGTCGGGCTGGTGGAGACGGCGGACAGGCTGCCGGGCGGGCGCGAAACGGTGATCGACGCGCTTCGGCTGGCGCTGGGCGAGGATTCGGCCGATCTCACCCGGTTGCTCGAGGTCATCGCGGTGCATTGGCCGGCCCGAGCCGTGTGAACCACGCTGCCACGGCCTCCGGATCGCAGCGATGGCCCGACTCGACCAGCCGCCGGAAGACGCTGATGACCGCGCGCGGACGAGTGCGCAGCGCCGAGCACTCCGGGTCGGCGAGGGCCAGACCGGTCCACGCGTGCAGATCGTCGGGATCCGCGGCTATGCGGGTCAGATAGCCGCTGCGGGCGGGAGTGTTCGCGTGCCGGACCAGAGCCTGGTCCGCGGCGTCGATTCCGATGCGCCGCAGTCTCTCGGGCAGTTCGGCGCCGGGTGCGACAAGTTCCCCCCGGACCAGAGCGGCCAGGCCGATGGACCACGCCGCGGCCGGGTTCGATGGCGTGGACGACTTGACGGCCGCCCTGGTTTCGGGCACCGGGCGGCAGAACCTGTACGCGTCGGCGAGGAGGGCGACGTCCTCAGGTGCGGGAACGTCACCGTGGCGGATGAGCCAGCCGGTGCGATGGTAGTCCGCGAGCAGTGTGGCGGCTTCGAGCGCGGCGCGGTCGAGTTCCTTGACAGACCACTCCCCGATCTTCGCCGACATGCCCGCCACCAGCAGGTTTCCCCACGTGGTCAGCCGGCCGGAATCCTCCGCCTGACGCAGCGCCTGCGTCAGCTGAAGATGTGCATAGGCGAGCTCGAATTCGACGACTCTGCGTTCAGTACCCACCGCGCCGTTCCGATGGGTGTACCAGAACCCCGCCATGCCGACGAAGGCGTATATTCCCTGCATCAACCCGGCCAGCGGCCGCGGATCGTCGCGCCAAGGTGCGTAATATCGTTCCTCCTCACCGGCTTCGCACAGCGGGCCGAGATGCATCACGGCACCGAGCTTGGTGTGCTGGAACTCATGGACGAGCGAGAGCGCGAGGCTCACCGCATCCGGTGGCCGTGAGATCAGGACACTGCCGAAAGCTTCGCCGGTGGAGGCGCTGAGCACACCCCAATCGCTTTCGGGCAGCGGCACCAGGCCCACCAGGCCCTCGGCCATTGCGGCCGCCGTCGAAGGGTGCTCGTGGCACAGCAGATTCCAGGCCTCGCGCAGCAGCTTGCGCCAGATGGCCAGCTCGTTCTCGGTCAGACGGCTCGGCGGCGCAGGCTCGGCAAGGTTGCGGAACGGATCGAGGTCGTCGATCGCGAGGGAAAGCGGAAAGGGGCCGTCAAGCTCGCAGGTTTGCAGGCCGAGCCAGCCGGCCGCGTCCTCCGAGCCCGGCTCGGGAACCGCCACGACGCGATGGCGATGGCGGATCCGGATCGCACCGCCCGAGACGGTGGCGGCCGCATACTGCGCCGAGTGCGGTCGCGGGAACTCGGCCATGCCGCGTCCGGGCAGCATCACTCGGCCCTCGCGCATGGGCAGACGGGTGCTCCAGGGCAGTCCCGCGGCGGCACGAGCGAGCAGAGCGACGGTGTGCAGTACACCGAAATCCAGCCACAAGGGCTCATCCGAGGCGACCTGGCCTCGGTGCCGGCGCAGCGCGAACGCGGCCCAGTTGCCGACTTGCGGGTGCAGCAGGATCCTGCGTACCTCCGCGCTCGCCACGGCCTCGGCTTCAGCCAGCGCCGCCCAGGCACTCGCGGCCGGCGCCAGCGGCCCGCGCGTACGGGTCCCGGCCGACGCGTCGTCAGGCGGTTCGGCGGCCACCGCCACGGCCTTGAGCAGCAACATGCGCCGGCTCAGCTCGGAACGCCAGAGATCGCGGACGATGCCCGGGCCGCCGCCGCCGGAACAGAGTGCTTCGAAGTGCTCGCGCGGCAGGCGATGAGCTTGTGGGACGGTGACGTCGGCCACGGCGGCACCCTTCTGGTCACAGGTACATGTTCGAGGTCTGTTCACCTCTTCCCCGGCGCGACGGTGCGGTGAACCCCTGTCCCCTCGGTCGGGCCGGACTCTGCCGCTTCGGGTGACTCAGTATCGTGATGTGTCAGGTGAGACCTCAGCGCCGCTTTCGAAGAAACGACTCCAGAACCAATGGAGTGCTTTCGCGAACGGGACTCCAGCGCATTTCGCCCGCGACCACCTCCTCGTACTGCGGCGGCGGATCATGTCGTCCCGTCCGATTTACCTTGTTTGCGTAGTACTGGGAAGCCCCCCTGCACGCCCCGCCGGGCGTGGTGGCTGATCTTCGCGCGCCGTTCGTGGCCTGCGTGGCATGCGCGAGGAGGGCACACGGGTGGTAATTGGCCCGCCGCCGACCACCTTCCACTTGAACCCGCGGATCAGGAGCGTGCGCGCAAAGGCGTCCCACTTCGCGTCCGTCGTCAGGTGCTGGAACCTGCCCGGGTTCGCGTGCCCCAGGTGATCGCCGAGCCCTCACGCTCCAGCCGGCCATGCCGGACTCGTCCACAGATTCAATCATGAGGAAATGGCGACTGATCACGGAGGGGGTGTACGTTCCACCCCCGTGGCATTCGTGGCACATTATATCGTAGTCTGATATACGGTATTGGCTGATTAGTCATTGATGCGAGAAGGCCGATGTGGCCCGCTACTTCCCTTCACGGTGAGTGGCTTATCAAGCACCCTGTTATTCTTTCATCCATGCCAAATCTGCCAGCGGCGAGTGACGCTCCGAGATCCCATGTGATCCCGAACGAATACTTTGCCGAGTTATCGGCGGGTCGCGGGGGTCCGGAGGCGGTCCGCTTCCTGTGGCGCACCGAGCGCAGCAGGCGCCTGCTGCTCCTCGCGGCGCTGTTCGATGAGGCGGAGCGTGAACCCCGCCTGGTCGACGGACTACCTGCGGTCGCCGAGGCCCGGCGGCTTTTCGCCACCGCGCAGAAGATCGCCCCCGCCGCGACGGACGAAGTGCTGCTCCATCCCGAAGTGGGCGCGTGGGTCGCGTACACGATGCGGCGACGCGCGGATTTCGGCCTGCGTGCAGGTGTCCCACCGTGCGTCGACTTCGGTGGACTTCATGTGCTTGCGCTCGTCGCGGCAGCGCGTGCGGGGCTGAGCTGGCGCACACGGGTGCCGCTGCGGCTGGGCGGAGTGATGCTGTTCGGCCTGGGCATGGCCAGATTCACGGGCACGGGGTCGGGTGATGCCGAGGACGAATTCGTCGACGCGGTGACGGAGGGCGGCCGCATTCTGCTCACGACCCGCGGGGTGACGGTGGAGGCATGCCACGGCCCCACGGTTGACGCCCGAGTCGGCAGGCCGTCCGACTGTTCGCCCGACGATCGAGGCGAGGGCAGTTGGTGGGGGCTGCACAGCTTTCAGAGCAAGCGGGAGCCCGCCCTGACAGCCTGTCTGGACGACATCGATCCGCTGCGGGACCTGGCCGACCCGGTGCCTCCAGCCCGACTCAGTCCTGACCAGGTCGAACTCTGGTGGTCTCTGCTCGACGACGCCTGGACGCTGCTCTGTGATCACCATCCGGAATCCGCCGCCGAGATCGCTTCCGGTCTGGTGTCCGTCGCACCGCTACCGATGGGCGACCTGCGCGAGACGCGCAGTGCCTCGAGCGGTGAGTCCTTCGGTTGCATGATGGTGAGCCGACCGTTCGACGCCGCGACGATGGCCGTGTCGATCGTACATGAGTTTCAACACATCAAACTAGGCGGTTTGATGCACCTCGTGCAGCTGACGGAGGACGACGAGAGCGCAGCGCTCTACGCGCCGTGGCGTGACGATCCGCGCCCGCTGGGCGGGCTGCTCCAGGGTGCTTACGCGTTCTTCGGGATCGCTGGGTTCTGGCGCGAACATCGCAAGACGGTGTCCGACGCCGAGCTGAGGCAGGCGGACTTCGAGTACGCATACGCGCGGGGTCAGGCATGGGAGGGGCTTGCGACGATTCTCGCCTCGGGCGGACTCACCGCGGCGGGCCGGGAGTTCTCCGCCGGGCTCGCCGCACGGCTCGAGACATGGCAGTCTGAGCCCGTAGACCCGGTCTCCGCGTCAGCGGCCAGCATCGCAGCCGACCATCACCGCGTCGGCTGGCGTATCAGACATCAGAGGGTGCGGGCCGAGGATGCGGAGCTGCTCGCTGAGGCGTGGCTCGCCGACCGAAGCCTGGCCGTGCTGCCCGACAGCCGACCCGAGGTACGTCCGGCGGTCCCGGAGCGGTGGTCGCAGGACATGATGGGACTGATCCGGCGAAGCGTCGCCGTCCCGGAGTCACTTCACCGAGTGACCGCCGAGAAAACGGCCGGCGCACCCCGTGTCCCCGCGCCGCGTCGAGCAGCCGATGTCGCCCTCGTCCTTGGATCGAGCCAAGAGGCCTTGGAGGGATATACGGCAGCGCTGCACGACGACTGCAAGGACGTGGACGCCTGGTGCGGCCTCGCACTCTGCCTCGATGCCGCGGGCCACCGGACCGGGGCGCGACTCCTGGCGCAACGGCCAGAGCTCGTCCAGGCGGTCTACGCGCGAGTCGCTCAGGAAACCGGAGCCGCTCCCGATGCGATCGAGCTGGTCGAATGGCTGGCGTCGGGCTCGACGGCAGCCTGAGGAGCCAGGCTGCGTGGTCGCTGTGGATTCCCGACCACCCGTCGGTTCCCTGTGGGATTCGGTCGACCGGATAGTGGACTTGTCGCCCGCATGGGGGTAGTTCGGGCATGCCTCGGCGCCAATAAAGCGCAAGCGCGGCATCCGACTTCTGACTACCCGTAAGATCTGCTCGGCCACCATCTCGTTGCGTGATATGGGCGCGCTGCAAACCGCCGGGCGCTCAAGCGATCCGGCCTCCTGGAAGGGGCATGCCTTGCCGGAACTCGTGGGCCGGGAGAGCGAACTGGCCGATCTCTCCGATCTGACCGTGGAGCAGGTCCGAGATGTCAAGGACGGGCCGCTCGCCTCGATCCTGGAGATGACGCTGCGACAGGTCGACCGGCCGCGGACCAACCTGGGCAGCGGACCACCCGGCCGGGTCGACTGAGAGACCGGCCGGGTTTCAGAACTGCATCGGGTCGACGTCGCAGTCGGCCCGTTTGCGCGACACAGCTGCCGTCATTGCCGGATGGTCCAACCCGAGTACTCTGCCGAAGGCGTCCAGGATCCGCCCGTACAACTCCTCGCCGGCTTGTTCCGAACCTCCCGCGATCCGATCCATCGCCAAGTTGAGGCCGGCGGCCAGGGTCGAGGGGTGGTCCACGCCGAGCACACGGCGGCAGCACTCGTAGGTCGTCTCGCCCAGGTCGGCCGCCTCAAGACTCCGGCCTAGCGCGGCGATGTCGCTTGCGAGATTGATAGCGCACGTCAGGGTAAGAATGTGCTCGGAGCCGAGTTGGCGTTCGAGCCCTGCCAGCACGTGCGTGTTATGCCCGTACGCATCATGCGCCCGCCCCTGAAGCCGGAGTAGGATCGCGAGGTTGGTCCGCGCATACAGGGTGTACGGATGTTCCGGCCCCAAGACCTCGTCGTACTGTTCGACTGCCTGCTGGGCGAGGGCTGCGGCTTCGTCGAGCTCCCCGGCTTCCCGCAGGCTCACGGCGTAGTTCAACGCAGCAGCGATCGCGTCGACACTGTTCTCCCCGAACCGCTGCCGGAACCGGGTCCAGGCCTCCTCGGCCAGCTTGCGGCCTTCATCGCGGCGTCCGGCACGCCGCCTCGCCACCGCGAGGTTGCGTGCGGCGGTGATCGTCATCGGGTGGGCCGCGCCGAGCACGGTCTGGTACCGCATGTAAAGGTGCTCCTGCAATTCGTGAGCTTGCATGTAGTACCCGCATTCCCGGTGGTCGAGCAGCAGGTTGTTGAGCGACAGGAGCGTTTCGGGATGGTCCTCGCCGAGCACGGCGACGCGGCGGCGGTGGGTGTCGCCGTCGCGCTCGCGGGCCGCGAGGAACTCGCCGGTCAGCCGCAGACTCACCCCCAGGCTGTTCGCGGCTTTGAGGGTGGCCGGGTCGTCGTCGCCGATGGCGTCCTGGGCCAGACGGAGGGCCCGCACATCCAGTTCGCGCGCCGACCCGAACTCCCCGGCGATGCGCAGATCGTTCGCCAGCATGTTCATCGCGTCGATGAGGCCCTCGATGTCGGGCTTGGCGGCCTCCTGATAGCGGTTCAGGCAGTCCTGATCGATCAGCCGGGCCGCGCTGAAGTTGCCGAAAGCCCGGTGGATGAAGCCCAGCCATTTGGCGGCCTTCAGAGTCTGCGCGTGGTCCGCGCCGAGGAGCCGATGCCACTCCTCGAATGTCGACTGCGCCAGGTCTCGGCTGCTGCCCAGATCGCCGCGCCAGTAGTAGAAAGCGATCACATCCAGCACCAGTGCACGTGCCCAGTTGTCCTCGCAGGAGAGCATCCGGGAGGCGGTCACATGCGGACCCAGCTCCTGATAGCGCTCCCACAGTGCGCGCTTATCCGGCCTGCCGGGGTTGCCACCCGCGAGTAGCATGTGCGCGCCGTGCTCCATCTGGCTCCGTCTGTCGGGAGCCATCCAGGCGATCAGAACGGCTTTGACCAGGCGGTGCAGCTGGATCGTGTTCGTGCGGTGATCGATCCGTGCGAGGCCGAAGTTCTGAATGTCGCGCAGGAGCGGGGGGAGCCTGTCCGAGTCCTGAAGGACTTCGTCGAGCTCGGGGATTCTCGGATTCACCCGGGGACAGGTGAAGAGCTCCTGGGAGATCGGCTCGGGGGCGAAGAAGGAACACACCTGCAGCAGCCGCAGCGCGGGTAGGTTGTCCACGCGCAGCCGGTCCAATGCCACGCCCCACGCGGCCGCCACGGGAAGCTCGTAACCGGGCTCCGCCACCAGCGTCGCCATCTCCTCGAGTTTCTCCTCGACCAGCGCCAGGTAATCGGCGAGCGGAGTGCGTGTCGTCGCGCACCAGGCCGAGGCGTGCTCGACGGCAAGAGGCAGGTCGCCCAGCGCGAGGGCAAGGCGGTCCGCGTCTGCGTCGCTCGCCTCGTGGTTGCGGCGCAGCAGCAGTTCGATGCTCTCCTCACGCGTGAATACATCGATCTCGAGGCTCTGTGCGACCTGCCCCCAAGCGGCATTTCGCGAGGTGACCAGAACCTTGCCGGAGCCCGACTCCGGGATATAAGGCCGCACCGCTTCGAGCGTCTCGGCGTTGTCGAACACCAGGAGCCACTTGGCGTAGGGCACGCCTGATCTGAGCGCCGTCTGGACCTGGGCGATCGAGGCGCCGATCTCCAGCCCTGGCTCGTGTCCCAAATGCTCGCCGAGTTCGGAGAGCGAAGCCAGGATCTGGCCGGGTTGTTCGGACGGAATCCACCAGACGAGCTCGTATTCGTCTCGATGACGATACGCGTACTCGATGGCGATCTGGGACTTGCCCACTCCGCCCATCCCGTGCAACGCCTGGGGAAGAACCGCGGTGACGCTGTCGGTTCGCAACCGTCGCTCCAACTGGACGAGCATCTCGGCGCGGCCGGTGAAGGCACTGTTGCGATTGGGTACATTGCCCCAGATCGCGGGACCGACAGTCTGCTCCCTCGGGCCGAACAGCGTGTCGACGGTGAGGTCGAGGTCGTCGACTCGCCGAGGCGCGCGCCCCGGCAGCGGATACGGGTCGATGGGCGCCGGCGGACGCAGTCTCGGCCAGCCCGGGCCGGCCAAGTCGTCATCTCGTGGACCGGTCATCGTCCCGTCCCCTCTCCGCCCGTCCGGTCGGGAACCGGAGTCTTCGGGCTCTGGATCCGCAGCAGGCCCCGGTGCCGCGCCGTGTCGCCAGGGGTGTTCTCGACCGTGCGCGCCGGTCGGCTCCTGCGTAGAACCCGACGCCGATGCAGTGCTCTGATGCGGCGCGGTCCCCTCCTCCCATTCTGCGCCCTGATCGGTCGATTCGTCCCGCCCCGAAGCCGTCGAAGTACCGTCGTCACGGCTGTTTCGCAGCACGGTGACGGCGATCGAGTCGGCGAGGCGCTTCGCGTACAGGGTGTAAGGGCCCGACAGGGCGCGCAGCGCCGCGAGTTCGATCCGGGCCAGCGGCAGCGTCTCCGGGCTGAGCGTGAGAACCCCGTCGGGTTCCGCGGGGCCGAGCAGGGCGAGCGGGTCCAGGCCGCTGGCCGTGTGTCCGCCGTAGTGCACCGCGACGACCTGCAGCACCCGTGCGGTCTCGTCCCGCGTCAGCGCGGAGATCAGGACGTCGCGCACGCCCGCGCGGAAGTCCAGCCAGGTGCCGCCCGCCGGATCGTCGGTGCGTGAGACGAGGGGGCTGGTGATCACCTCGGCGAGGTGATGGGGCCGGGACTGAGGGAGCAGCGTGCTCTGCACCCGACGGGCCAGCGCCAGTTCGAGCGGAGCCGCGGCCAGCTGCGTGGCCAGCCGGAAGGAGAGCGACTCGGCCGAGTTCCGGAAGCGAAGCACCAGGTCCCACGCCGAGCTCGAAGCAGGCTCGTCCGTCGCCTCCCGGACCGCCCGTGCCCCGTCCGCGGACAAGAGCACGGCCTTCACCCAGGCATCCGGCGGCGCGGTGACCAGCTTCGCCCACCAGCCGATCCATCGGGCGTTGAGCTCGAGTACCGGCACCGGGAATTCCGGCCGGAGGCCGGGCTGCGCGAACGGGTCGTGATCGCGGTCCGCCTCACGGACTGCGAGACGAGAGTTGGGAGCGGCCGCTCGCGGCGACCGGACCAGTCCGCTGTACGGATCGAGGGTGCCGCGCCTCCAATACCGCTGTGGATACGGGTTGATCACCGCCAGCGGCCCGGACCGGCCCCACAACTGCAGCAGTCGGGTCATCTGGTCCCCGCGCCACACGCCGCCGCGCCCGTCGGTGAACACCAGAATGATCTGCCGCCCTGCGGGGTCGATCAGCTCCGCTGGATGCCGTATCGAGCCTCCCGGTCCCGCGCGCAGCAGCGGAGGACGGCCGTTCGAGCCGGAATGCAGCCGGAACTCCCGGTACCCACGGAACGAACCGTGCCGCTGAACCAGTTCGCGGAAGGCAGCCAGGGACGGCTGCCACACGTCCATGGTCGGGTCTGCGTCGGCGACCAGTGCCAGCGAAAGCCAACGACCGCGGCCCGGCCGCAGCTCGGGCAGCCACAGGCCGTCTTCGGCGGCCCGCTCCGCCGTGGCCTCCTCGTCCAGCTCGCAATCGGCCGTCGTGAGAACCCGGTGTTTGAAAGGCCTCAGCGCACGCTCGATCGCGCGGCTCCCCGCCAGAGCCGCCAAGCCGCGCGGCGCCGGTCCGGCGGCGGCCGAGACGGCCGAGCGGGACTCCGGATGCAGTACACGAAGGGGCCCGGCCGCGCGGGACCCTCCCTCGGTTCCGGACCTCTCCACGTTTCCCGCCACGTCCCCGGCCGACGGAGCGGCGGCTCGGCTCGCCGGAGGGACCGGGGCGTCGCGCGGGACCGCCGGGCGAGCGGGCTCATCGAGGCCGACTCCGACCACCGCTGCGAGCCACAGCGCGTCGCCAATCGCGATCCAATCGGGCGTTCCGCATTCCGCAGGTGCCCGGATCCGACTGGGGGGCCCGGTCACGGTGGCCACTGCGAGGCCAGGACATGCAGAACACTGTCGATGAGAGACTGCTGCGCTTCGAGATCCTCTGCATAGGCGCCTGCGGTGATCAGGTGCAGAGCGTTGAGCAACTGATCGCGGGCCAAGGGTCCGCGCTGTGCACGGGCCAGGAAGTCCTGGATCAGCGCCCCTGGGTCCGTGGCCAACTGCGGGAACTGGGCGTGCACCATGGCTGCCAGGTCGTCGGCGTCCGGAGGCGGCAGCTCGAGCGGCAGGCAGCGACGCAGGAACGCGGGCGGGAACTCTCGCTCCCCGTTGCTGGTGATCACGATCACCGGGAACGCGAGGCATTGCACCCGACCGCTGTCGATCCGGGCGACACGGTCGGGATCGTCCGTGTACACCTCCACGACAGGGTGCCGCTGCCGGGCGCGCACGAGTTCCGGAATGGAGTATTCACCGTCTTCGAAGATGTGCAGCAGGTCGTTCGGCAGGTCGATGTCGCTCTTGTCCAGCTCGTCGATCAGCAGCATGCGAGGTCGGACGTGCGGCAGCAGTGCCGTGCCGAGCGGGCCGAGGCGGACGAAGTCCCCGAGCCCGGCCCCGGGCGGCCCGTCTTGCGCAACTGGCTGAGCCGAGTTCGCGGACGCCACCGAGCGGTGTTCGGCGCGCGCCGAGGCGGCGTCCTGGGCCCGTCCGATCGCGTCGTAGTCGTAGAGCCCGGACTTCAGGGTGCCGCGACTGGTGACCGCCCAGGTCAGTACTCTGCCCAGGCCCAGTTCGCGGGCGATGCGATAGGCGAGGCTGGACTTGCCCGCCCCGGGTGGCCCGGTGACCAGCAGTGGTCGGCGAAGCCGCAGCGCCGCGTTGACCATGTCGCACTCGTTCCGGCCGGCCGGCCGGCCCCACCACGGGGCCGGTCGGCCGAGTTTGCGGTCGGCACCGTCGTCATCCGGATCAGGAGGCGGCTGCGCGGGCCCGCCGCGGAACATGCGCCACGGCGGCGGATCCGGCAGTTCGACGATCCGCCCCTGCTCGGGCGGCACACCGTCGCCGCGGTAGATCCACCAGGCCGGCCCGGCTCCGGCATGCTCCTGGCCGCTTTCCGGCCCGCTCACAGCCCCACCCCGTCGAGATTCACCAGTCGGTTCGGATCGTCCCACAACACGGCCAGATGCCTCCCGAGACTGGCGGCTCCGTCCGGCTCGGCGCTTGCGGCCTGCCTGCGCAGCTGTCGCAGAGACGAGAGCAAGGTGGCCGGGGGAGTCTCCGCCAGCATGCGCAGCGCTTCGCGTGCCGCGGGATCGGCCACTCCTCGCCTGTCCCAGAGGATCACGGGCACTCCCGCGCTCAGCGCCGAGACCAGCTCGCGCCGCGCGGTCGGCGCCCCAGGCGAGGAGCTCAGCACAACCATGGTGATGTCGGGGCTGAACCGGAGATCCGTGTTCCAGCGGTCTAAGTCGGTGGCGTCCGCCGCACCCCAAAGAACCTGCGGGGGCGCGTCGCCGTGCCAGAGCCGGTCCCAGCGGGCGCGCCACACACGATGCCGGTCTTCTGCCCTCATCCGGTCGAGATTGCGCAGCACGACCTCGTAGTCAGCGCACAGGGGTGCTGCCATGTCCGAGCCCCGGCGGGTGCTCCACCACTCGACCGCCAGGTTCAGCAATTCGGTCGGCAGCACGAATTCGACCGCGATCGGCGCCACGCTGTGCTTCCATACGCATTCCGCGCGCTCGATGAAACCTTCCAGTACAGGTTCCAGGGAACTGAACCACGTCTCGACACTCTCATCGCCGGGAATCGGGTTCCAAGGCCCGGAACCGGCCTGGATCCAGTAGTCGGCGACGCAGCGGCGCACGTCGATGCCGTCCGGCACGATCCGGATCAGCAGGCCGGGCCTGGCCGCGTCCGATTCGGCCGGCGGCGATTCACGCCCACGTCGCAGACGTAGCGGCTCGGCGGCCTGCAGCCGCTCGGCGAGAAAGTCCGCCCACCAGCGCAGCTTGCTCGCATACCGGTCGTCGGCGTCACGGGCGGCCTCCTCGAGCAATGCGACAGCGGGCGGCAGTCCGTCGTCGGCGTTCAGACCGCATAAGTGGTCGAACGCCTCACCCACCGTGCGCAGCCTCGCGGTCGGCGGCTGAACCAGAAGTCCGGCCGAACGGTGCCACAGATCATGCGGATCGAGGCCGGGGACGCTGTCGAGCAGCCTGACGATGTCGTCGCGCTCGGGGTCGGGAACCAATGCGAGCACGCCGCTACCCAAACCGGTGCGCCACACCGGGAACGGCCGGCACAGCCCCAGCAGTTCCTGGGTGTAGAGAGCCGCCATCATCGCCGAGTACGGATGCCAACGGTCGTTCTTGCCGCTGTTCTCGCAGTAGTCCGTGATACCGCGCACCATGAACCACTGCACGCCGCGCAGCCGCGCGCTGACCGCGATGCCGCAACCCTCCATCTCGACGCCCAGCAACCGGTGGCGCTCCGCCAACTCGTCTCGGCGCCGCTCGTCGCGCAGGAGCACGTCACCGGATCCGATCACGCCGTAGTGGACCTTCGGACGGCCCGGCACGTGTCCGCTCAGCTCAGGGTCCGGGTGCTCGGCGAGGTGGCCGCCGACAGTGAGCAGGTCGGTGTCCGCGGGAGGGCGGCCGAAACGGGCCAGCGGCCGTCCGGTCGGAGCGAGGGACAGCTCGCTCCACGAAGGCCGATCGTCGCGCTCGTCCTCGAACTCGCGCTGGCGCAGTTCGTTGCACGCGCGCAGCAGGTCTATCGAAACCCCATCGACCGGTCGGCGGACCGTTTCGCTGCCGTCGATCTGGCGGACGTGCCCGAAGTCGACGATACCCTCGGTGGCCACGACGACGTCGCCAAGCCGCACATGCTGTTCGGGCCGCCGTGGCGAGGGGATGCCACCGGCTATCCCGATCATGAGGACGCAGCGCACGCTCTGAAACGTGCGCAGCAGGTCGGTGCAGGTGGCAGCAGCGTTGCGGGTGTTGTCCTGAGGCATGGTGACCAGGGCGACTCGGTGCGGACGCGCCGTATCGCTGCTGCGCAGGTAGCCGACCCGGTACCGGTTCGGATCCTCGTCGATCGACACGATCTCCTGATGCATGATCAGGGTACTGACGGCGGCTCCCTCCACCGGCAGCGCGACGATGATTCCGATCGTGACGTTCTCTCGGAGTGAACGCAGCGATGAGCCGCCTGTCGGCGCGGGGGATATCGGCATCGTACCTCGTCGCTGTGGCGAACATTGCGGTTCGACGGTGGGTGTTACCTCGGAGAATCATGCTGCGGATGTTCTCGTGCACTGCTTCAGCCGTGCCAGTCTACTGCGATGCTCTGCGATCGGAAACCGTCCGGAGCCGGTTCGGCCTGCAGGTTCTCTGCAGAGAGCCTCTTGGACAGATTGATCAACACGAGCCACCAGGTGTTCATGAACGGCCCCAGCTTCCGGCCCGACAAGCGGCCCGAAGGACACCGTCGCGAAGGACGTAGCCCCCACCGCCAAGTAGAGGCAGCCGTCGAGCCGCCCGCTGACCAGGGCGGCTACAGTTCCCTCCATGACGGAACAGGGCAGACTCGACCTGATCCTCGCGACCGTCGCCGAGACGGCCGACTGCGAGGTCATGCCGCTTACCAGCGAGACCTTTCAGCCCGCCCGCGAGGAGGTCGAGCCCGCCGATCTGCACGAGCTGCGCAGATCGAGCGGCGGCCTGAGGCTCCATGCCAGCGGCGGCCATCCGTGGACAGTGACATCAACACCGGTGCCGGCCGGACCGGTGCTCCTGAGCGCGGCCGTCGCAGATCAAGTACGCGCGGAATCACCCGACGACCTCACGAACACCTGCCACGTGATCGCCACCGACAAGCCCGGCACGAGCACCGGCTTCAACATCGTCATCGACCTACATCACACCCGAGCGGGGCGCTGCTATCTGACAGCCTGGGACTCCTTCGGAATCGTCGGAGACATGCCCATAGTCGCTCACGGCGTGACAGGGCTGCTGGACTGGCTCCTCTCGCTCGGCGGAGCCAACCCGGCCGAGCGATTGCCGAACCTCGGCGACGCCTACGACGACTGGCAACGCTCCTCAGCGGCTTCCGTGAGTCGGGGTCATTCCGTGGGCCAACCCGGGTCAATTACGTAAGCGCCCACAGACTCGCTTGAGCTTGAGGCCCGAGGCCGTCAGTCGTCGTATTGGCGTACCACGCGGGCGGTAAGCTCGGCGCTGGCGAGCATGTATGTGACGTCGGGCGGAACTCGCTTGAGGTTGAAGTAGACGACGTCCATGGGCGAGACCTCGTACTCGCCCCCGTCGTAGCCGGTGGTCACCAGCATGTAGTTCGGGCCCCGAGAGTCTTGCCGCAGCCTCCAGTACGCGCCGTATCTGCGGACGAGGACCTCGGCGACGTACGCGGCGATCATCGTGTGCAGGTAGAGCCAGTCGTCCTCCTCGAAGCTGTCGTAGTCCTGATCGGCGACGAACCGGTTGAGAAAGGGCAGGAAGGCGAGTGGATCCGCAGCCAGGTCCAGGCCGCCCGCACCGAGTGCATCCATGAACTCGGCAAGCCCGACCTGCCGCTGCCGCTCCCAAGATTCCAACTCGGCCTCGTGCTGAGGCATGACCGCAACTCCGCTCTACTGGCTGGATGAAGATGATATTGGCCTTGCCGAGGTAATCGCGAAGCTCCTGGGACGGCCCGGCTCCCTGGAACTCCGAGCGAGGGTCGAAGCCGCTGTCCGCGTTGCGCAACGCGACATCCTTGTGTATCTGCACTTTTATTTGCGAGCCGAGCGGCACCTCGACCTTCACCGACTCGAACTTGCCACGGGCCACCTCGATAGGCCTGTATTGCTAATACATCTTCACTTCGACAGCGAGGGTGCCACCGCCCGGCAGATCGACAGAACAGTCGACCTTGCGAGTGGTCGGCTCTGCTATCGGGAAGTCGGGGTCGGAGTTCGCCGGCACCGGATGACTGCGCTCGTCTTCACCGCTGTAACGCTGCCTGGCAATGACCTCCGAGTTATGGCCGGTCACGCCGATGCGCACGGGATCTCCATTCAGAACATACGAGCCGCGACCCTACACGCTTGCTTGGGAGAAGCACGACGGCAAACCCAAACCGTCAACCTGTTCTTCCGGTGGGGCGACGACAGGTATCCGCGATCGCGACTCTACAACGAGCTGATCTGGCGGCCGGCTCTCGTCAGCGCCGGCCTGGCCCGCACCCACCATGGATAACTGCGGTCGGCTGCGCTATGCCAACGACCGGCGCGACGTCATGCACGCGCTCCGGCACTACTACGCCGGCGTACTCCTGGCCGACGGCGTCTCGATTCGAGAGCTCGCCGAGTATCTGGGCCACTCAGATCCCCGATTCACACTCCGCACGTACATCCACATGCTCCCGGACTCACACGAGCGCGCCATCAAAGCGATCAACGCCCGGCATCTCCGGCCGCAGCCGGTGGCCAACCGCGGCGACGCCTGGCGTTTCGTCCATTCAACGAGCACTGCGTTGGTTCTCGGGATTCGCACACCGGTCCGGAAAAGGGCTGTTTGCGCAACTTCACGCCGCGCGTCTGGGGAAGCGGACGGCCGAATTCGTCCCGAGGATACCGTGGGCGCCGGACGTCCTCGAGTCGCACGGGAAGGCAAAAAGCAGCTATCATCCCTCATGAAAATTAAGTGCTTGTTACAAAGCAACGATGATTATTGAGGCAGTTGGGACCGTCCGCTAGACGGTGGTCCCGGTCCGTCCCTGTCCGCGCTCTCACGAAACAGGGACGGAACAGGACCCAAAATGAGGGCAGATGAACCCACCACTGGGTAGCAAGCTATATGGCTTGCAAGGCTCTGATCAGCGGATATACCGGCCGGTGATGGCCCTGGCGATGACGAGGCGCTGGATCTCGCTGGTGCCCTCGAAGATGGTGTAGATCTTGGCATCGCGGTACATGCGCTCGACGGGGTGTTCGCGGCTGTAGCCGGCGCCGCCGAGGATCTGGACGGCTTTCTCGGTGGCGGTGACGGCGAGTTCGCCGGCGCGGAGTTTGGACATGGAGCCTTGGGCGGCGTCGAAGGGCTTGCCGTTGCGGCCCATCCAGGCGGCGGACCAGATCAGCAGCCTGACCATCTCGATCTCGGTGCGCAGGTCGGCGAGGGCGAAGGCGATGGCCTGGTTCTCGACGATGGGGCGGCCGAAGGCTTCGCGGTCGCCGGCGTATTCGAGGGCGTATTCGTATGCGGCGCGGGCGATGCCGAGGGCTTGGGCGCCGACGGTGGGGCGGCTGACCTCGAAGGTGGCCATCGCGGCCTGCTGGGCCCGGCCCTGCTCCTGGGCGCGGGCGGCGGCGGGCTGGTCGCCGGCCAGACGCTCTCTTGCCTTGGCGAGGCGGCGGTCGAGGCGCTCCTTGCCGCCGAGGAGGCAGTGGCCGGGTACGCGGACGTCGTCGAGGAAGACGTCGGCGGTGTGGGAGGCGCGCAGGCCGAGCTTCTTTATCTTGCGGCTGGCCGCGATCCCCTTCGTGCCCGGCGGGACGACGAAGGCGGCTTGGCCGCGGGCGCCGAGTTCGGGCTCGACGCTGGCGACCACGACGTGGACATCGGCGATGCCGCCGTTGGTGATCCAGGCCTTCTGGCCGCCGATCACCCATTCGTCCTTCGCCTCGTCGTAGCGTGCGCGGGTACGCAGGGCACTGACATCGGAGCCGGCTTGCGGCTCGGAGACGCAGAAGGCTGCGACCTTCGGGTCGTCCTGGTCGCCGAAGCACTGCGGCACCCATTCGGCGAGCTGCTCGGGGGTGCCGGCGGCGAAGATGCCGGCTACGGCGAGGGAGGTGCCGAACAGGGCCATGCCGATGCCGGCGTCGCCCCAGAACAGCTCCTCGTTGGCGATCTGGAGGGACAGGCCGCTCGGGTCGCCGAAGAGTTCGGCCAGCGATTCGAAGCCGTAGAGGCCGATCTTGGCCGCTTCCTTGATCACTGGCCAGGGGGTCTCCTCGCGCTCGTCCCACTCGGCCGCGGCCGGGCGGACCACGTCGCGGGCGAAGCCGTGCACCCACTCGCGCAGCTCCCGCTGCTCCTCGGTCAGTTCCAGCGAGAATCCGGACACTGCGATTCCTCTCAGGCCTTGGGGATGTCGAACAGGCGGGTCAGGCCGGCGGCCAGGCCCACGTCGCCGCCGATCCTGATCTTGCGCAGGACGAACATGGTGACCGGGTTCCCGTTGCCCGAGACCAGTTTGAGGAACTCGGCGTCGGTCAGGGCGAGGGTCACCCGCGGTTCGGCGGCCGAGGCGCCCTCGGTGGCGGTGCACCGGCCGGCGTCGATGGCGGTCTCGAACACGGCGGTGCCGTCCGCGGCCGAGCCCTCGACCTGCCACCGAATCAGTGCCCTGAGTGAGCCGGCGGCGTCCGGGCGGAACAGCCGCTGCATCCGGACGAAGATCTCGCGCAGCGCGCGCAGGCGCAGCTCGCCCTGGAACTCGGCCGCGATCTGCCGGCCGGACAGGCCCTTGACCAGCCGGGCGAACTCTTGCGGGCTCACGGCGGAGAAGTCCAGCCCGGCGAGCGCGGCGGCGGTCGGGGACTCCGACATGCCCAACTCCTGACTCTAGAGTAAGTTTACTGGTGAGTAAGTTACTCGGCGCGGCACTAAGGTGACAAGGGTGAACGAGGAGCGGACCCGAAGGCGGCTGCCCCGCGAGGAGCGGGAGCAGCAGATCATGGATTGCGCGATCCGGGTCTTCGCACAGCGAGGCTACAGCGCCGCCTCGGTGGACGAGATCGCGGAGCTGGCGGGGGTCTCCAAACCGCTGGTCTACCTGTATCTGGAGTCGAAGGAAGGGCTCTTCCTCGCCTGTCTGCGCCGGGAGGAGCGGCGGCTGGTGGCCGCCTTCCAGGGCGCGGCGACCGAGGTGGGCACCTCCGAGCTGCGGCTGTCGGCGGGGCTGCGCGCGTTCTTCGGCTTCGTCGCGGACCACAAGGACAGTTGGGCGGTGCTGCACCGGCAGGCGCCCGGGCTCGGCGAGAGCATCGCCGCCGAGATCACCCGCGCCCGCCGGTCCGTACTCACCGAGGTGCGCACGCTGGTGCGCGAGGGCATCGAGCTCGGCGGCGGGTCGGTGCGCCTCGGCGAGACGGACGCCGACTTCGTCGCGCACGCGCTGGTCGGCGCGGCGGACTCGCTCACCGACTGGATGAAGCGGCATCCCGACGAGAGCCCGGATCGGGTGACGCTGCGGCTGATGGGCATGGTGTGGGTCGGCATGCGGCAGGTGCTCGGCGGCGAGGTGTGGGCTCCGCCGGGGAGCGGGTTCGAGGACGTGGCGGGCGCGGCCTGACCGACGGCCGGCCGTCCGTCAGATCGGGGCCAGGTCTCCGTGCAGGTGGCGGCGGCCGCTGTCGGCGGAGGCCAGGCTGAAGTCGCGGATGCCGGTCATCCGCGTGGCGTGGAAGAGCACGGTACTCGGCAGCGGGACGGCGGCGTGGAACTCGACGCGCAGCCGGAAGCGGTCCGGCGGGTCGGGTTCGGCGAGCGCGGCGAGGCAGCGCGCGGCGGTCCACATGCCGTGCGCGATCGGGTGCCGGTAGCCGAAGGGGCGGGCGGTGGCCGGATACAGGTGGATCGGGTTGCGGTCGCCGGAGATCGCCGCGTAGGCGCGGCCGAGATCGGCGGGCAGCGGCCAGCGTTCAGCGTCGGACGGTGGCGGCACCACAGGGTACTGTCTCGCTGTGGACGCGTCCGGCGCCGGGCTCTTCTCCCGCCGCAGGTACGTGCTCGTGGCGCGCCAGACGATCCGGCCGTCGCCCGCGTCGTGCGCCTCGGCCAGCACGTCGAACGCGGCGCCCTTGGGGTGCTCGCGCGGCTTCTCGATCCAGACCCGGTACCCGAGCCGCTGGTCCTCGCTCATCGGCTCGAGTTGCTCGATCTCGTTGGCCAGGTGGATCAAACCGAGCACCGGGAACGGGAATCGGCGCCGCGTCATCAGCGCCATGGCCAGGGGGAACGCCGTCAGATGCGGGAAGGTCGCGGGCACCGGGCCGTCCGGCGCGAACCCGCACAGCCGCCGGTAGCGGGCCAGCGCGGCCACGTCCACGGCGACGGCGGCGCGTTCCATCCCGGCCTGCACCCAGGCGCCGGCCGGGCGTTTGGGAAACAGAGCTCTCACATACGAGCCGGTCAGGGAAGAGCTCATGTCAGGCTCCGAGCAGGGACTGGCCGCACACGCGCAGCGTCTGACCGTTGATATGCCCGCTGCCGGGCGCGGCGAGGAATGCGACGGCCTCGGCCACGTCGATCGGCTGGCCGCCCTGTCGCAGGCTATTGAGCCTTCGGCCCGCCTCGCGGACGAACAGCGGGACGGCGGCGGTCATCTGGGTCTCGATGAAGCCGGGCGCGACGGCGTTGACGGTGCCGCCGAGCTGGTCCGCGGCCCGGGGTGCGAGCGCTTCGACCAGGCCGATCAAGCCGGCTTTGCCAGCGGCGTAGTTGGTCTGACCGGCCGCGCCGGCGATGCCGTTGATCGACGACGTGCACACGATCCGGCCGCCGGGGCTCAGTAGTGCGCCGGCCGGTTCGAGCAGCGCCGCCGTGAGGTTCTCCACCGCACGCAGGTTGACGTCGAGCACGGTGTCCCACTGCGCGCGTTCCATCCTCCCGAGCGTCTTGTCCCTGGTCACTCCCGCGTTGTGGACGAACACGTCGATGCCGCCGAGGTTCTGCCGATCGAGCCTCGCCGCGAGGGTGTCGGCGGCCGTGGGCGAGGTGATGTCGAGTTCCAGCGCCTCGCCGCGCACGTTCGCGGCCACGTCGGTGAGTGCGGCGGACTGCCCGGGCACGTCGACGCAGAGGACGAATGCTCCGTCGCGGGCGAGGGTCTGGGCGATGACGGCGCCGATGCCGCGCGCGGCGCCGGTGACCACGGCCGTGCGCCCGGCCAGTGGCTTGCCCCAGCTCCACGTGGGGTCGAGGGCCGTGGGGTGGCCGTCGGAGCCGCTCGCGGGGACTGTGCCGATCTTGAGCGCCTGGCCGGAGACGTAGGCGGAGCGGGCGGAGAGCAGGAAGCGTACCGCGGACTCGATCGAATCGTGCGCTTCCGGGGTGACCTGCAGGAGATTCGCAGTCGCGCCGCGTCGCAGTTCTTTGCCGACCGAGCGGAGAAAGCCCTCGATCGCCTTCTGAGCCACGGCTTCCCGGGGTGTGGCCGCAGTCGCGGGCGGTGTACCGAGAATCAGGACTCGTCCACACTGGCGCAGGCTACGTATACGCGGATGGAAGAACTCGTAGAGCTCGGACAGTTGCGCGGTGTCGGTGATCCCGGTGGCGTCGAACACGAGCGAGCCTGGCGAGAACACGGAGGACGGGGCGGGAGTCTCTGCTTGCGCGCTTTCGAGCACGGCGGCTAGTTCCTTGCCGAGCCGCCCGGCACCGCCGGTTAGCACTGGGCCGAGACACGCGGGCTCGCCGGGCTGGAATCTGCGCAGGATCTCGGGACGGGGCAGGCCGAGCCGCCGCGCCGCGAGCCCGCCCACCGTCCCGCTCGTGAACTTCTGGTAGCGGTCGGCCATGGATTTTCTCCTTACTGATGGGTAAGTTGACTCCAGGGTAAGTACCCCACGACCCCCGCCACAAGGAGCCTGCGCCGATGACCGCCTCCGAGCCCGCTCCGACCGCGCGCCGCGTGGCCGTCCTCGGCGGCAGCCGGATCCCGTTCGCCCGCGCCGACGGGCCGTACGCGACGGCGTCGACCCAAGACCTGCTCGGCGCCGCGCTGGACGGGCTCGTGCGCCGGTTCGCGTTGGCCGGCACGGTGGTGGGCGAGGTGGCCGCGGGCGCGGTGCTCAAGCACAGCCGGGATTTCAACCTCGCCCGCGAGGTCGTGCTCGGCAGCGCACTCGACCCGCGCACCCCGGCATACGACCTGCAGCAGGCCTGCGGCACCGGGCTCGAGGCGGTCATCCTGGTGGCCAACAAGATCGCGCTCGGGCAGATCGAGTGCGGGATCGCCGGAGGCGTGGACAGCGCGAGCGACGCGCCGCTGGGCCTGAACGACGACCTTCGCAGGGTCCTGCTCTCGGCGCGGCGGGCCCGCGGCACCGGGGCGCGATTGCGCGCGCTCGGCGGGCTGCGCCCGGGCCAGGTCGTGCCGGAGATCCCCCGGATCGCCGAGCCGCGCACCAGCCTGTCCATGGGTGAACACGCCGCCCGGACCGCCGCGGCCTGGTCGATCGGCCGCGCCGAGCAGGACGAATGGGCGGCCATGAGCCACCACCGGCTGGCCGCTGCCTACGAAAACGGGTTCTTCGACGACCTCGTCGTGCCGTATCGCGGGCTCGCGCGCGACCAGAATCTGCGCCCGGACACCTCCGTCGAGAGGCTGGCGCGGCTCAAGCCCGTCTTCGGACTCGATCTACCCGAACCGGCCACGATGACGGCCGGCAACTCCACCCCGCTGACCGACGGCGCGGCCGTGGTCCTGTTGGCGAGTGAGGAGTGGGCCCGCGAGCGCGGCTTGCCGGTGCTCGCTTACATCGGCGCGTCGCGCACCGCGGCCGTGGACTTCGTGCACGGCGACCCGGGCCCGGACGGCCTGCTGATGGCCCCGGCTTACGCGGTGCCCCGGCTGCTCGCCGCGACCGGGCTGAGCTTCGCAGACCTCGACTTCGTCGAGATCCACGAGGCGTTCGCCGCGCAGGTGCTCAGCACCCTCAAGGCCTGGCAGGACCCTGAGTTCTGCAAGACCCGCCTCGGCCTCGACGCGCCGCTCGGGCCGCTCGATCCGGCCAAGGTCAACGTCCACGGCTCCTCGCTCGCGGTCGGGCATCCGTTCGCCGCCACCGGCGCCCGGATCACCGCCACCCTGGCCAAGCTGCTCGGGCAGGCCGCCGAAGACGGGAGACGTCATCGAGGCCTGATCTCGATCTGCGCGGCCGGCGGACTCGGCGTGACCGCGATCCTCGAGGCCTGATCCACCCGACCCTCCCCCGCGACCGTCGCACCCACCAGGCAGGCAAAGGAGCCGCGCATGGCAAGGACGTTCTACGGAAAGCTCAAGGCCGCCCGCAAACGCAAGGATCTGCTCGCGCTGGCCAAGGTCGCCGTGCACAGCGAATTCGGCGTCGTACGAGAGGCCGCGACCGCGCCACTCGCCGCGCCGCTCACCCGCGGATCCCTGGCCGACATACCCTTCGACAACGCCCGGCAGGTGCCCAAGCACGTGGCGCTGCGCCGGCGCACCGAGCAGGGCTGGATGCCGGTGACCGCGGCGGAGTTCGCCAAGCAGGTCGCCGAGACTGCCAAAGGCCTGATGCAGGCCGGGCTGCAACCGGGCGGCCGGGTCGCGTTGATGGCGCGCACCCGGTACGAGTGGGCGGTGCTGGACTTCGCGATCTGGGCCGCGGGCGGTCAGACCGTGCCGGTCTATCCGACGTCTTCCGCAGTGCAGCTCGAATGGATCCTGGAGGATTCCGGGGCGACGTTGGCGGTGGCCGAGGACGCGGCGACCGCGGGCGTGATCAAGCAGGCGATGACGATCGTGAACCGCGACCTTCCGGTCTGGGTGATCGAAGAGGGCGGCCTCGAGCAGCTGGCTCAGCTCAGCCTCGGTGTGTCGGACGAGGCGCTGGCCGAGCGTCGGGCCGGGCTGAACCCGCAGTCGGTCGCCACCATCGTCTACACCTCCGGCACCACCGGCCGGCCGAAGGGCTGCGTGCTCACCCATGCCGCGCTGCACTCCGAAGCGGCCAATCTGGTCGCGCTGCTGGTCCCGGCGTTCAAGGCGGCATCGCGTAAGGACCCTTCGACGCTGATGTTCCTGCCGCTCGCGCACGTGCTCGGCCGTGCGCTGGAAATCGTGTGCCTGCAGGGCCGGATCACCATCGGGCTGTGGCCCACGATCAAGCCGGACGAGGTGCGCCCGGAGCTAGAGTCGTTCAAGCCGACATTCCTCGTCGCAGTGCCCTACTTCTTCGAGCGGATCCACGACATCGCGCGCGCGACGGCCGAGAAGATCGGCCGCGCCTCGTCTTTCGACCGCGCCGACAGGATCGCGGTGAAGTACGGCGACGAGCAGATGCGCTGGCTCCTCGGCCGCGGCAAGGGTCCAGGGCTCGGCCTTCGGCTCGCACACGGTCTCTACGATCTGCTGGTCTACCGGCGGGTGCGCGCCGCGATGGGCGGCAACGTCCGCTACGTCATCAGCGGCAGCTCCCGGCTGGACGCGCGGCTCTCGTCGTTCTTCTTCGGCTGCGGCGTGCTGGTGTACGAGGGTTACGGACTGACCGAGACGAGCGCGGCCGCGACCGTGAACCCGCCGCTCGAACCGCGCGCCGGGACGGTGGGCGTGCCGATTCCGGGCGGCGGGGTGCGGATCGCGGACGACGGCGAGATCATGCTCAGAGGCCCGGAGCTCTTCTCAGGCTATTGGCTCAACGAGGCCGCCACCGTGGCCACCATGCAAGGGAACTGGTTCGCCACGGGCGACCTCGGCGCCCTGGACACGGACGGCTATCTGACCATCACCGGCCGCAAGAAGGACATCCTGATCACCAGCGGCGGCAAGAACGTCTCGCCCAGCCAGCTCGAAGACCGGCTGCGCAGCCGCCCGCCGGTGGGCCAGTGCATGGTGGTGGGCGACGGCCGCAAGTACGTGGTCGCCTTGATCACGCTGGAGGCCGAGGAGATGGAACACTGGCTCTCGGTCCGCAAGCGCCGGCTGGACCTGCCGTTCGCCGAGCTTGCGCAAGACCCGGAGCTGCTGCGGCAGGTGCAGGCGGCGGTGGACTACGCCAACGAGGCGGTCTCGCGAGCCGAGTCCATCCGTGCTTTCACCCTCGTCGAGGGTGATTTCACTGAGGAGAACGGCCTGCTCACCCCGTCGTTGAAGGTGAAGCGGTACGCGGTGGCGGAGGCCTACGCGCAGGAGATCGAGGACTTGTATGCCCAGTGAATACGACGTGATAGTGGTCGGCTCCGGCTTCGGCGGCTCGGTGGCCGCGCTGCGGCTGAGCGAGAAGGGCTACCGGGTACTGGTGCTCGAGGCGGGTCGCCGGTTCACCCGGGACAGCCTGCCGAAGACCTCGTGGGCGCTCAAGGACTACCTGTGGGCGCCGCGGCTCGGGCTCTACGGCATCCAGCGCATCCACGTGCTGGGCAACGTGATGGTGCTCGCCGGGGCGGGCGTGGGTGGCGGCTCGCTGAACTACGCCAACACGCTCTACGTCCCGCCCAAGCCGTTCTTCGAGGACCCGCAGTGGCGCGCGATCACGGATTGGGAGGCCGAACTCAGCCCGTATTACGACCAGGCGCGGCGAATGCTCGGGGTAAGGCAGAACCCGACGACGACCGAGGCGGACGAGTATCTGCGCGCCACGGCCGATGCGATGGGCGTGGGGCCGTCGTTCACGCTGACGCCGGTCGGCGTGTTCTTCGGCGACGGCAAGGACGCCGACGGCACGGCGAAGGCGGCGCCGGGCGCCGAAGTCGAGGATCCGTACTTCGGCGGCGCGGGGCCCAAGCGCCGGGCCTGCCTGGAGTGCGGCGAATGCATGACCGGCTGCCGCCATGGCGCGAAGAACACGTTGCCGGAGAACTATCTGTATCTGGCCGAGCAAGCCGGCGCCGAGATCAGGGCCATGACAACCGTCGTCGACGTGCGCGCGCTGTCGGGCGACGGTGAAAGCGGTGCGGACGCGGGCTACGAGGTGCACGTGGTGCCCACGGACAAGCGCCGCAAGGCGAAGCCGACGGTGATCCGGTGCGACCAAGTCGTGCTCGCGGCCGGGACCTACGGCACGCAGACCCTGCTGCACCACGTCAACGGACGCAATGGCCTGCCTCGGATCTCGGCGCAGCTCGGAGAGTTGACGCGGACCAACTCCGAAGCGCTGGTCGGGGCGCTGACGTTTCCGCGGCCGTACCGGCACAGGCGCGGCACCGGCGCGTCGCCGGACTTCACCAAGGGTGTGGCGATCACCTCGTCGATCCATCCGAATGCGAACACGCACATCGAGAACGTCCGCTACGGCAAGGGTTCGAATACCATGGCCCTGATGTGTGTGCCGCAGTACCGGGACGGCGGGAAGCTGCCCAAGGTGCTGGCGGCGACGCTGGCCTACCTGGCGCACCCGGTCATGGTGACGCGAACGGCCGCGACCCGGCATTGGTCCGAGCGCACGATCATCGGCTTGGTGATGCAGACGCACGACAACTCGCTCACCACCTACCTGCGCCGGCGTCGTCCGGGCCGCGGGCTGCTCACCGCACGGCAGGGCCACGGCGCGCCGAACCCGGTGCACATCCCCGAGGGCGCGCAGGCGGCTCGGATGCTCGCCGAGCAGATCGGCGGGCTGCCGGGCACGAATCTCGGCGAGCTGCTGGGAATGCCGCTGACCGCCCACTTCCTCGGCGGCTGCCCGATCGCCGCCGACCCGGAGCACGGCGTCATCGACCCGTATCAGCGCCTTTACGGGCATCCGGGCATCTCCGTGGTCGACGGTTCCGCGGTCTCGGCGAACCTCGGCGTGAACCCGTCGCTGACCATCACCGCGCAGGCCGAACGCGCGATGGCGTTGTGGCCGAACCGGGGCGAGCCCGATCCGCGGCCCGCGCAGGACGCCGCGTATCAGAGATTGGATCCGGTCGCGCCGCACGCCCCGGCCGTACCCGAAACGGCGTTCGGGCGGCTGGATCTGAGCCGCGGCTGACTTCCGACTCTGTTACGCATGCGCCAGGGCGGCGGACGAACGTGAGAAACGTTCGTCCGCCGCCCTGGCGCATCGCGCCGGTTGACGCCCGGCCACGCCGCAGGATCCGGGAATCAGAGCAATGCTCGTTCCCGCGCCTGCGCCAGCAGGTCGACCAGCTCGCGCGACCGCTGCACCGAGACCCGCAGGTCCTCGGTGGGCAGCGCCTCGGCCTGGGTATCCGTGCCGCCGTTCAGCATGCCGGTGCTGAGCTCGCTGCGCCGCCGCTCCAGGTCGGCGGTGAGGCCACGCAGCAGATCCTCGAGCAGTCCGTCGGCGTCCCGGGCGGCCTGGCGCGGGTCGTCGATGAACTCGAGCTGGATCTCGCGCATCCGCTCGCTGTACTCCGAACTCGCCTGCGCCGTCTCGGATCCCGGGTAGGTCGTGGTCGCCGGGGCGGCCACCGGGGCCACCGCCGGGGCCACGACCGGCTGCTCGGCCTCGGCCTCGTAAGCCGGAGTCGCCTCGTAGGCAGGCGTGGTCTCGTACTCGGGCGCCGCCTCGTACTCGGGCGCCGGCTCGGAGGTGAGGCCGGGTCCGATGTAGGGCTCGGCCGGGTCGCTCCACGCGGCCGGTTCCCCGGTCATGCCGGTCTGCTCGGCCTCCTCGGCCTCGTCGCGCTCGGTCGCCGACTCCGCCTCGTCGGCGTCATCGGCCTCGTCGGCGTCATCGGCCTCGTCGGCTTCCTCGGTTTCTTCGGCCCGCGCCGTCTCGGCGTCGGCCTCGGACTCGGACCCGAAGTAGTCGGTCCCGAGACGCTCCCGCGGGTCCTCCGACCCGGCGCGCTCCGCGGTCTCCGAGCGCTCCGCCGCGGATTGCTCGCGCTCCTCGGGCTCTTCGTATCCGTCGTAGGGGCTCGCCTCCACGCGCTCGTCCTCCTCGACGCCCGTTCCGGTGTTCCTGCTCATACCAGCGCCTTCCGATCCGTGTGCCGCTTGTCCGTCGAGCCGATCCCCTTGCGCGAGTCGCCGGTCAGATCGTCGAAGAACACGCGGAAGTGCAGCATCGCCTGACGCAGCTGCTCGGTGCTGTCGACGCCGGGGGCGGCGGAGTGGGAGCGGGTGAGCAGCTCGTGCCCGTCCCGGAACTCGGACAGCCCGTCGGCGTGGTCCACCGAGGCCAGCGCGAGCTGGCGCTCCGCGTCGCCGGCCGGGTAGCCGAGCTTGGCCAGGGTCTCGCCGACGATCTGCTCCGCGTTGCGCGCCGCCGAGCCCGGATCGTCCACGAAGCCGGTCTCCGCGGCCTGCCACGCGCTCGCCAGGCGAGCGCGCTCGTCGCCGGTCAGCGGCTTGATCTCCAGAGCGGCCCGGTCCTGCTCGCGCTGGGCGAGCTCCTGCCCGACCGCGTCGTGGTCCTCACCCTTCTGGGCGAGCAACCGGTCGTATTCGCGTCCGTACTTGCGCCGCATTCGCTGGCGGTCTCCGCCGCCGTGGCGGCTCCACGGAGAGAAGCGCACCAGGTAGAGGGCGGCGGCGAGCACGACCACGATGATGACGGCAACTATCAGGCCCATGATCCCCTTTCCCTTCACACGTATGTTCCACGACTTGCTGAATGCGGTCGGGTTACCGGGCTCTGGGGAGTTAAACGGCTCTCGCCGTCGCGCCTTCGTGCGACGGCGAGAGCCCGGAGTGGGGCCGGAAGGTACCGGGCCCACCGTGAGCTGGGCCTGCCCGGCTCAGCTCGCGGAGGCGGAGTACGAGTTGACGGTGAAGTTCTCCTGCACGTTTCCGGTGCCGCTGATCTCGAAGCCGTACTGGATCGTGGAGAGGGTCGGGTTGGAGAAGTAGCCCTTCGTGTTCTCCATCCACTTGAGCAGATCGAGGATGTTGACCGTGCCGCTGGTCTCGTTCGAGGTGCGCACGAACGAGTAGACGGCGTTGGAGCCGTTGTTGCCCACGTAGACGGTCCAGGTGTTCGAGTCCAGGGTCAGGTTGCCGATCGAGGAGCCGAGCGGGCCGACGTTGCCGACCTTGTCCGTCCAGACCATGACCTCGTACGTGCTCGAGTTGAGCCAGATGTCGTAGGCCGACTCGAAGTTGCCGGACGAGGGCAGCGTCTCGTTGAACGAGCTGGTGGCCTTCGACAGGGAGTTGATGGCCTTGCCGACCGAGAGCGAGGCGTTGGGGTAGGCCTTGACCCCGGAGGTGCTCGGCTGGGTCGAGTAGACGCCCCAGTTGCTGGCGGAATTGACCCAGAGGGTCTGCGAGCCGTGGCCGCTGCCCCACTCGTCGTTGTAGATCGTGTACGAGCCGCTGGTGCACGAGCCGTACTGGGCCGAGGTGGTGCACGTGGCGGCCTGGGCCGGTCCGACGGCGAGCATGGTGGCCGAGCCGACGACCGCGGCGGCCGCGACGGAGCGCAGCAGCCGGTTTCGGGTGCGCGTCATTGCGCTTCCTTCCTGTGTGGGTGGCTTCCGCGTGTGGGTGACACGTCGAAGCGCTTCGAATTCTGCGTCGAGTCCTATGAGCTGTCAATATGAGCGAGAGGAAATTTAAATTCGACGATTGTTCGATGAATGCGTCGAAGCGCTTCGACACCGTATCCTGAGATTATGATCACTGGAGGGCATGTCATCGTGTTCAGTCAGGACCCGGAGGCGGACCGCGCTTTCTTCGACAAGGTCCTGAAATTCCCATACGTGGACGCGGGTGGAGGCTGGCTGATCTTCCAGCTGCCGCCGGCCGAGCTCGCGGTCCACCCCGCCGAGGAGCCGGAGGCGGGCCGGCACGAGCTCTACCTCATGTGCGAGGACATCGAGGGGACGATGGCGGAGCTCACCGGCAAGGGCGTGCGCTTCACCCGTCCGCTCACCGAGCAGCGCTGGGGCAGGGTGACCGGCTTCCGGCTGCCGGGCGGCGGAGAGGTCAGCCTGTACCAGCCGAACCATCCCGGCGCGGCCAAGCTCTGAGGCAGGTGGGTGGCCGGTCGCGTGGCCGCGGGCTTAGTCGAGCGGGCGCTGCAGGAGCTGGCGGGTTGATGCGAAACCCAGCCGCTCGTAGACCGGTACGGCCCGGCGGCCGGAGTGAACGGTCACGCGAACGGCCCCGAGCTGCGTCGCGTGCTGCGCGGCCGCATCGACGACGGCCGAGCCGATCCCCCGGCCTCGGTGCTCCGGCAGCACGAAGACGCTCTGGATGTCCGCGGACAGCCGGTTCGCCGCTCCGGGCCTGGGCACGCGCGGGACGAGCGCGACCCAGGCCATTGCGACGATCTCCGGGCCGGCCAGTCGTGCGACGAAGGCGAAGTGCGCGTCCTCGCGGTCGGCCCACCACTGCGCGAGCTCCGACGCGAAGGCGTCGAGGGAAGACTGAGACGGCTCCTCATGACGGGTGTCCAGCCACTGCAGCCGGGCGAGTTCCGGCACGTCGTTAGTTGTCGCCTCGCTGATCCGCATGTCTCAGGCCCAGCCGTCGAGTGCGGTCATGAACCCGTCGAGGTCGTCGCGGTGGACGGTGTGTCCGGCGCCGGGCACGACACGCACCTCGAAGCCACGCTCCCGCATCGTGGCGGCCTCGTCAGCGGTCAGCATGTAGCTATCGTCGGCGAGCATGATGAGCGAGGGCACCACGGCCGACGCTGGGTGCGCGGCGCGACCGGCCAAGGGGTAGAGCGCGTCGGCGGTTCGGCGGTCCCAGCAGGCGAGCGTGGCGAGCTCGACCTCGACGTCTTCGGGCGCCCAGCGGGGATTCGCGGCGCTGACGGATTCCGCAGTGGCGTTGTCGGCGAACCGCACGAACACGCCCGGGTCGAACTCCTCCAGCGAGGCCCAGCGCCAGGCCGGATCCACGTAGACGGCACGCTCCGGGCGGAGCCCGTCCACGGCCAGCGCGAGCGCGAGGCCGCCGAGCGAGTGTCCGATGGCGAGCGCCGGGCGCTCAGCGAGGTCGTCCACGGTCTCGACGAGGTCGGCGGCGTAAGCGGCGGGCGAGTAGTCCTCGACGTGGGCTGACGCGCCGTGGCCGCGCAGATCCACCGCGACCACGCGGTATCCCCGCTCGGCGAGCGCGGGCCCGACCAGCCGCCACGTCCTGCCGTCGGACAGGATGCCGTGGACGAGCAGGACGACCGGTCCCCGCTCACCCCATTCGCGCGTCGCCAGCCGCATCCGTACTCTCCTCACCTGCTGAAACTCATGCCTCCACACGGAAACTACACCTCGGCGGCGGTTCCTGGCGGCAGCGTCTCATCCTCCAGCAGGTGCAGATCGGACGGCAGCAGGGCGGTGTTGTGAAGCAGGGACCTGATGAGCTGGTGGTTGAGCACACTGCCCTCGACCGCTCCGGCCTCCCCGATGCTGAGCCTTTCGCGGACCGCGTCGACCACGTCGGCGGCGGACCGTGGCGACCAATCCGCCCGCTGGCTCACCCGGTTGAGGTCCTCGGCGACCTGCTTCCAGGAGACCGGATGCGGGTAGCGCTCCTGCCGCAGATACCGTTGCGCCAGCACGACGAGCACGAGCCGCTCGTGCTCGGAGAGCAGGAAGAGCTCGGGCCGGCCGCCGAACCCGAGGGCGTGGGCCGCAGCGGGGTTTTCGCCGCCCCCGACGACGTGCACCTCGAGCAGATAAGAGATCTTACGCGGAGTGCGGATCAGCAGTGGTGTATAGCCGGCAGCGAGCGGCAGACAGCGTCCGGAGAGCACCATCGCGTTGTCGGGCAGACAGATCGGCAGCCTCCCCTCGTTGTGCAGCCACCACTCTCGTCCGTCGAATGTCAGCACGCCATGCAGCCTGCTGATATACGGATCGCGCACTCCGATGGCGACCTGCACCGACGCGCGTCCCCGGCCGAAGCGTACGGCCGCGGTTCCGGGCGGCGCCGCGTAGCCGCCCTCGGCGGCCAGCACGAAGATCGCCCCCGGCGGCCCTTCGGGCACCGCGCTGCGCAGGCGCGTCGTGGCGGCCGGCAGAGCCCGCGGCTCGAAATCCTCGAACTCCAACGCTGTGCTCCTTTCCCGGCCGACCTCTTGAGCAGCCTAAGGAAGGGCAGCGGGGACGGGTCCCCGGTCGGGGCTCTCAGAACTCTTCGTCCTCGCCCAGCAGAGCGAGGTCGAGCGGGGTGAGGGTGGCCGAGCGCAACAGGGCACTGATGAGGTTGTGGTTCAGCGTGTTGCCGACCGGCTCGGGCATCTCGCCGCGCAGGATGTTCGGGATCGGCGCGCGGCCGGTGGCCAGGCGCTGGCGGACGGCGGCCACCACGTGCTCGACCGCGCGGGCGGTCCAGCGGCGTCCGCCGGGGGCGCGGCTGAGATCCGCGGCGGCCTGGCCCCAGGAGACCGGTTGCGGAGCCGGATCCTGGCGCAGGTAGCGCTGGCCGATCGCGACCAGGGCGAGCCGCTCGGTGTCGCTGAGCTCGTATTCGTCCGGCGAGCGGGTCGGGCTCTCCGGCCCGACCTCGGCGCCGGGCCGGGCCGGCCCGCTGACGTGCACCTCGACCAGGTACACGCGGTGCACCGGCGCGCCCACCAGCAGCGGGGTGCAGCCGGTCTTGAGCGGCAGCTCGTGGCCGCTGAGCACCATGGTCTCGTCCACCAGCCGGATCGGCAGCCGGCCGATGTTGCGCAGCCGCCACTGGTAGCCGTCGCACAGCAGCAGGCCCTGGCGGCGGCTGACGTAGGGGTCGTCGACGCCGACGGCGAGGTGTACGTCGTCCCCGCCGCGGCCGAACAGGACCTCGCACTGCGGGCCGAGCTTCTTCTGGTACCGCCGCTCCTCGGCCACCACGAGGATCGTCCCGGCCGGCGTCGCCCCGCCGAATCCCTCGAACCCCATTTCGCTCTCCCTCGGGTTCCTTTGCGGCATCTCGCGCCCACGCTAACGCGCGCGAGGCGGGACCGGTCCCTGGCCGCGGCTGCTGCACTGGTCACGATATCGCCGACGGGAGGGGACGGACATCTGCGGTGTCTGCGACGATGTTTCGGTGCTTCCTGATCCCGCGCCCCGAAATACGAACACTGCCACGGTCATACTGGCGGTGCTGCACGGCGGGACCGGACGCAGCGAGTACGTGTTCGACGAACGTTCGACCTGCCTGATCGGCCGGGGCGAGGACTGCGAGCCGCGGCTGCCGAACGACGACACCCACAAGTCGGTCTCCCGGCACCACTGCCTGCTCGACATCAACCCGCCGGACGTGCGCGTGCGGGATCTCGGCAGCCGCAACGGCACCTTCGTCAACGGCCGGAAGATCGGCCAGCGCGAGGCGCACCACACCCCCGAGCAGGGCCGCGCGCTCGGCTTCCAGGAGCGGGACCTGGTCGACGGGGACGAATTGCGGCTGGGCAAGTCCGTCGCCTTCCGGATCGAGGTGAGCCTTCCGCCGCCCGAGGATCCGGCCACGGTCTTGACGATGATCCCGCCGGGCTGCTCGAAGTGCGGGCGCGAGATCACGCACGAGATCGGCACGAGGTTGGGCGAGTACGTCTGCGCGGACTGCCGGACGGAGCCGGACGCCGTACTCAGGCTGCTGATAGACCTGGCGCAGGACGGCGAGCGGGCGGAGCTCGCGCCGATCGCGCAGTACACGCTGCTTCGGGAACTCGGCCGGGGCGGAATGGGCGCGGTGTACCTGGCGCGGCACCAGCACACCGGGCACGAGGTCGCGCTCAAGCTCATGCTGCCGAAGGTGGCGGCGAACCCCAACGCCCGCAAGCGATTCCTGCGCGAGGTCGCGCTAACCAGGGTCCTGCGACACCCCAATATCGCCGCGCTCTACGAGGACGGGTTCGCCGACGGCGCGTTCTTCTTCACCACCGAATACTGCGCGGGTGGCAGTCTGGACCGGCTGCTGGAGTACCGCGGTGGGCGGCTGTCCGTAGACGAGGCGCTGCGCTACACCCTGGACGTCGCAGCCGGCCTCGAGTACGCGCACGGCCAGGGCGTGGTGCACCGCGATCTGAGCCCCTCGAACGTTCTGCTCGCCAACGGTCCGTGGACGTCGGGCGGCGGATCTGCCGGGTTCACGGCGAAAGTGGGCGACTTCGGCCTGGCCAAGGCCTTCGATCAAGCCGGGCTCAGTGGTCTGACACGCACCGGCACGACCGCCGGCAAGCCCTGGTACATGCCGAGGCAGCAGGTGGTGAACTTCCGGGACGTGCCGTTCGCGGTGGACGTCTGGGCGCTGGCGGCGTGCCTGTACAAGTGCCTGACCGGCGCGTACGTGCGGGACTTCGGAGTGCAGGACCACTGGCACGTGATCCTGCACTCCGCCCCGGTGCCGATCCGGCAGCGTGAGCCGAACGTGCCGGGCGCATTGGCCCAGGTGATCGACTACGCGCTGCAGGAGCAGCCTGCGATCGGTTTCGCGACGGCCCGCGAGTTCGCCGACGCGTTGCGCCGGGCTCGATCAGAGCTCTGATTAAAGCGACCGGCCGAGCTGCTGCGCGGCGGCGCGTACGGTCTGCTCGAGCAGCACGGCGATCGTCATCGGCCCGACGCCGCCAGGGACCGGGGTGATCAGCGATGCGCGGCGGGCGGCGGCCTCGAACTCGACGTCGCCGACATTGCCCGGGCTGTATCCGGCGTCGATCACGACCGCGCCGGACTTGACCCAGCCGCCGCGGATGAGCTCCGGCCGCCCTACCGCCGCCACCAGGACGTCCGCGGATCGGGTGATCTCGGGCAGGTCGACGGTACGTGAGTGGCAGTACGTCACCGTGGCGTCGCCGGCGAGCAGCAGCATGCCGATCGGCTTGCCGAGGATCGGGCTGCGGCCCACCACGACGGCGTGCCGGCCTGCGAGTTCGACCCCGTATTCACGCAGCAGCCGCATGACGCCGCCGGGGGTGCAGGATTGGAAGCCCGGCAGCCCGAAGCTCAACGCGGCGAAGGAGTGCAGGGTGACGCCGTCGACGTCCTTGGCAGGGTCGATGGCCTCGAACACGGCACGCTCGTCGACGGCGGCCGGCGCCGGGTGCTGGACCAGGATGCCGTGCACGTCCGGATCAGCTGACAGGGCACTGACGGCCTCGACCACCTCGGACGTGGTCGCGCTCTGCGGCAGCGCGACGTGGCGCGAGCGGATACCGGCCTTTGCACAGCGGTTCTGCTTCATCCGCACGTAGGTGGCCGAAGCCGGGTCGTCGCCGACCAGAACGGTGGCCAGACACGGCGTCACGCCGGTGTCGCGGGCGAGCGCGGCCGCGTCGCGGGTGGCGGCTTCGAGGATGCGGGCGGCGACGGCGGTGCCGTCCATGAGGCGGGCGGTGGAGGTGAGGGTCATCTCAGTGGCTTTTCCTGGGCTCGGCGCGGTCGCAGTGATCGCCCAGGCGCGCGGCAGGGCGGTGCTGAAACCCGCCGGGCCGCTCCCCGGTGGTAGCCCACCTCAGCGCCAGTCACGGCCCGCGCTCACGCTACCAAGGGCGACGGCGCGGATCGAGGGGATTTCGGTGGCCGACGCGCCGTCAGGCTTGTCAGGATCAACCTGACAAGCTAGCGTCAGCCGTGTCAGGGCGAGCCTGACACGCTGCCGAAGGAGAGCGACGATGACCCAGATTGACGAGGCCGAGCCGATCCGGTGCTCCTTCTGCTCCAAGCCGCACGCGGAGGTGGAGAAGGTCGTCGCCGGGCCGGGCGTCTACATCTGCAACGAGTGCGTGGGCCTGGCCGAGACGATCATCGCCGAGCACATGGGCCGGGCGTCCAGCCCGCGCATGCCGGAATGGGCCGACCTCACCGACGCGGAGATGCTCACCCGCCTGGCCCGGATGGCGCGCACGGCCCAGCAGGTGGAGGCCGGGCTGCGCGAGTGGGTCCAGGAACTGCGCCGCCGCGGGACGACCTGGGCGAAGATCGGCGAGTCGCTGGGGATCAGCCGGCAGTCGGCCTGGGAGCGATTCTCGGGCGAGGAGTGAGCGCGGCACCGGCCCGCAGAACCGGCCGGGTGGTCGATGATGGATCGTGGCCACAGTGAATCTGCGGAAGATGACAGAGATCGAATACGCGGCGGCGACGGAGCATCGCGAGGCCGAATCAGTACGAGTGCTGAGTAAGGTCATGCCGGAGGACCTCGCCGTGGAGCGGGTCCGCCGCGGCACGGCCAGATTCCTCCCCGACGGCCTCGACACCGCCGACCACTACCTCCTGACGGCGGAGAACGAAGCCGGTGAGGCCGTCGGCAACACCTGGATCGGCCCGGACCCCAGCAACGCGAGCGCAGCCTGGGTATACGACCTCAACGTCTTCACGCCCTTCCGGCGCCGCGGCTACGGAACCGCCATCCTCACGGCCGCGGAGGCGTTTCGCCGCCGGCGAGGGCCGAACGGCGTTGGGCCTGAGCGTCGACGGCGACAACGAGGCAGCGATCGCGCTGTATCGCGGTCGAGGGTTCGCCGTGACGTCCATGTCCATGCGGAAGAAGATCCAGGCGACGACGTGACCGGACTGGAGACCGCTATGTCGACAAATGAACATGACCCTATTACTCGAGACCTGATGCACACCTTCGAGGACATCCGTTCCCGCACGTTCGCACGGCTCGAGGGCATGACAGACGCCGAATACCTGTGGCAGCCCGTCCCGGATTGCGTGACCGTGCGCGCCCACTCCGACGGCGTGGTCCGCGCCGACCCTTGCCCGCCGGACTCCGCGGACCCGTCGCCCTTCACCACGATCGCGTGGCGCATGTGGCATATCGGCGCCGACTGCCTGCGCCATTACCGGGCGTTCTTCGAGGACACAGACCTCACCGACGTAAACGTCTGGCCCGGCACGGCGGACGAGGCCGTCCAGGCACTCGCCGACGACTGGGCAAACTTCGAATCCCGCCTCGCGGCCCTCGGCGACAAGCGCCTGCTCGAGCCCATGGGCCCGCGCGCCAAGGCGTTCGCCGAGAAGACCTACCTGCAGCTCGCGCTGTTCGCGCTCGACGAAGCCGCCCACCACGCCGCCGAACTCGGCGTTTTGCGCGACCTCTACGTCCACGGCTTCAAGACGGCTGCCTAGAGCGATTTGATGATCGGCTGAGTGTTGCTGGGAGGTGGTGGTCGGTCGGGTCGGGTGGTTGTTTGGGTGGGGGCGGCCGCTTCGCTTCGCCCGGTTCTTCTGTCCACCCACCCACCCGTTGCGTTGGCGGGGCGAGCTGCGGTTTCAAGACGAAAGTCGCCGCTGGCGGGCCCTTCCTCGGAGAGAGATGCCGGGCTTCGTGGGTGCCGGCGTTGGTGGGACGGGGTGACGTTGGGGGTGGTGGGGTGCCGGGGGTGAGTCTGAGCTGCGCTCGGGCCGAGTCCCGCCCGTGGCCCGGTCGCGCTTGATGCACGATCATGCATCGCCGTTCCGAGCTGCGCTTTTCTTCTCTACCCCTTTCAATGCCGGGAGAGCGCGCCCGAGTTCCCCGGAAATCTTCATGATTTTCGCTTATCCGGCATATACCGTATAAACGACTTTTGTCAGTGCTAGCAGCTAGCATGGAGTCGTACAGGGATCGGGGCTTGTGACGGGAGGGGCGGTGGACGCGGTGGCTGGGCAGATGGCGGCGGGGGCGTGGCCGAGAACGGTGCAGGAATTGTCCTCGTCGTGCGACCGAGCTACGCGATCGTGCGCGGTGCGTGGGCTCCGGGCCGATCGGACCAGGGTGATGCAGAAGCCTTCCGTATCGGGCACGGCCGGGCCTGCGGGATTGTGCCGCGAGATCCGGGATCGGGCTCGATCGCGCCGAGGCCATGCAGGATCTGACATCAAGCGCGACCCGAGCACGCCGACGCTTCGGGCGGATCGATGATTGGGATGGCCGGGTCTAGGTGATGCAGAATCCTTCCGCACCAAGCGCGACCAGGCCACGGGCCGGGACTCGGCCCGAGCGCAGCTCGCACCACTCCCCCAGGGGGTGGGTTCTCTCCTCGGTCGGGCAGGCGAAGCCCGATCAGGGTTCTGCCGGGAGGTCAAGCGGCGCCATGCAAGATCCAGCATCAGCGCAAACCACCGCCGCTTGACCTCCCGGCAGGTTCCTGATTGCCTCCGGGGAACCGACCGAGGAGAGAGCCCACCCCCGACACCCCACCATCCCGAACCCCAACCCGCCCCACCAACGCCAGCACCCACGCAACCCCGGCATCTCTCTCCGAGGGAAGGGTCCGCGCCGGAGGCGAGATCTTGAAACCCCAACCCGCCTCGCCAACGCAACGGGTGGGCGGGTGGTCAGAAGAACCAGGCGACGCGAAGCGCCCGCCCACACCCTGACCCGACATGTCATCCCACACCCCACCAGCGCTCAGTCGATCATCAAATCGCAACAAAGAGCGGTTTTCGGCACTAGTCCAGCGCCAACCGGTCAGCCAGCTTGGTTTTCGCCGCCGCCCACTCGGATCGGTGCATCGCATAGACGAGCAGGTCGCGCCGGGACCCGTCGAGCTTGACCGGCGCCCCGTCCCTGTGCTCCTGGAGTTGGGCTCCGATGCGTGCGAGCGCCGCCTGGGAGCGCGTATTGCCCACGTCGACGCGCCAAAGCACTTTCGCGAAGCCGAGAGTCTCGAACGCGTGCGTCATCGTCAACAGCTTGGTCTCGGTGTTCGCAGCAGTGCGCCACCAGCGTCGGCCGAACCAGGTGCCGCCGATCTCCACGCGCCCCTCCGCCACGTGCCAGCTATGCAGATTCGTCGTTCCGATCGCCGTGCCCTGTGCGCATTCGAATACTGTGAAAGCAATGCGCCGGCCCGCGCCGACTTCCCGCAACCGCTTCGCCACGATCGCAGCGAGCTCCTCTTCACTGACCGGCGTCGGCGCACTCAAATAGCGCCAAACCTCCTCGTCTCCGCCACCGGCCTGGAAGAGGGCTGGGACGTGGTCGAGGGCCAGCGGCTCGAGCCGCACGTGGCGCCCCTCGAGCACGATCGGCACCAGCGTCGCAGGCATGCTCCGACTTTACTCGGCACCACGGTCCCGGCTCAGATCGCCGCGAAGTTGGGGCTGGCAGCGGCGGAGTTCGGTGGGCGGCGTTCCGGTCGTCAACTCCTCCGCGATGAGGCGGCCGAGAGTGGGGGCGAGGGTGATCGCCGAGTGCGTGACGGCGACGTAGGCGGAACAGTCCGGCGCCACGTGGCCGACGATGGGGCCGTTGGCGGGCATCGGGCGTCCGGCGACGTGGTGGCTGAGCAGACGGTAGTCGCTTCCGCCGTCGAAATCCGCGGCCAGGCGCTGCACCGTGCGGCGAGCCTCCGCCGCGACCGACTCATCGGATCGGCCCGCGACGTGCGGGATCGTCAGCAGGAGCTCGCCGTCGCGGACCTCGCGAACCTCATAGTGCGGACCGGCCAGGACCGTCTTAACCAGCCCGGGCGGGGCGGCGACTCGGAGCAGGCAGGCTGCCGAGATGCCGAGAGGCAGTTCGACGCGAAGCGGCCGGCACAGCGCCGCGGTCGCGGGGCCGGTTGCGAGCACGGCGGTCTCGGCCGGAATGTGCCCGGCCGTGGTCGAGACTCCGCGGCCTTCCGGCGGGTCGAGGGAGATGACTTCGGCGCCGAAGATCACCCTGGCTCCGTGAGCTCTCGCACCCCGGATGAGGGCGGCGACCATCGCTGCGGGTTCGACGCCTCCGTCGGTCGCCGTGTGGACGGCTCGGCTCGGCACGTCGGCGAGACAGGGCTCCAGCCGCGCGATCTCCTCCGCCCCGACCAGGGTTTGGCCTGCGTACAACGTCGGCGTCGCACCGCCACCCGTCCACGCCAGCGAGCCGGTCCAGCGCACGGCGAACCCGGGCAGCTCGGCCTCGAGGCGGCGGAAATCCGCGCGCACGTGGGGGCGCAGGTCCTCGGCGCCGCCCGGCCACTCGCCGCCGCAATCGCCGATCCAGGCGAAGGAGTGGCCGGTCACGCCCGTCGCCGGCTCCTTCTCCTGCTCCACCAGAGTCACTGCGGCGCCGCCGCGCGCCAGATGGTAGGCCACTGACGCACCGACGATCCCGGCCCCGACCACGACGAAGTCAGCCATGGCGACGATCATAAGGCGGTTCATGCACCGCGGTACCCTGGCTCGTGGAGTTCACTTCCGGCGGCACCGACGGTCCGCTCTTCGACTTCGAAGCCTGCGACATCGACGGGCCCAACGCGTACGGCTCCCTGCTCGCGGTCGCCGACGCCTTGTCCGTCGCGCAGGCGTTCCACGAGGCGGGTTGGCGGGTCCGCAAGTCGAGCTGGACCGACTTCCAGGTTCAGCACACGTTCGCCGAGATCGAACTCCGCGGCGGGGGCGAGGGCCCGGTCGGCTTCAGCGGCTGCGTCGCGCCCGACCGCGTCGATGATCTCCTGGCCGCGTTCGCCGCGCTCAGCCCTTCCTACAATCTGGAGATCTACGACGAGGTGGGCGACCTCGTCGCCGCCTACTCGACTGCCGACGGATAGGGTCTGAGGCCATGCCGACGTTCGAGGAGATCACCCGTCACCACGAGCCGGATCCCGACGAGGATCCGTGGGTGCAGGGGCCGCCTCCGGCGACCGTGGTCGAAGTCGTGCCGTACGACGAGGACTGGCCGACCCGGTTCGACGCCTTCGCCGCCGGCATCCGGGCGGCCCTCGGGGTCGCAGCCCTGGACGTCGAGCACGTCGGGTCTACGTCGGTGCCCGGGCTTGCCGCCAAGAACGTCATCGACATCGTCCTGACCGTGCCCGATCCGGCGGATGAGGGCGGTTACGTCCCGCACCTGGAGCGGATCGGCTACGCGCTGAACATCCGGGAGCCGTCGTTCCACCAACACCGGTGCCTGGTCTGGGCGGACCCGAGGGCCAATCTGCACGTGTTCGGCCCGGACTGCCCGGAGACCATCAGGCATCGGATGTTCCGCGACTGGCTGCGGGCGCACCCAGAGGACCGCGACGTGTATGAGCAGGCGAAGCTGCGGGCGATTCCCGGCGGCGGCAACGTGATGGACTACAACCGGCGCAAGCAGGACGTGATCCGCGGCATTTACGACCGGATGTTCCGCGCGGCCGGGATGAAGTGACAGGCTGGCGCTATGGGGTCCTTGAAGTGCCGGGTGCTGCCCGCGCGGCCAGGCGACCTCCGGCTTGCCGGATCGTTACCAGCTGGTAGACAGCGCGGGACCGGGGCCCGCTTGGGCGGCGCCACTAGCATGTGACCCATGAGCCGCGCCGACTCCCCCACGGCCGCCGTGACCACGGCGGCGCGCGACGGCGCGGCCCAGGCCCGGGTCGCGGCGGGGCTGCGCACCGCGATCCAGTCCGGCGAGTTCTCACCGGGGGCGCGGCTGGTGGAGGCCGACCTGATGGACCTGTTCGGCGCCTCGCGGGCCGGGGTGCGCCTGGCCTTGGCCGAGCTCGCCGCCGACGGCCTGGTCGAGCGGGTGCAGAACAAGGGCGCGCGGGTGCGCGTCGTCGGGGTCGACGAGGCCGTGGAGATCGTCGAGTGCCGGATGGCGCTCGAGGGCCTGTGCGCGGCCAAGGCGGCCGAGCGGGCGGGCGCGGCCGAGCACGCCGAACTCAGGGCCCTGCTGGCCCGGATGAACGCGGCCACCGAGGCCGGGGACGCGCTGGGCGCCTCGGACCTTGGCCACCAGCTGCACCGGCGGATCCAGGAGATCTCCGGCCAGCACACGGCGCTGCGCACGATCGAGCGGCTGCGCGGGCAGCTCGTGCGCCATCAGTTCCGGCTGGCGCTGCGGCCGGGCCGGGCGCGGCAGTCGCTGGCCGAGCACGCCGCGGTGGTCGAGGCGGTGGCCTCGGGGGATCCGGCCGAGGCGGAGGCGGCGATGCGCGCGCACCTGCGCCAGGTGGCCCGCGAGCTCGGTCCGGGCTCGTCCGCGCGCTGACCGAACGGCGCTGACCGGGCCACACGGACCGAACAGCGCTGAGCGGCCCGAGCACGCGGCCGTCGCAGGCCCCTGCTAAAGCATCCCGAGCAGGATGATGAGCTCGATCACGTTGTAGGCCGTAGGGAAGTCGGGTGCGGAGTAGGCGAGCGTGCAGCCGTCCGCCGCGTCCTTGAACCGCATCCCCGGCACGAGCAGCGCCTGCTCGGCCATCCGCGTCCGGTGCACCCGCACCTCCAGCTCGACCGGCCCGTCGAAGCGGAGTGCGGAGACTTCATCTCGCGAGGCCAGCGCCAGAACCGCCGTCGATTCGATCCGATCGCAGGCCTCTTCGGGGTGCAGGCTGGACGCGGCCCGTGCGCCGAGAGCGCGCTTCACCGTCACCGCGTGGATCCCGGGGGCGACTTCGCCCGCCTCCCGCGCGACGCTCCCGTCGCCGGTGACGAGGACCGGCACGGCTCCGAAATGCGCGGCCAGCGCCACATTGAGGCCGATCTCGCCCAGTGAGCGGCCATTGCAGCGAATATCCCCGATCACTCCGCCGGAGACGGAGTGCGCCAGCACGGAATCCGGCGTGCCCGCCTTGCCGTGATATCCGACGAACAGCACCGCATCGACGCCCGTGTCGATCCCGGCGAGCATTCCGAACGGCTTCGGCGTGCCGCGCAGCAGCTCGCAACGCCGGTCGAGGAGCTCCGGCAGAATATTGCGATACCGCGCATGCGCGTCGCTGACCAGCACCTCCGCGGCGCGGTCGAACTGCAGCACCCCGCGCACCGCGGCGTTGGCCTCGGCCGTCATCAGCCGGCGGTTGCGCTCGTACTCCGGCTGTCCGGGGCTGATGTCGTCCGGGTCGACCACGCCGGCGACGCCCTCCATGTCGACAGATATCAGAACTCGCATATGCTGCCACCCCTCCCTCGTCAACCGCTGAGCCCGTGATCCGAGGCCATGGACCGGCTCGCCGTGCAGACTACCGTGAGCCACAACCACTGCCACGACATCCACACCGATCATCACGAAGCCGTCTGCCTCACCACAATCTGGGCGCTCGCGCCCTAGCCGAGTTCTAGCCATAGGACGGTCGCGGTGGCCGAGGCTGCACGCGCCGAACTGACCGTGCATCAGCTTCGGGCGCGCGAGCGCGCCGCGACGCCCGGCCCGAGGTGGCGACGCCCGGGGCAAGGGATTGGTACACACGGAGCGAAACTCTTGACAAGCCTTCAGGCGCGGGCCGATAGTACTGGACAGTTAGTAAGACTTCCTTACTAGACCCTTCCCCTGGAGTGTCCATGACCGAGTCGGACCGGATCCCTGCTGACCTCTCCCGTCGAAGCATCCTGCGGCGCTCCGCGGCCGTGGCCGCCGGCGGCGCGGCGGTGGCCGCGCTCTCCCCCGCCACCTCGGCGTTCGCCAGCTCGGCGGGGGCGGCGGACAGCGATACCGCCAAGCTGGGGGCGCTGCAGGTGTTCACGAACAACATCGGCTACGAGGCGAGCAGCCTCAAGCGGTTCGTGATCGGCGCCGGCGCGCGGCCTGCCACGTCCTCATCCGCCCTGGCCTACCAGATCTACGACACCGCGAGCGGCAAAGCCGTCTTCAGCGGCAAGGCCGCCTTCTCCGGCCCGGTCGAGCAGTGGGCCGACGAGAACTCCCCCGCCGTGCCCGCGTACTACTGGTCCGGCGACTTCTCGAAGCTCACGAAGGCGGGCCAGTACGTCATCGTCATCCCCGACGCGGCCGGCGCCCCGGGCATTTCCGGCGTCTCGATTCCGTTCTTGATCGAAACGGACCTCTACGAGCAGCACGCGCTCTCGCACGTCATCCACTACTTCAAGGGTTCGCGCAGCTCGGGCCAGTTCGACAAGGCCGACGCGCATCTGCCCATCGGGGCCGCGGACGGCACCGACTTTGTCGACGTCTCCGGCGGCTGGTACGACGCCGCGGGCGACTTCGGCATCCACTTCAGCCAGGTCTTCCAGGGACCGGCCGCGCCCTTCCTCATCACCACCTCGGTGCCGCTCACCGCCTGGGCGCTGTTCGCGTCCTACGAGGCGCTGAACGGCCGCAAGGACACCAACTTCACCCAGCTGTGCAACTGGACGCTCGACGAGGCGATGTTCGGCGCCGACTTCCTGGTCCGGATGAAGGCGCCGGACGGCTCCTTCTACTTCTCGATCCGGCAGAACGAGACCAACCGGCTGCAGCAGCCCGAAGCCCCGGCGCAGCGGTGGCTCGCCGCCAAGCAGACCGACACCGGCTGGGACCCCACGCAGGTGAGCTTCCGGATGGGCGGCGGCACCGCGATCGCCGCCCTCGCCGCCGCGAGCAAGTACAAGGTCTCCGGCGCCTTCACGAACGCGCAGTACCTGGCGGCTGCCGAGGACGCCTTCGCCTACCTGCAGGCCAACAACGTCGAGCTCAACGGCGGCCTGCCGGACAACATCCTCGACGACTGCGAAGCCCTGATCGCCGCCACCGAGCTCACCAAGGCGACGAAGAAGGCCGAGTACCGCACTGTTGCCAAGGCCCGCGCGAAGAGCCTCGCCGCACGCCTCGCTTCAGGCGACGGGCACAAGAACTACTGGAACGCCGACGGCGCCGGCCGCCCGTTCTTCCACCCCAGCAACGCCGGGCTCCCCGTCGTCAGCCTCCTGAACTACCTGAAGGTGGCCAGCAGCGCCGAGCGCACGACGCTGCTCGACGCGGTGCGCAAGTCCCTGGCCTTCGAGCTGGCCACCACCAAGGAAGTGGCCAACCCGTTCGGCTACGCCCGGCAGCTCGTGCAGCTGTCCGACGGCACCCGGTTCACCACCTTCTTCTACCCGCAGGACGTCTCGCCCTCCACCCAGGCGGGCGGCTGGTTCCAGGGTGAGAACGCGCGAATCGCCTCCCTCGCCGCTGCGGCGCGCCTGGCGGCCACCTTCTTCCCCGACGACGCGTTCGCCGTGCAGCTCCAGTCCTACGCCGACGACCAGCTCAACTGGATCTGCGGCTTGAACCCGTACGCGTCGTGCATGCTCAACGGGTCCGGGAGCAACAACCCGGCCTACTACGACGCGCTCGGCACCTGGCAGTTCCTGCCGCAGGCCGGTGGCATCAACAACGGTATATGCGGCAAGACGACTGAGGGCCTCGGCATCATGTACGAGCCCGGATACCGTGCGGACGGCTTCGAGAAGGACTGGGCCGAGGACTGGCGCCGGATGGAGCAGTGGCTTCCGCACTCCACCTGGTTCCTCTACGCGGCCGCGCTCGGCGGCGCCGCCTAAGCCGCACCGTCAGACGCGTCAGACGTGTCAGACGTGTCAGAAACGTTAGACACGTCGGACACTGATCGGGGCGCGGTGCCGCGGCACCGCGCCCCGATCTGTGCCGAGCGCTCAGCATCACGCCAGGTCGCCGCGCGGGGAGAGGCGGGAACCCGCGCGCGTCACCCATCCCCGTGTGCGAGGATCGGGGCATGAGCGAGTCAGCGGCCAAGCACGTCACGCTGCGGCCGATCGAGGCGGCGGACTGGCCGGCCGTGCACGAGTGGGCGAGCCTGCCGGAGACGTGCCGCTTCCAGCCGTGGGGGCCGAACACCGAGGACGAGACGCGCGCCTTCGTCGCCGCGGCGGCTGCCACTGGGGATGCCAGGCCTCAGACGCGCTACTCCTACCTCGCGCTGACCGACGGCCGGGTGATCGGGGCGGGCGAGGTCAAAGTGCGCAACGCGGAGCACCGCCACGGCGAGATCAGTTACATCCTGCACCCCTCCGTCTGGCGGCAGGGCTACGGGACGGCGCTGGCTCGGGCGCTGCTCGGGGTCGGCTTCGACGAACTCGGGTTCCACCGGATGATGGCGACCTGCGACCCGCGCAACCTCGGATCGGCCGGCGTGCTCACCAACGCAGGACTCGTCTACGAGGGACGGATGCGCGAGGCGCTGCTGCTCGACTCCGGTTGGCGCGACTCGTCGTTCTACAGCATCCTCGAGTCCGAGTGGACGGCGCGATGACGCTGCCTCCGGTGCCTCTCGGCGTCGCCGAGTTCCAGCTCGTCCTGCTTCGGCGGATGGCCGACTACCAGCCCGAGCTGGTCGAGTCGGCGCGCAAGTCGCTCGGCTTCTCCGCCACCGACATGCGTGCGGTCAACGCGCAGTGGCAGCGCATGCTGCGGTCCCGGCACTCGCGCGGGCCGGTCGGGATGCTGCGCGGGGTGCTCGGGGAGCCGGTGGCGAGGGTGCAGCGGCATATCGGGGATCTGACCTGCCCGGCACTGCAGTGGACGCTGCCCCTGTGGCCGACGCTTCGGTTCGAGGCGCTGACCGGGCCGGGCGGCATGCTGCTGACCGAGCACCTGGTGCGCGGCCCGGGCTCGCCGCGGCCGACGCTGCGCCACCTCGGCGACCTGCGGCCGTGGTCGTGCGTGCTCGGCGACGTCGCCACCGCGTTCGGGCCGCTGCGGCATCTCGAGGGCTCGGCGCCTACCCGCGATCTCGCCCTCGCGCGAGTGCCGGACGAGCCGGACGAGCAACCCGGCACCCCGAGTTCGATGATCGCGTGCGAGTTCGTCTACGGGCTGTTGCAGCTCGCGCGAAAGCACGATGTGCGCCCTTGAGCCAGAGGCTTTATGCTCCTGTCTCAGCGTCGCGCCACTCGGCGACGGAATGGTGTCGTTCGGCTTAGCCACCACGGCTCTCCCGTTCCCACATCGGGGCAACGGGGAATAATGCCCCTGTTTTCCGCGTGAGCGGACTTATCAGGGAGGGTATATGGACCTTACCAAACTCGGGCGCACCGAACGGGTGCTCTCGGCGGCCGGACTGCTCGCGTTCATCTTCAGTTTCCTGCCCTGGTGGGGCGGCACCGTCGACGGCTACTCCGGCTCCGAGAACGGCTGGAGCACCCCGAGCGGCTTCAACGACTGGTTCCCAGTCCTGCTGCTGCTCGTCTACGGCGTCATCCTGGCCCTGCCGGCGCTCGGCGTACAGGTCAACCTGCCGTTCCTGGCTAGCGCGGCGAACCGGGCGTTCGTCGGCCTGGTGCTCTCCGCGCTGGGCGTGCTGCTCTGGGCGATCCAGGGCCTGACCTACCCGAGCCTGCACGACATCGCGGGGGTCGCCCTCTCCGGGTCGGTGGGCCCGGAGTGGGGCTACTACGTCACCCTGGTGATCGGGCTGGGCGCGCTGGTCCAGAGCTACCTGGGCTTCACTCAGGCGGGCGGTTCGCTCGCGCAGGTGGGCGCGATGTTCAAGGCCCGCACGCAGGCCATCCAGCAGCAGCAGGGGCAGCCGTACGGGGCGGCGCCGCAGCAGGGGCAGCCCTACGGCCAGCCGCAGCAGCCGTACGCGCAGCCGCAGGCCCCCTACGGCGACCAGCCGCCGCAGCAGCCGCCGGCCGGTTCCTGACCTTCCGTGGGCGAACGCCCTTCACGGCCCGGCCGTGAAGGGCGTTCGCGTTCTTCCATCAGCTCTTTCCCATCAGCTCTCTTCGACCAGCGTGCCGGCCAGGTGGTCGGCCGCGACGTGCGCGTGCAGACGGACGCCGGCGACGAGGGTGTCTTCGTCCACGTAGAAAGCCGGATCGTGGTTGTACGCCACGCCTCGGCCGCCGGTCGTGGGCACCGGCGTACCGTCCGAGCCGAATTCGAGGTCTTGCACGCCGAGCATGACGCAGAGCCCGCCGAAGCGGTTGATGAACTCTGATACGTCGTCGTAGCCGAGGGTCGCCGGGGTGGGCACGACCTTCTCCTCGCCGACGACGCGGCAGAAGGTGGGCAGCGCGGCCCGCACCCACTGCGCGCTGTTGTGCACGGCCGGGACGTCCTGCAGGTACTCGACCGCGGCCGTGCAGTGGTAGGCCTCCGCGCTGTGCTGTGCCAGGGTCCGCAGACGCCGCTGCGCCTCGGCCATGTCGGGCTCGGCCGCGCAGCGGATCGTGCCCCAGAGCGTGACCGTCTCCCCGATGACGTTGAACCGGCCCGCGTCCTCGACGTGCCCGATGCTGACCGTCACCGGGTCGAAGGCGCTCAGCTGCCGGTAGATCTGGCCGATGCCGGTGAGGATCGCGCCGGCGGCGGGCATCGGGTCCACGCCCTGCCACGGGGCCGAGCCGTGCGCCTGCACGCCGGTGATCAGGATCCTGACGAGGCAGGAGGCGCCGAACTGGTCGCCCACCCGGTAGCCGAGCACGCCCTTGGGCAGCGGGGCCACGTGCAGCCCGAACACCATCGTCGGCCGCGGCTCGGCCAGGGCGCCTTCGGCGAGCATCGCACGGGCACCGCCCTGCTCGGCCACCGGCGGCCCCTCCTCGGCCGGCTGGAAGACGAACAGCACCGTGCCGGAGAGCCGGTCGCGCGCCCCGGCGAGCACGGTCGCCGCGCCGAGCAGCATCGCGGTGTGGGCGTCGTGGCCGCAGGCGTGCGAGACCGGGAACGGGCCGCCGGGATAGTCGAGGTCGATGACGTGCGAGGCGAAGTCCTGCCCGCACAGGTCCCGCACCGGCAGCGCGTCGATGTCCGCCCGCAGCGCCACCACCCGGCCGGCGGCCGCGCCCGGGCCGTGGGCGCCGCCGCGCAGCACGCCGACGACTCCGTGGCCGGCGATGCCGGTGCGCACCTCGTCGAGGCCGAGGGATTCGAGTTCGCGGGCGATGAGCGCGGCAGTCTCGACCTCGCGGTTGGGCAGCTCCGGGTGCTGATGCAGGTGCCGGCGCCAGCCGATGACCCGGGCGGCGACGTCCGCGGCGGCCCGGTCCAGCGCGGCGTGCAGCTCGTCGTCGGCCATGGCAGGACTCCGCTTCGTCCGGTCCGTCAGATCGTGGCGAGGCGGGGTGGGCCTCGGTGACGACGGTAAGCGCCCGGCCGCACCGGCCGCGCCCGGGGTGCGCCGGACGGGCTACCGGCCGGGCTTGCCGGCCGGCGCCGTGCCCAGGGCACGCCGCCCTACTCCGCTTGCATCGCGCGGCTCAGGCTCAGGATGGCGATGTCGTCGACCTGGCCGCCGTCGGAGAACAGCCTCAGGTCGTCGCGCAGCGCCTCGGGCACCTGATCGGGCGTCAGGTGCTCGGCGGTACGCACGGCGCGCTCGGTGGGGTAGAACTCGCCGCTGCTGGCCCGGGCCTCGGTCAGGCCGTCGGTGTAGAGCAGCAGCGACTCGCCGGGCAGCAGTTCGAACTCGCTCGGCGCCCGCGGGCGCCGGGCCAGGTCGGACATGCCGAGCGGCAGGCCGTTGTCGGGGAACTCGACGACCCGCGGTCCGCCGGTCCGGCCGAGCAGGATCGGCGGGAGGTGGCCGCAGTTGATCGCGGCCACGCCGGGGCGGCGGTCCGCGTCGAGGTGCAGGATGAGCGCGGTGGCGTAGCGCTCGTCGCGGCCGGAGCGGGCGGCGAAGACGTTGTGGCGGACCACGGCCGACTCGAGCGCGTCGACCACGCCGCCGAGCTCCGGCTCCCGGTAGGCCGCTTCGCGGAAGGCGCCGATGATGCCGAAGGCGGTGCCGATCGCGGGCAGGCCCTTGCCCTGTACGTCGCCGATGAGCACGCGGGTGCCGTACGGGCTGGCGACCACGTCGTACACGTCGCCGCCGACCAGTTTGTCCTCGTGCATGGGTTCGTACACGCCGCCGACCACGGCCTCCGCGGTGCGCTGCGGCAGTGGCGCCAGAATCTCCCGCTGCATGGCGGTGGCGGTGATGCGCAGCCGCATCATCTCCCGGTCGCGCGCGGTGCGGCGGTGGCAGACGTACACGGCGGCGAAGCACAGCAGCAGGGTCAGGACGATCATGAAGGTGGAGTCGGAGCGCCGCGGATCGGGAAAGTAGAGTACGGAGGCGATGGTGGCCCCGAAGACCCAGGAGGCGACGAACACGGTCTGGCGCACCGTGCCGAGGCCGGCCACGATGCCCGGCAGGAAGGCGAGCAGCCCCACCAGCCGCAGGTCGTTGCCCACCGTGACGCCCAGCCCGAGCAGGACCGTGGTCAGCACGATCGTCCAGGTCAGGAAGGTCGGCAGGGCCGGCGGCTGGGCGGCGACTGGTTCGGACATAACGTACGGATGGTAGCCGACCGGACACCGCGGCGAGTCGAGTCCGCCGGCCGCCGCGTGTCGGACGGCTTATCATCGGAGGCTGATTCACGTGCGGCGTCGAGGTGGTCACGGAACCGCAACGCCGCCGCGCCGTGGGGGCGCGGAGGCTTGACGCACAGAAATGTTTGCGTTATCAATTCTCCCATGCAGTCCACAGGGAGCGGCCGAGCGCCGGTGATGGCCGATGTCGCCCAGGCGGCCGGGGTCTCGCACCAGACGGTCTCCCGGGTGCTCAACGACCACCCCAACGTCAAGCCGGCCACCCGCGACCGCGTGCTCACTGCCATCAGGGAGCTGGGTTACCGGCCCAACGTGGCGGCCCGCGCGCTGGTCACCCGGCGCACCCGGACCCTGGGCGTGGTCAGCTTCAACACCACGCTCTACGGGCCCGCGTCCATGCTCTACGGGATCGAGCAGGCGGCCAAGGACCTCGACTACTTCGTCGCGGTGGCCGCGCTCGCCGCGCTGGACCGGCGCTCCGTGCTCGACGCCGTGGACCGGCTGCGCGACCAGGCGGTCGAGGGGCTGATCGTGATAGCCCCGCAGACCAGCGCGGTCAACGCGCTCTCCCAGGTGCGCTCGGACCTGCCGCTGGTGGCGGTGGGCTGCGGCACGCACGCGGCGCTGTCCTCGGTCGCGGTGGACAACGAGGCCGGCGCCGAGCGCGCCACCTCCTACCTGCTCGACCTCGGCCACCGCACCGTGCACCACGTGGCCGGGCCGCGCAGCTGGCTGGACGCGCAGGAGCGCGAGGTCGGCTGGCGCCGGGCGCTGGCCGCCCGCGGCGCCCGCGAGCCCGAGCCGTTCATCGGCGGGGACTGGTCCTCGCGCACCGGCTACGAGCTCGGGCGGGAACTCGCCGCCCGGGTGCACGACGAGGAAGACCCGATCACCGCCCTGTTCTGCGCCAACGACCACATGGCCCTCGGCCTGCTGCGCGCCGTGCAGGCGGCGGGGCTGCGGGTGCCCGAGGACCTGAGCCTGATCGGCTTCGACGACATCCCCGAGGCCGAGTACTTCGGCCCGCCGCTGACCACCATCCGACAGGACTTCGACGAGCTCGGCCGGCGGGCGCTGGCCACGCTGATCGAGCTGGTGGACCTCAACGCCGGCGGAGGCCCGGCCCCGCGCACCGCGCCGCGGGTGACCGTGGGCCCGAGCCTGGTGGTGCGCGCCTCCACCGCCCCGCCGCGGCCCGAGGCGGCCTGACCGGCCCCCGCCGGACCCACGCCGCGCCGCGCGCCGGCGCCCCGCTCGTCGGCGGACCCGTTGCGGGCCGCCGGAACCACCGACGCACGCTCCACCACTGAGAGGACCTGCAGGATGAGAACGGCCGGTCATGATTGTTAACGCTCACACTCAACCCGTTGATGAAAGTATTGACATCGCGGACGGCGCCTGCGTGGTGGGCGTGGACTACGGCACGCTCTCCGGCCGGGCGCTGGTGGTACGGGTGGCCGACGGCGCTGAGCTGGGCAGCGCTGTGCAGGAGTACCGGCACGGGGTGATCGAGCGCGCCCTGCCGGCCAGCGGCGCGGCGCTGCCGCCGGACTGGGCGCTGCAGGACCCGGACGACTACCGCGACGTGCTGCGCCGCGCGGTTCCGGCCGCCCTCGCCGCCGCCGGTGTGAGCCCTGAGCAGGTCATCGGCATCGGCGTGGACTTCACCGCGTGCACGGTGCTGCCGACCCTGGCCGACGGCACCCCGCTGTGCGAGCTGACGCCCTATCGGAACCGGCCGCACGCCTACGTCAAGCTGTGGAAGCACCACGCCGCCCAGCCGCAGGCCGACCGCATCAACGCCCTGGCGCACGAGCGCGGCGAGGAGTGGATCGGGCGCTACGGCGGCAAGATCTCCTCCGAGTGGGAGTACGCCAAGGGCCTGCAGCTGCTCGAGGAGGACGCGGAGCTCTACCGCGCCGCCGACCGCTGGATCGAGGCCACCGACTGGATCACCTGGCAGCTGACCGGCGAGGAGAGCCGCAACGCCTGCACCGCCGGGTACAAGGGCATCCTGCAGGACGGCGCGCGTCCGAGCGCCGAGTACCTGGCCGCGCTCAACCCCGATTTCACCGACTTCACCGCCAAGCTGGAGTTCCCGGTCTCGGCGCTGGGCGAGAAGGCCGGATCGCTGTGCGAGACCGCGGCCGAGTGGACCGGGCTGCCGGCCGGGATCGCGGTGTCCGTCGGCAACGTGGACGCACACGTCACCGGCCCGGCCGTGCAGGCGGTCGAGGCGGGCCAGATGGTCGCCATCATGGGCACGTCCACCTGCCACATCGTCAACGGCGGCCCCAGCGGCCGAGATGTTAACGCGAACGGTCCGGCCGACGTGGCCGGGATGTGCGGCGTCGTCGACGGCGGCATCATCGCCGGGCTGTGGGGCTACGAGGCCGGACAGTCGGGCGTCGGCGACATATTCGCCTGGTTCGTCGAGCGCTACAGCTCCCCCGCGCTGACCGCCGAAGCCGCCGAGCGCGGGATCAGCCTGCACGAGCTGCTCACCGAGCAGGCCGCCGAGCAGGAGGTGGGCGCGCACGGACTGGTCGCGCTGGACTGGCACAGCGGCAACCGGTCGGTGCTGGTCGACCACCACCTCTCCGGCGTGATCGTCGGGCTGACCCTGGGCACCGAGCCGCACGAGATCTACCGGGCGCTGCTCGAATCCACCGCCTTCGGCACCCGCGTGATCGTCGAGGCGCTGGAGGCCGGCGGAGTGCCGGTGACCGAGTTCATCGCGGCCGGCGGCCTGATCAAGAACAGCTTCCTGATGCAGATGTACGCGGACGTGCTCCGCCGCCCGGTCAGCCTGGCCGGTTCCGCGCAGGCGCCGGCCCTGGGCGCGGCCATCCACGCGGCGGTGGCGGCCGGCGCGTACCCGGACGCGGTCAGCGCCGGTCACGCCATGGGCAGCCGGGTCGCCGCGGCGTACCTGCCGGACGAGGACCGGGCCAAGGCGTACGACGCCCTGTTCGCCGAGTACGACGAGCTGCACGACTACTTCGGCCGCGGCGGCAACGAGGTGCTGCACCGGCTGCACGAGATAAAGGCGGGCGCACGATGACGGCCGATCAGTTCTCCGCCGAGGTGCGCGCTGCGATCCAAGCGGCCCGGGCCGACGTCTGCGCCCTGCACGCCTACCTGCCCAAGTCCGGCCTGGTCTCCTGGACCTCGGGCAACGTCTCGGCCCGGGTGGCCGGCGCGGACCTGATGGTGATCAAGCCGAGCGGCCTCGAGTACGAGGAGCTCACGCCCGAGTCCATGGTCGTGTGCGACCTGGACGGCAACGTCGTCGAGGGCGCGTACAAGCCCTCGAGCGACACCGGCTCGCACGCGTACGTGTACCGCGAGCGGCCGGACGTGAACGGAGTCGTGCACACCCACTCCCCCTACGCCACCTCGTGGGCGGCGCGCGGCGAGGCCATACCGTGCGTGCTCACCGCCATCGCGGACGAGTTCGGCGGCGACATCCCGGTCGGGCCGTTCGCCCTGATCGGCGACGAGTCCATCGGCGCGGGCATCGTCGAGACGCTGGCCGGCAGCCGTTCTCCGGCCGTGCTGATGCGCAGCCACGGCGTGTTCACCGTCGGCAAGAGCGCGCGGGCCGCGGTCAAGGCCGCGGTGATGGTGGAGGACGCCGCGCGCACGGTCCACCTCGCCCGCCTGCTCGGCCCGGTCATCCCGATCGACGAAGCCGACATCAAGGCCCTGAACGACCGCTACACGAACGTCTACGGCCAGCCGGGCCGTGTCCAGACCGCGGAGAACGGTGACTCATGACTCAGCGCACTGACAGCGTCCTGTGGTTCCTGACCGGGAGCCAGTCCCTGTACGGGGAGGACACGCTCCGGCAGGTGGCCGAGCAGTCGGGCCGAATAGCCGGCCTGCTCGACGACGCGGGGCTGCCGGCGAAGGTGGAGTGGCGCCCGGTGCTCAAGGACGCCGAGTCGATCCGCCGGGCCTGCATCGAGGCGAACGCGGACGAGCGGGTCGCCGGCGTGATCGCCTGGATGCACACCTTCTCCCCGGCGAAGATGTGGATCGGTGGCCTGGACGCGCTGGACAAGCCGATGCTGCACCTGCACACGCAGGCCGACGCGCCGCTGCCGTGGTCGAGCATCGACATGGACTTCATGAACCTGAACCAGGCCGCGCACGGCGACCGGGAGTTCGCGCACATCCAGACCCGGCTGAACGTGCCGCGCAAGACGGTGGCCGGGCACGCCTCCGACCCGGCCGTCATCGCCGGAGTGGACGCCTGGGCCCGCGCCGCCCTGGCCCGCGCCGACCTGCGCTCGCTCAAGCTCGCCCGGTTCGGCGACAACATGCGCGACGTCGCGGTGACCGAGGGCGACAAGGTCGAGGCCCAGATCCGGCTCGGCGCGTCGGTCAACACCTACGGCGTCAACGACCTCGTCGCCGTGGTCGACGCGGTGGACGACGCCGCCATCGACGCGCTCACCGCCGAATACGAGGACGTCTACACCGTGGACGCGGCGCTGCGCCGCGGCGGCGAGCGGCACGAGTCGCTGCGCTACGCCGCGCGGATCGAGGCGGGCCTTCGCAGTTTCCTGACGGACGGCGGGTTCGGCGCGTTCACCACGAACTTCGAGGACCTCGGCGGCCTGCGCCAGCTGCCCGGCCTGGCCGTGCAGCGGCTGATGGCCGACGGCTACGGCTTCGGCGGCGAGGGCGACTGGAAGACCTCGCTGCTGCTGCGGGCGCTGAAGACCGCGTCGGCCGGGGCCGCGGGCGGCACCTCCTTCATGGAGGACTACACCTACCACCTCGAGCCCGGCAAGGAGCTGATCCTCGGCGCGCACATGCTCGAGGTCTGCCCCTCGATCGCCGCGGCCACCCCGTCCTGCGAGATCCACCCGCTGGGCATCGGCGGCCGCGAGGACCCGGTGCGCCTGGTCTTCGACGCCGCCCCCGGGCCCGCGGTCGTGGCCGGGCTCTCCGACCTCGGCGACCGGCTGCGGATCACCGCCAACGTCATCGACGTGGTCGCCCCGCCCGAGCCGCTGCCGGCCCTGCCGGTGGCGCGCGCGGTGTGGAGCCCGCGGCCGAACTGGCGCACCTCGGTCGAGTCCTGGCTCACGGCGGGAGCACCGCACCACACGGTGCTGACGACCGCGATCGGCATCGACGTGCTGACCGACCTCGCCCGCCAGCTCGGCGTCGAACTGCTCACCATCGACGCCGACACCACCACCGCCCGGTTCGAGCAGGAGATGCGCTGGAACCAGGCCTACTACCGGCTGGCCCGCGGCTTCTGAGCCCGGCCGGCCCCACGAGCGGCCCGCCGTCGCCGCATCGGCGGCGGGTCGGTACCACCCACGCACCACACCGCAATACCCGCACCACCCACGCACCACCGCAAGGCCGCACCACCGCACCACCGGTACCACGGCACCACCGCAACGAGAAAGAAGAACACGCACAACACCAAGCACCATCAACCCTCACATCGAAGGGCACGATCAATGAGGATCACACGCACCAAGGCGATGGCGGCGGCCACCGCCGCGCTGCTCGCCGTCAGCGCTTCGGCCTGTTCGAAGTCGGGCGGGTCAAGCTCGAACACTTCGGCGCAGAGCACTGCGAGCGTCGCGGCCAACTGTCTCGCCACCCCCAGCCCGCTCCCGTCTTCCACCGGTGACGCGCTGCAGGGTTCGGTCACCTTCAACGACGCCAACCTGACCGCGCTGGACAACTCGCTGGCCTGCGCGCTCAAGGGCAAGGACCTGTCCTCGGCGAACATCGCCATGGTGGTCAACGTGGCGGCGGACTACTGGAAGGCCGGCCAGGTCGGCTTCGAGGCCGCTTGCAAGGCGCTGAACATCAGCTCCTCGAACTGCAACTACTTCGCTCCGCCGGACGGCACCCTGACCGAGCAGGACACCGAGCTCGAGTCCCTGCGCGGCAAGGGCGTGACCGGCTACTCGATCTCCGCGATCGACCCGGCCTCGGCGAAGAACGCCATCGCCACCGACGTGGCCGGCGGCCGGTTCGTGCTCGCGATCGACTCGCCGCTGCCCGGCACGGATGCGGCCGGGCTGTACCTCGGCACGCCGAACACCGAGGCCGGCTACAACGCCGGTCTGGCCATGAAGGCGGCCCTGAACGGCACGGGCGATGTGGCCGTGCTGGTCGGCTCGCTCACGGCGGCCAACGCGACCGAGCGCATCGCCGGGTTCAAGCAGGCGCTGGCGGGGACGAACATCAAGGTCACGGTCACCGAGAACGACAACCTCTCGGCCGCCACCGCCCAGTCCGACGCCGAGTCGATCCTGGCCAACAACCCCGACGTCAAGGGCCTGTACGGCGTCTACTCGTACGACGGGCCGGCGCTGGCCCAGGCCGTGAGCACGGCGAAGAAGACCGACATCAAGATCGTGTGCGACGACACCGACCCGGCCACGCTCAGCGCGGTCCAGTCCGGCGCCATCTCCGCGACCGTGGTGCAGATGCCGTACTACCAGGGCTACACCGGGGCGTACATCCTGGCCGCGATGAAGGTCCTGGGCAAGACCGCGACGATGAACCTGATCCAGCCCTTCCTGGAGTCGGACGGTTCCACCCTGAGCTCCGGGGTCGGCGTGGTCACGCAGGCGGACTACTCGGCCTACACCTCGCTCGAGAGCCAGCTGGGAATCGGCTGACGATGATCGTGGAACCGACTCCGCAGAAGTCGGCGCCCGCCCTCAGCCGCGCGGTCATCGCGCGGCTGAGGGGGGTGCACAAGACCTATGGCCCGGTGCGCGTGCTGGACCTGCCCGAGCTCGACCTCTACGCCGGGCAGATCGTCGGGATCGTGGGCGAGAACGGCGCGGGCAAGTCCACCCTCATGGGCACGCTGGCCGGATCGGTCCGCCGCGACGGCGGCGAGATCGAGATCGACGGGCACCCGCTCTCCCCGGGCTCCACCGCGGAGTCGGCACGGCTCGGCGTCGCGCTCGTCTCGCAGGAGTTCCCGCTGGTCGGGCAGCTCTCGGTGGCCGAGAACCTGCTGCTCGGGACCCGGCCCGCCGCCTCCCGGCGGCGGGTGCTGGTCGACCGCGCGGCCCAGCGCCAGGCGGCCGAGGCGATGCTGACCGGGATCGGCCTGGCACCCGGGGCGATCCCGGTCGGGCGCGAGGTGCGCACGCTGCCGGTCCCGACCCGCCAGCTGATCGAGATCGCCAAGGGCTGGGGCCGGGCGCCGCGGCTGCTGATCCTGGACGAGCCGACCTCCTCGCTCGGCCCCATCGAGGTGCAACTCGTCCTTGACCTGGCCCGCCGCGCGGCGGATCAGGGTTCGAGCGTGCTGTTCATCGGCCACCGGCTCGACGAGGTCCGCGCCGTCTCGGACCGGATCCTGGTACTGCGCAACGGAAAGCTCGTGGCAGACCTCGAACCGGCCGAGGCCTCCGAGGAGCGCCTGATCCGCGAGATGGTGGGCTCCGAGGTGGCGCACAGCGCGCCCAAGACCTTCACCGCCGCGAACCCGGAACTCCTGCGGGTCCAGGCCCTGACGGCCGAGGGTCTCGGCCCGGTCGACCTCACGGTGCACGAGGGCGAGATCCTCGGCATCGCCGGCCTGATGGGCTCGGGTCGCAGCAGGCTGATCCACACGGTGGCCGGCGCACAGCCGTCCACCGGCGGCGCGATGAGCCTGGGCGGCGCCCCCTACGCGCCGCACCGGCCGAGCGACGGCACCGACGCGGGCATCGCGATGATCCCGGAGGACCGCAAGCAGCAGTCCCTGGTGCTGTTCGCCTCGATCAAGGACAACGTGACGCTCGCCGTGCTGCGCCGGATCAGCCGCCGCGGCATCCTCTCCCCGCGCCGGATGCGGGCCGAGGCCAAGTCCATCACCGGCAACGTCAAGGTCCGGATGCAGTCGGTGGACCAGCCGATCGGGTCCCTGTCCGGCGGCAACCAGCAGCGGGCGATCTTCGGGCGTGCGTTCGCGACCGAACCCAAGCTGCTGCTGCTCGACGAGCCCACCCGGGGCGTGGACATCGGCGCCAAGGCCGAGATCTACGAGCTGATCGACCGCGCGGCCGAGTCCGGCATGGCGGTGATCGCCGCCTCCTCGGAACTCGAGGAACTGCTGTGGATCTGCCACCGGATCGCGGTGATGCACCGCGGCCGGGTCGCGGCCGTGTTCGACCGCGCCGAGGCCACCAAGGAGAAGATCATGACCGCCGCGGCCACCGGTGCCGCGCCCGCCTCCCCGACCGATTCCCGAACGAACGGACCCCAGCCGTGAGCGCCCCGACCCTCTCTCCAGCGCCGGCTCCGACCGGCGGCGCCGGCCTCGCGAGCGCCGCGAACCGGCTGCGCCGCCTCGCCTCCACCCCGGAGGCCGGCGTCGTACTGGCCTGCGTGGTCACCTTCATCGTGTTCGCGCTCGCCGCCAAGACCTACTCGAGTACCGCCAACATGCAGGTGATGGGCCGGGACCTGGCCCAGGCCGGCATCCTGGCGATCGGCGAGTCCTTCGTCATCCTGACCGGCGGCATCGACCTGTCCGTCGGCGGACTCGCGGGCCTCGCCGGCATGATCACCGGCTGGCTCGCCGTCAACAACAACATGCCCGCGCCGCTCGCGATCCTGGTCACGCTGCTCTTCTGCGCCGGGGTCGGGTACTTCCACGGCGCCATGATCAACCGGCTCGACGTGCCGCCGTTCATCATCACCCTGGTGACCTTCACCATCGCCAAGGGACTGGCCACGCACATCACCGCCGGCACCCCGATCGCCAACCTGCCGAACCTGTTCGGCGACATCTCGCTCTACTACGTCGGCCCCGTGCCGGTGACCACGGTGCTGTTCGCCATCGTGGCCGTGGTGGCCTGGTTCGTGCTCGAACGCACCTACATGGGCCGGCAGATCTACGCGCTCGGCGGCAACCCCGAGGCCGCCCGGCTCGCCGGCATCCCCGTGGGCCGCCGGCGCACCACCACGTACATCACCAGCTCGGTACTCGCCGGCGTGGCCGGCATCCTGATCATGGGCCGGCTCGGGGTGGCGGACGCATCCGTGTCCACCACCGGCTACGAGCTGACCGCGATCGCCGCGGCCGTCGTCGGCGGCGTGTCCCTGTTCGGCGGCGAGGGCCGGATCCTCGGCATCGCGGCCGGCGCGATCCTGCTCGAGCTGATCGGCGGAGGACTCAACTCCCTCAACGTCAGCAGCTACGACATCATCATGATCCAGGGCGCCGTGCTCGGCGTGGCGGTCATCGCCGACCGCGTCCGGGCCAAGTACTTCGGCGCCAGTCGAAGGTAGGCACCACCCTCCCTTCTCCACCACTATCCCCTATCCACCACCTGATATCCGACCATCCACCACACGTATCACCCCCACCCACGTACCACCCCATCCACAAGCGACAAAGAGGTCTGCTCATGGCTGGTTCGATCACAGAGAACGAATTCCCCCTCGGCAGCGGCGAGGGCGCGGTCGGTCGCCGCTCGCTGCTGCGCACGGCCGGGCTCGGCGGCGGCGCTGCACTGGCCGCCTCCGTGCTCGCCGCGTGCTCGAGTTCCCGCACCTCCACCAGTTCCTCCGGCGCGGGCGACTTCCCCAAGACGCCCGCCTGGAAGTTCGCCTTCATCAACCACGTCACCACCAACTCCTTCTTCGCGCCCACCCAGAGCGGGATGAAGGACGCGGCCAGCCTGCTCGGGCTGGCCGCGCCGACCTGGACCGGCTCGGAGAACGGCGTCGTCTCCGAGATGGTCAGCGCCTTCGAGACCGCGATCAGCGCGAAGGCGGACGGCATCGCCATCCCGCTCACCGACGCCAACGCGTTCATCGCGCCGACGAAGGCGGCGCTGGCCGCGGGCATCCCGGTGGTCGCCTACAACGCCGACGCCGCCGGCAACTTCGCGCTGACCTACGTCGGCCAGGACCTGTACCAATCCGGCTATCAGATGGGCCTGAAGATCGCCTCCGATGTCACCTCCGGCGACATCCTGGTCGGCATCTCCCAGCCCGGTTCGCTCAACGTCCAGCCGCGCCTCGACGGGATCAAGGCCGCGCTCAAGGCCCAGGCCCCGAGCGTGACCGTGCACACCGTCGACACCGGCGCGGCCCAGGCCGACGAGCTCAACGCCATGGAGTCGGCGTACCAGGGCCTGAAATCGGCGCAGGGCGTCTACGCGGTGGACGCCGGCTCCACGGCGTCCATCGCACAGATGATCACCAAGTACGGCATCACCGGGAAGGTGCACGCCGGCGGGTTCGACCTGCTGGCCGACTCCATCACCGGGGTGAAGTCGGGCGCGCTCGACTTCACCATCGACCAGTCCGCCTACCTGCAGGGCTTCCTGCCGGTGCTCTACCTCTACCTGTACCGGCTGACGGGCACGCTCGTGTTCCCGCCGGCCACCGACACCGGACTGACCTTCGTCACCTCCTCGAACGTCGGCCCGTACGCCAGCGCGGACAGCTGGATCGAGGGCGGCAAGAGCAAGGCGCTGGTGAACATGCCGAGCTCGATCGGGCTGCCCGCCGCGTCCACCGTGCAGGGCTAGAGACGAAGAGAACCATGGCATCGGATACCGAACTGCGCACACGGCCGGGTACCGAGCCGCGCCGCGCGGCAGGACGCGGGTTCGCCCGCGCCCTGCTGCGCCGTCGCGAGCTGAGCATCGTCCTGGTCGCCGCCGCGGCCATCGCCTATTTCTCGGCGGGTAGCCACGGCGCGGATTTCAACACCACCGCCAACTACCACATCATCATGCAGTACCTCGCGCCGTGGGCGATCATCGGCGCGGGCGAATCGCTGCTGCTCATCTGCGGGGAGATCGATCTCTCCGCCGGATTCGCGTTCAGCTTCATCCCGTTCGTCTACTCCTCCTTCTACAACCAGGGCCTGGACGTCCCGCTCTCCCTCGTCCTGGCCCTGCTCGTCGCACTCGGAATCGGCCTGGTCAACGGCGTGATCAGGACCATGTTCAACCTCAGCTCGTTCATCACCACCCTCGGCATGGGCTTCTTCCTCGAGGGGATGACCTACATCCAGTCCAACGCCGAACCGACCCCGGTCGGCGCCTCGCTCAGCGGCGGCCTGTTCGACGTGCTCGGCGGCTGGCGCTGGGCCGAACTGGTCTGGGCCGTCGCGATCATCCTGATCATGCAGGCGATGTTCAGCTATACCAAGTACGGCATCTACACCCAGGCCGCCGGCGGAAACCCGCTCAGCGCCGCCGAGACCGGCATCAAGGTCAACCGGGTCAAGATCGCCACATTCATGCTCACCAGCCTATTCGCCGGGCTGGCCGGCCTGATCGACCAGATCCGGGTCGGCTCCTTCGACCCGACCAGCGGCGGCTCGGACATGATGTTCAAGGCCGTGGCCGCCGCCGTCATCGGCGGGACGGCGCTGCTCGGCGGCTCCGGCACCGTGATCGGCGCGCTCTTCGGCGCGCTGCTGCTCGCCGTCATCCAGAACGGATTCACCCTCAGCGGCGTGAACGCCTACGCCTTCGACGTGGTGATCGGCATCGCGGTGGTCGTGGCCATGCTGCTCAACGTGTACATCTCCCGGCTGCGAAGGAAGTACCTGCGATGACGGAGGAGGTCAACGCGGCTCCCGGCACCGAGGTGCTCCGAGTCGAGAACATCGCCAAGCGCTTCGGCCCGGTGACCGCCCTGCGCGACGTCACCCTCAGCGTGCGCACCGGAGAAGTCCTCGGCCTGCTCGGGGACAACGGCGCGGGCAAGTCCACCCTGATCAAGATCCTGACCGGGTTCCATCGTCCGGACTCCGGCAAGATTCTGATGGACGGGCGGGAGGTGACGCTGCGGTCCGTGGCACATGCGCGGTCGCTGGGCATCGAGACCGTCTACCAGGACCTGGCCCTGGTCGACGAACTCCCGGTGTACCTGAACTTCTTCCTCAACAAAGAGCTCACCACCGGGCCGTTCCTGCGCCACGGCGCGATGCGGCGGCAGGCGGCCGAGGCGCTCGGCGAGATCGGCATCGACATCCCGTCGGTCGGCGCCGAGGTCAGGGCCCTGTCGGGCGGACAGCGCCAGGCCATCGCGGTGGCCCGGGCGGTCAACACCGCGGCGAGGGTGCTGCTGCTGGACGAGCCCCTGGCCGCCATGGGCGCCCGCGAGGGCGGCCAGATCCTGCGGCTGATCGACCGGCTGCGCCAGCGCGGCGACCTGGCGATCATCCTGATCGCGCACAACTACAGCCAGGTGATGGACGTGTGCGACCGGGTGAATCTGCTGCAGCACGGCGAGATCACCTTCGACCGTCCGTCCGCCGAGACGTCCGTGACCGAACTGCTCGAACTCGTGCACGCGGAGTACCGCACGGCGTGATAGATCAGTGCGCGGACATCGACACCGCGGCGGCCGGGATCGGATCGGGGGAAGGCTCCGATCCGATCCCGGCCAACGTCTCCAGCGGGATCTCCAGCGCCCGCGCGATCGCGGCGACGGTGAAGAAAGCCGGCATGGGGACGCGGCCGGACTCGATCTTGCGCAGGGTCTCGACCGGGATGCCGGCGGCCTCGGCCACCTCGGCCTGGCTCCGCTCGCCGCGCAGGGCGCGCAGCAGGCAGCCGAGCTGCTCGCCGCGGGCGCGTTCGGCAGGGCTCAAGGGCGGTCGGACCATGAAGAGATGATACCCCTCTTGAGCGGGATAGAAATCCCGGTATAGTTATCCCGCACGGATGGCCGTGCGCAGGATGACAGGGAGCGGACGATGGTGGAACTCAAGACCCGGGCCGAGATCGAGGCGATGCGCGCGGCCGGCCAGGTCGTCGCGCGCGCCCTGGAAGCGGTGCGGCGGCAGGCCGCGGTCGGGGTCAGCCTGCTGGAACTGGATCAGGTCGCCCACGCCGTCCTCGACGACGCGGGCGCGAGCTCGCCCTTCCTCGGCTACCGCCCCCACTTCGCCGACATCGCGTTCCCGGCCGTCATCTGCGCCTCCGTCAACGACGCGGCCCTGCACGGAATCCCGGACGGCTACCGGCTGCGCGACGGCGACCTGCTCAGCGTCGACTGTGGCGCCACCCTCGACGGCTGGACCGGCGACTCCGCGATCTCGTTCGTCGTCGGCACGCCGCGCCCCAAGGACGAGCAGCTGATCGCGACCACCGAGGCAGCCCTGAACGCGGGCATCGCCGCCGCGAAGCCCGGCGCCAAGCTCGGCGACATCTCCGCCGCCATCGGCGCCGTCGGCCGCGCCGCGCACTACGGCATCTGCATCGACTTCGGCGGCCACGGCGTCGGCCGCACCATGCACGAGGACCCGCACGTACCCAACGAGGGCCGGCCCGGCCGCGGCCTGACCCTGCGCCCCGGCCTGGTGCTCGCCATCGAACCCTGGTTCCTGGCCGGCGGCAAGGACGAGTACTTTATCGACGACGACGGCTGGACCATCCGCAGCGCCGACGGTAGCCGGGCCGCGCACGCCGAGCACACCATCGCCGTCACGGAAGACGGCCCGCGGATCCTCACCGCGCCCTAGAAGAACGCTGGAACCGGCTCTTATCAGCGAATATCCGGATCGGGACGCTAGCCTCATCCGTTCGTTTACCAGGACCAGCTCGTGGTCTTGACAGAGCAAAGCGTCGTCTGGCCTGGGATCGTTTCGACATGACTTCGGTCGTGATCATCCTGCGAGAGTGCACCTTCGAGGCGATCTCTGGCGGGTCGTGTGCCCGGCTCGTTGTCTCCTCCCACGGCCCGGCTGCTGTGTGCTGGTGGTCGAGGGCGGGCGCGCTCCAGCGGGACGGTTGGGTTCTCGGCGTCTGCTGCGGCGTCATGGATGACAGGGCCGCCTGCCCGCAACCGTTTGATCAGGGCGCCACGTCTGTCAGGCATGCAGCGAAGTCGTATCAGTCGAAGGCTGCTCATTTGCTCCCTCGTGTTCGCCAGCTTGATCACGGGAGTCGCCGTGTCACTGGTTTGGTCAGCCCGGGACAACGCTGACTGCCCTTACCTCGATGACGCGCGGGCCTACGCCCAGCCTCAGTGCTCGGACGGCACGTCAACGTCCTTCACCACCCTCGACGAGGGCCTCTCGACCTTCAACCTTCCGCTGCCCAAGGATGCGCAAGACGTGCGCTTCTACATCGATCCCGGGTCGTTCAGAGACGGCTACGCCTTCTTCCTGCACTTCACCGCTCCGCCACCCGAGGTAGCCGCGCTCCTAGCCAAGCTCGGCTCAGCGCAGGCCACCACGACAGCCGAGGCTACCTGGCGAAACTGGAGTGTGGAGCCGGTCCCGTGGAGATTCGATGACTCCAACCGGTATGCGGTCTACAACTTCACGGCGACAACGGGCGAAGACGTAGATCAAGGCGTCGCCATCGTCGACAAGGCCGCGGCCGAACCAGCCGTCTACCTCTATATCTACGCGTTCTAGTGACAGTGCCGCCGACGTCGTCCGAACGTGGTCCTGATACGCGAAGCCTCCCGAATAGGCCCTTTCCGGCATCCTGCGCCTTGGTCGGGCCGGCGAGAAGGTCGAGATAGCCGGGCTGACTGGACCGCTCCTACGGGTACGGCGTGAACCTGCCAGCCGGCACCCGCATCCTGGTGCGGCGCGATCGCCCGCACCCCCGCGCCCCACCTGAACCTGTTCGACACCATCGAGGGCTACCGCCACCAGATGATCGCAGCACGCATCAACTAATCGACCAAGCGCACGCCGCACGTCGCCGAGAACTGGCCCTGGGCGAAACACCTGGCCACGGCTTTCGAACGGCTCACCGTCCTGCCCCGGCCCTTGAGCCCAGCACATCAATCGGCCAACGACCCGCAGAGTCAGGCCACGAACTCGCAGCCTTTGCGAAAGACGGAGGCTAGTGCGGATTGATGACCGGCTGAGTGATCGTCGTTGGGTTGGGCGGGCGCTTCGCTTCGCCCACGGTTTCGTTTGCCCACCCAGCCCACCCGTTGCGTTGGCGGGGCGGGCTGCAGTTTCAAGACGAAAATCGCCGCTGGCAGGCCCTTCCCTCGGAGAGAGATGCCGGAGTCTGTGGGGTGCTGGCGTTGGCGGGGCGGGCTGGGGTTCGGGGTGGTCGGGTGCCGGGGGCGTACTCTCTCGCCGGAAAATACAACTGTTCGAGGGCATGGCGAAGCGCCCCGGCTGGCCCCGGGGGTTTAGTGTTCGTGTCCTGTTATGCCCGGGTGAGGGTGACGGTGTAGCCGAGGTTTTCCAGGGCGCGTTGGTGGTTGCGGGTGGCGCGGGCCT
>NZ_KI632511.1:0-245271 GCF_000504285.1 Actinospica robiniae DSM 44927 | reverse complement strand
AGGCAGCCGCGACGGGCGTTCGCCGACGTGCCAGTTCGCGCTGGGACGGCACTGTGCGGCAGATCTCTGGCAGGCTTGTCGGATGCGTCCAGAACCCGGTCAGGTCTTGCACTTCTCCGAAGATCCGATGATCGCTCGGTTCGCTCCGCACGTCGCGGCCACCGCGCAACAGGCCGAGTCCTATGTCTGGGCCGTGGACTGGCACAACGCCCCGTCCTACTGGTTTCCCAGGCAGTGCCCGCGGGCCATGGCCTGGGCTACCGCGCGGAGCAGCGACGAGGACCGCACGCTGATCCTCGGGCCCGGTGGCGGCGAACGGGTGCACGCCGTCGAATACGGCTGGCTGGAGGCGATGCGCACGGTCAAGCTCTACGCCTACCGCTTCGACGCCGCGCGCTTTCGCCCCTTCGGCACTCCGGCCGAGCCGCATGCCTGGGTCAGCGAGCAGTCCGTGCTCCCGCTCGGCCCTGCGGAACCGGTCGGCGATCTGTTCGCCCTACTCGAGGAAGCGGACATTCAGCTCAGGGTGCTGCCCAACCTCTGGCCGTTCTGGAACGCGGTGGTCTCCAGCACCCTCGGCGTCAGCGGCATCCGGCTGCGCAATGCCAAGCCGCAGGATCAGCGGGTCTAGCCATCGGCCAACTCTGTCGCCGCGCCCGGATCAGAGCCCTTTGCCTGGGTGACTTCGGGGCGATCTCAAGCATTCGTGACGGTGCGGGGCCGGCAGGCATGAGCCTTTGGGTGCCTTGTCGGGCGTCACGCCGTGCGGGGCGTGTAGAACGCGCCGTCGCGGAGTATGGCGTGGAGGACGTTGATGCGTCTGCGGGCGAGGCGGATGATTGCTTGGGTGTGGGTTTTGCCTGCGGCGCGGTGTTTGTCGTAGTAGGCGCGGGAGTCGGGGTCGGCCAGGGCGGCGAAGGCGGAGAGGAACATGGCGCGTTTGAGCTGTCGGTTTCCGCGTCTGGGTGCGTGTTCGCCGCGGATGGAGCTGCCGGAGGACTTGGTGACCGGGGCAAGTCCTGCGTAGGAGGCGAGGTGGTCGGCGGTGGGGAACGTGCCGGCGTCGCCGACGGTGGTCAGGATGGTCGCGGCGGTCCTGACCTCGATGCCGGGCATCGAGATCAGGAGCGGGGAAAGAGGGTGGGCCTCCAGCAGGGCGGAAAGCTGGCCCTCCAGCGTGCGGCGTTGGGCGAGGATCTCGGTCAGCTGGCGGGCGAGGGATGGGATGAAGGCGGCGTCGCGGGCGTCGGTCTTGGCCTCGCCCTCGTAGAGGTCCGCGGCGCGGCGCATGGCCAGGCCGGGCAGGTAGGCGACCTGGCAGCCGGCGTCTCGGGCGACGGTCAGCGGCAGGGCGCCGATGTTCGCGGGCCGATCGACGATCACCAGGACGGTGCCGAACCTTCGTCAGCAGCTTCTCGAACAGGGCGCGCAGCTTCGGCTCGGTGTTCGGCAGGCGCTTGTCGTAGACGGTCTTGCCGGCCGGGGTCAGCCCGTGGGCGTGGTGCTCGCCCTTGCCCACGTCCAGGCCGAGGAAGACTCCGATATCACTTGTGTCGTACACACTCGTCGCTTTCCAGCCGTGCCCTCGTCTCATGCCCTGGCCTCGACCATCGCACCGCAGCCGGCAACCACGTTACACAGGCCGCCCCGAGAAAACGCCCGGCGTTGCGCCGGGCACGGGATGCGGACCAGGCCCCTTATCAGCGGTCAGGCAGTGCTCCAAAACCCGGCGGCAACACGCCCAAGGCCATAGACACGGCAGGGTGGCAGAGCCATACCGGGCCCGGAGGCCAGGCGCCCCCATTGCGGGGACACGTAAAAGGTAACGGCGGGGGGCACGGTGGTGCTGGTGGTGGCATCGCCGCTGGCGTTCGCGCTGGGTTCGGCGGATGTGGGGGCGCGGTGAGCGGATCGATCATCGCGGCTACGGTGGTTGCGGCGCTGATCGTTCCGCTGTGGCCTTCGGGTACTAAGCGTTCGGAGTCCGGTGCTCAGGCGGCTGGCGGTGCGGCTGCGGTCAAGACGGGGCGGGCGCAGGCCGGTGGGGGTGCGGATGCGAACTCCGGGGTGCGGCGGCGCCGGGGCTCGAGCGGCTGGTTGCGGGCTGAGGGTACGGGGCCTGCGATCGCGTCCGGTCCGGGAAGCCGGGGAAGTCCTTACAGATACTCCATCCTGACGTCGCTTCATAGCGTGGCTCGCGTAGCGTTGGGGTGTACCTCAAATGCAGACAGCCACGCGTGCGCATCCCGAGCACGCTCCGTGCCGATAGATAGCGACGCCTACTGATCAGCCGTCAGCTCTCGGTGCAGGGCATGGCCCAGCCGACCCTCACGCTGCGTAGCCCGACTACCGCGAATGCGCGGCCGTGGGCCATCGGCATTTCCTCGAGCACCGGCCGATCATGCCGCAAACGTGGTAACGACCGACGTGCAGGCCCTCCGAGGGCGTCGCCCAGCGCGCCTCTACCTCGCCCAGGCTTACGCCTACCTGTTCGGCGGCTTCGAATCGATGCCGGGACGCCGAGCCAGGCGCTGGCTCCCAGCGGAAGGCACGAGACGGACGTACCGGAAGTGGACGGCACGGCGCGGCCGGATTCCGCTGTTGGGCAAGCGGTGGGCGAGCGGATAGGCGCGGACGGCGTGGCACCATCGGCTACCGGTAGGACGGGATGGCGGCGGGCGACCGGACCGGAGCGCGGGAGATCGGACGTCACAGCCCAAGCTGGCATATTCGATAGCTGATCCGCCTCAGCTACGGATCAAATGGTGAGAGGTTCGAATCCCTCGGGGCGGACCGAACCATCCGCACCCTGCATAAGGTGCGGCTGTCTGTACAGCTGCCCGCGATTGCCCGGCGCGCCGCGTTCCAGTCGTGCCGGTCGCATCCGGCGCGGCGCGTGACCATCAGCGTCGCCGGGTGGGCGGAACCTCGTCGTCGCCGATATGGAGATCGAATAGGACCCGGTCGCCCGGTCCGGGCCCTTGAGCGGCTCGAGACACTTGCGCGCGGCGGGCAAGGCCAGAGGGGCGGAAGCAGTGGCACTGGCGTAGCGTCCGGCGGCGCGGACGTTCGCACAATATAAGCGTGGTTATGCAGAATGCGGGCATGCCCGTGTCCGCGAAGGAAGACTCGAGTGTTTGCGAGATCAGTGCGTCCGGGTTCGGGCGTGGTGGATGCGTGGGCTCGGTGTAGATGTGCCGTACCGCGCGCTGGGGGCTGTTTGCGTGGCGATGACGCAACCATCGGCGTGCTGTGACGGTTCGAGGCTGGCGTGGGGCAGAGTTGCGGGCGCGGGGTCCCGCTATGCGGGACCCCGCGCGTGGCATGGTTATGTCGGCTCGTCAGTTGACCTACTGGTCGAGCGGGGTGATCTGGTCGTGGAGTGCGGTGATCTGCGGTGCGCTCAGCGCGTAATTGTACGTCTTCAGGTTGCTGATCTCTCCGTCGAGGAAGTTCTTGGTGACGGGCGTGCCACTACCGAGAATGTAGAGGCCGCCGACGGTTAGGGGGCCGGTGGCGCCCCAGCCGGTCGGGCGCCCGGCCGCAGTGGCGGCGAGGGAGCCGTTGAGGTACAGCGCATAGGTGTCGGTTGCCGCGTTGAACGTGGCGACTACATGGGTCCACGTGTTGGCCGCTGCGGTGGCGGTGCTGTACGTGGCTCCGTAGTAGGTGTCGTCGCTTGCGGTGTCAGAACCCTGGCCGCCGATCTGCCAGTATCCGCCGCTGGTGATCCCGAAGTACAGTGCACAGTGATTGTTGCCGCACTCGCCGGCGATCACTTGGGCTCCCGAGGTGGGTGCCGCGGGGTCAACCCAGGCGCTGATGCTGTAGCTTCCCGTGGTGTTGACTACGGTGTTGCCGGTCGACCCGTACCCACTGGTGCCGTCGAGGCTGAGTACGGTGGTGTTGGCATTGGCGCCGACGGTGGCGGTGGCCCAGGTGTATGTGCCTGCCAGTGTCAGGAAGTTGGTGCCGGCGCCGACGTCGGAAGTGGGGTTGGGGTCGGTCAGAGTGAGGTAGGCGTTGGCGTTGTAGTTGGGTGCGCTGTCGGCGGCGGTGGTGGAGCCTGTGCCGTCGGTCAGGGTCCAGGTGTCGGTGGCGGCGAGGATGGCGTTGGCCAGGGCGCCGGTGCCGGTGTTGGTGAGGTTGACCGGGTCGGACAACGTGTTGTTGCGGCTGGTGCCGACCATGGCGAGCGGGTTGAGTTTGGTGGCGCCGTCGCTCGCGTCAGGGACGCCGATCGTCTTGTCGGGGTCGACGTAGTAGTAGGGGGATGGGCTCCACCAGCCGTATCCGTTGGGGTTGGCGGCGAGCCATCCGTTGATCTGGGTGCGGATGGTGTCGACGGGGGTGGTCGTGGTGCTGGCCGTGGTGCACGGGTCGTTGCCGGTGGCGGCGCCGTCGCCGTTGTAGGTGTCGCACGGGGTGAGGCCGATGTCGACGATGCTGGGGAACACCTCGGTGCTGCTGGCCCCGTCGGTTCCGGCCTTCATTTCGATGCCGGTGTCCTGGAGGTAGCCGAGCAGGGAGTTGTAGGCGTCTTCGATGGTGGCGAAGTCGCTGCCGGCGAGGGCGTCTTCGAGGCCTTCGTCGAGGATGACGGTGTTCAGGCCCGGTTCGTCGAGCAGATCGCGGTCGACGCGGGTGAGGGCGGCGGGTCCGCCGACGGCGCCGCCGGTGGTGGTGCCGTCGCGGGTCTCGGGGTAGTCGGTGACGAGTTGGTTGGATTCGATGCCGGCGTTGATGGTGCCGTACGGGTCGGGGGCGGTGGAGGAGGCGGCGGCGATGTCGTCGGACAGGCGCAGCGCGGCGCCGTTGTTGGGGGAGAGGGGGGCGGTGTTGGGTTCGAACGCGTCGATGAGGTTGTCGCCGAGCACGATCTGGGTGGGCACGCCCGCGGTCTGTACGTCGAGGCCGGTGACCAGGTTGGTGTAGGTGCCGTTGAGGGAGCCTGTGGCGGTGTAGGTGGTGGCGGCGGTGTCCGCGGTGTGGTCACCGGAGCCGATGGGGGCGGTGTATTCGTAGGAGTCGGTGACCCAGGAGTGCTCGACCAGGTAGGGGATGGAGTTGGTGAGCTGGAAGGAGACGGCGAGCCAGTGTCCTGCGGTGACGTTGAAGGGCAGCGGGTCGGAGTAGAGCATGGCGCCTTCGGGGATCACGGTGCTGGTCGAGCCTGCGAAGGTGAGGTTCACCGGCGTGGAGCTGGTGGCTGCGGTGGGGGTGATGGCGGTGCCGTTGGTCAGCGCGACGGTGGCGTGGCCGATGTCGAGGGGGCTGGTACCGAGCGCGTTGTCCAGCTTGACCCGGATGGTGGAGCCGGTGACGGTGGGCTGGAGCAGGACGCGGAAGGACTGGTTGTTGAAGTTGCTCGATTCGTAGTTGTAGTTGCCCTCGTTGTCCGAGGCCCATGCCCCGGTCCAGGTGTTGGGGCTCGCGAGGGTCGCGGTGGTGCCGTCGGCCTTGACCGTGCCGGTGGTGGTGTTGCGGGTGCCGATGGAGAAGATGTGCACGGCCGGAATGCCATGGCCGGGGGTGCCGGAGACGTCGGGCAGGGTGATTGAGGAGATGGTCGCGCCGGGCCTGAGCGGGATGCTGAACGCGTACATCTTCGCCGTGGAGGTCTTCTTCCCGGCCGGGTTGTTGAAGGAGGGCATGGTGAACGCGGCGAGGTTGCTCGGGCCGCTCGACCAGTCCGGGACCGTGAGGGTGTAGGTGTCGGAGGTGCCGTCGGCGTAGTTGATGGTGCCGGTGGGGGCGCCGATGGCGTCTTGCAGGGATCCGTCGTTGATGTAGGAGCCGGCGACCGGGGTGCCCGCAGGGATGTAGGGGGCGGTGGTGTCTCCGGAGATGGAGCCGGGCTCGGCCATCGAGCCGTAGGTGGCGGTGGTCAGGAACGTCAGGGCACTGGCACCGACCGGGTTGGTAACGCAGTTCATCGCCTGTGAGCTGGTGCAGGTGATGGTCTGGTTCGCGGCCAGGACGTTGTCTGCCTGCCCGGTGCCGTATGCGGGCAGCGCGAGGTTCGCGCCGTCGATGCTCATGTGCCCGCCGGTGCTTTTCCATCCGGCGGCGGTGAGGTTGGTGGCGGAGAGGCTGTTGCCGTTGCCGTCCGCGTTGGCCTGGGAGGGGTTGGTGTCGGGGCTGATCGCGGTGTTGTTGAAGCAGGCGGTGAGGCTGGCGCAGGTGCTCGGGGCGTGGGCTGCGGCGATGACGGTGTAGGAGTTGGCGCCGGAGACGTCGCCGGCGGCGTCGACGGACTCGACGTAGAGGGTGTGGAGTCCGGCCCAGGCGGGGGTGATGGTGAAGGTGGCGGTGTCGTTGGTGGCGGTGGCGATCTGGGTGGCGGGGATGGTGCCGGTGGTCACCGGGGCGGCGTCGAGCCGGTAGTAGAACTTCGTCGCCGCGGTGCCGTCGGTGTTGCCGGTCACGGTGAAGGTCGCGGTGGTGCCTGCCGCGGCGCCGGTGGTGTTGTCGGGGTAGGTGGTGTTCGCGGTGATGGCCGGCTCGTCGGGGCCGGTGGGTTCGGCGGTGTAGGTGCAGGTGGGCGACCAGCCGGAGGTCAGGGTGCCGTTGGTGGTCTGCACCTGCCAGGACACCGACTGCCCGTCGGTCAGGCCCTGGGTGAAGGCGGCGGGCAGCGTGTAGCTGGCGTTGCCGCCGGAGGCGAGGTTGTCGGCGGATTTGCCGGTGGCGGTGGTGGTGGACCCGGTGATCCAGTATTTGAAGGTGGCCTGGAGTTCGTCGCTGTCCGGACTGGTGATGTTCGTCGCGGTCAGGGTGACGTTGTTGGTCGCGATCGCCTTGCCGATGTACGGGTACGGGGCGGCGGTGTCGCATGCGGCGGTGTCCGAGCCGCCGACCGCGGCGGAGAGTTGGGCGGCGGTCGGGGTGGTGGGGGCGTGGTCGTAGGAGATGTTGAGCGTGGGGTTGTCGGTGAACCGGTCGAAGTCCGCGTAGTTGGTGTTCGAGCCCTGGTCCATGACGAAGGTGATCTGGCTGGCGCTGCTGGTGGCGGCCGCCTGCACCGGGGTGGTGACGGTGAAGGAGGCCGGGGAGGTGATGGGGTTCTGGCAGCCCGACGGGTTGTATGCCGCGCCGACGCTCGCGGAGGTCGAGTAGGCGCCCGAGCCGGTGATGTAGCCGGGGTTGGTGTTGTTGTAGTCGGTGCCGGCGCCGATGCCGACGGCCAGGTGAAGGTCCACGGTGCGTGACTCGCTGCAGGAGAAGGAGGCCTGCCAGTTCTCGGTGGCCTTCACGGTCGCGACCTGGATGGTTGCCTTCGCGATGGCCGGGGGCAGCTTCCACTGGTAGAAGGTGCGCTGGTATCCGCCGCAGTAGGTGTTGGTCCAGCCGACGCCGAGCGAGTTGTCGTCTTCGGCGGTGTCGTTGGTGTAGGACTGGCTGTTACAGGGAGAGCCCTGCTTGATCTCGTCGTATGCCGAGGCTGCGGGTGTGCTGGAGTGCCAGGACACGCTCGGGTCGATGTAGAGCGGGAAGACCGTGTCCTTGGCCGTGAGCATGGCCTTGTCCGGGGCCAGCGTCAGCGAGCTGGTGGAGGAGGAGACCTGCAGCGGCGCCTGGTGCGCGGCGTAGCCCGGGTGGGTCGCATCGGACGGGTCGGACGCGGCGACCTGAGCCAGGCTCGGCGCCTTCGCGCTCGAGGTGCCGGCAGTACCCTTCGCCGCGATACTGCCGGGCGCGGTGGGTGTGGTCTCGGAGTCCCACATCATCGCGTCGGACAGGTCCAGCTGCAGGCCGTCAGGGGCGGTGGCGAGCGTGGTCCCGGTGCCCCGGCTGGTGCCGGAGGAGTGCACGGCGAGCGCGAGCTTCGCAAGCCGCGGATCGGCGGCGGCCTTGGCGTTGTGCACGATCAGGACTTCAGAGAAGCCGCCGGTGGCGTTCGCATCGACCCGGAGATCGACCCCTGCGATCACGTTGCCGTAGGTCGCGCTGGAGCCGGAGACCGTGGGGGCGGGAAGCGCGGTCGGCCAGGACAACTGGTAGTTCGCACCACTCGAGGTGGTCGTGGTGACCAGCGGGCCGCTGCCCCCGCCGGACAGGCGCGCGGTCGCATAGGCGGTGGCAGCCGGCGTGTAGGTGCCGTCGGAGTTTTTGTGCAAGGTGGTGTCCACCGGCACCCACGCCCCGTGCTGCAGGGTACGCACCGGAGCGGGGTTGTCCGCCAGCTCCAGGCCCCCGCCCGGCTCGGCGGAGACCTGCCAGGTCTCGCTGGTCAGGGCACTGATCGGCACCGGCTGGCCGGTCTTCGCAGCCTGCGCCGCAGCCTGGTCGACGGCCTTCTGCTGCGCAGCGGAAAGCCCGTAGCCGTCCGCCAAGGCCTGTGTGCCGGCCGGCGCGCCCGCGGACGAGGCGACCGGCGCAGGATCACCGGTCGAGCTCGCCGGAGCTTGCGCGCCCGCCTGCGCATCGGCAGCTGGAGCGAGGACGCCGCCGCCCGCCATGATCATGGAGACCGCGAGCGCCGCGGCAGCCGCGCGCCGCGAACTTCGCCGCATGTGCGTATTCATGCCATACCTTCCAACCCTGTGAGATATATTCGCCCATTGAATTGGGTGGTGGCGGTTAGCGCCCCCACGGCCCCGTGCGCCCTCGGCGAGAGTGTGATCCAGGGCTCCTGGCGCATGATAGGGCCTGTGACCTGTTAGGTCATCAATTCGCAGAGCCTTTCATGAAATTGCTCCACAGTCCTTGACGGTCAGTACCCTGCGACTGCTACAGTTCGCAGGGTTCGTGCATTGTCACGCGCTGTGTGGCAGGGCCGCGGCGATGGGGAGGGTGTCGGATGGCTAGCATATATGTGGCTGCACATTCCATGCTTGGGCGATTGGCGGGGGGCTTCCGTCGGCGAAACACCCGCCTCGTCGTGGCAGCATTGGCCCCGGCGCTCGTGGCGCAGGTGATATTCGGGAGCCCGGCACTGGCCGCGAGTGGTATGGGCTTGGTGAGCGTGGCGCCGACCAAGTCGTTCCCGGTCTCTCCCGTCATCTCCCACTACACCAAGCCGACACCGGAGACCTCGGCGAAGACCGCGGCGCCGGTGTGGCCCTCAGGCAGCGCGACGGTGGCCTTCGCGGGCAGTACCGCTCAGGCCGCCGGGTCGCTCCCGGTCACCCTCGCACCTGGGGGTAAGCGCGCGGGCAAGGCATCTCCGGCCTCGGATTCGCCGTCAAAAGCCTCCGTCACAGTCGAACCGCGCTCGGCCGCCCAGGCTGCGGGCGCCAACGGGGTAGTTCTGGCCGTGACCCGCGCGGACGGTGTGGATAAGCCCGGCAGTGTGTCGATCACGGTGTCCTACAGGCAGTTCCAGGAAGCGTTCGGCGGCGGCTGGAACGCACGTTTGGCCCTGGTCTCGCTGCCCGCATGCGCGTTGAGCACCCCCGATGTTCCGGCATGCCGGGTGCAGCATCCGGTGACGTTCGCCAACAACCCGAAGACCCAGACGCTGAGCGCCACAGCCACCCTGCCCGCTTCCCCCGCCACGGCCGCGGATGCAAGGGGCGCCGCGTTCGAGAGCGCATCGTGGACTACCGAGTCGGCGTCCTCCGCCTCTCTCCCCACGCCTCTCGTCCTGGCCCTTACCTCGGACACTTCGAGCTCCGCGGGGTCCGGGGGCGGGGATTACACGGCGACCACCCTCAAATCGGACTCCGGGTCCTGGTCGGGGGGCGGGAGCGCGGACTCGTTCACCTGGTCGTATCCGATCTCGACACCTGAGGTCCCCGGTGGGCTCGAGCCTTCGCTCGGCCTGTCGTACGACTCCCAGTCCGTGGACGGGCTGACTTCGGCCACCAACAACCAGGCAGGGGTCGTCGGAGACGGGTGGGATCTGACCGACTCGTACATCGAGCGCTCCTATGCCTCCTGCAACCAGAATCCCGCCGGCTCGTCGAAGACCTACGACAACTGCTGGTCGAACGACGATCAGCTGACGATCAGCCTGGACGGCGATACCTCGACCCTGATCAAGGACGACGCCACCGGCACGTATCACTCGACCGGAGACCCAGGCGAGCGTGTGCAGTACGAGACCGGCGCGGTCAACGGCGCGCACAACGGCGAGTACTGGGTCGTGACGAGCACCGACGGCACGCAGTACTACTTCGGCCTGAACGAGTTGCCCGGGTACGCGGGCACGGACGCGCAGACCAATTCCGTGGATACCGAGCCGGTCTACGCGACCGCGTCCGGACAGCCGTGCTACCAGACATCATTCCCGAGTTCGTACTGTGAGCAGGCCTACCGGTGGAATCTCGACTACGTCGTGGACACCCACTCCGATGCGATCTCCTACTGGTACGCGAAGACCACGGCCTACTACGCGCAGGATCTGGGCACGACTGCTCCTTCAACTTCGGCGTACACGCGTGACAGTGTCCTGTCGAAGATCGAGTACGGGCAGCGGGCGGGTGCGGTCTATTCCTCGACGCCTGCGGGCCAGGTGGACTTGTCCTACGCCGGGCGGTGCAGCACCTCTCCGACCGGGTGCGACACGAGTACGTTGAGCAGCTCGACCGCATCGAACTGGCCGGATGTCCCCTACGACCTGAACTGCGCCTCGGGGGCAACCTGCTCCATGCAGTCTCCGACCTTCTGGTCCGAGGATGAGCTGACCGGGATCAAAACCTCGGCGCTGTCGGGCACGAGCTTGACCCCGGTGGACTCCTGGGCGCTGACCTACGCCCTGCCCGCGATCGTCGACTCCAAAGATACCTCCACCCCGTCCCTCTGGCTCTCCACGATCAAGCAGACGGGGCTGGACACCACGGCCGGCGGGTCCACTTCTTCGGTCCCACTGCCCCAGGTCACATTCAGCGGCACGGCGATGCAGAACCGGGTCGATATGACCGACGGGTACCCGTGGATCACCCGTCAACGCCTGAACAAGATCGTCACCGAGACCGGCGAGACGATCTCCGTCGGGTACTCGGCCCCTGGGTGCGCCAGCTCCACGCCGTCGAGTGATTCGGCGAACACGATGCTGTGCTACCCGGTGTACTGGACCCCCGCCACCGCTTCCGACCCGATCAAGGACTACTTCAACAAGTACATCGTGACCGGGGTCACCGAGGAGGACCCGACCGGCGGGTTCGGCAACGACACCATCCAGACCATCTACACCCCCGTCGGCAACCCAGCCTGGCACTACGACGACAACCCGCTCACCCCGGCGAACCAGCGCACCTGGGATCAGTTCCGCGGCTACTCGGGGATGGTCGTCTCGACGGGCACGGCGCCGGACCCGGTCACGCAGACGCAGTACACCTATTTCCGAGGCATGGACGGGGACTATCTGACCTCGACCAGCACCCGGAGTGTCACCGTCTCGGACACGCGCGGCGACGCAGCGGTCGTGGACTCGAACCAGTACGCGGGCACGACCTACGAAACACAGGTGTTCAACGGTACCGCGGTGGTGAGCGACGCGATCGACACCCCGTGGACGAGCAGCGCGACCGCGACCCACGCTTTGACGGGCGGGCTGCCGTCCCAGCAGGCATTTCTGACCGGCCAGGCCGAACAGCGCGTGTACACGCCGCTCGCGTCCGGATCGACGCGCGAGACGGAGACCGACTACACCCACGACTCCTACGGCCGGGCCACCCAGGTCAACGCCCTCGGCGACGTGAGCGTGGCTTCACAGCACTCGTGTACCACCACTAGCTACGCGGACAACACCAGCACGTGGATCCTGGACCTGCCCGACGAGGTCAAGACCGTCTCCGTGCCCTGCACCACCACGCCCGCGCTTCCCGCGGACGCGATCTCCGACGACCTGACCTACTACGACGGCTCCGCGACCCTGGGCGCCGTGCCGACGGCCGGGGACGCCACCAAGACGCAGAAAGCCGCCTCCTATACCGGATCCACCCCGAACTACGTGACCACCGCGACCACCGTCTACGACGAGTACGGCCGTGACACCTCCGACGCCGACGCCGACTCCCGTACTACCGCCATGGCCTACACCCCCGCGACGGGAGCGGAGCCGACCAGCATCAAGGTGACCGACCCGAAGGGTCTGGTCACCACCACCGCATACGATCCGTTGCGCGAACTGCCGACCACGGTCACCAACCCGGCCGGCCACATCACCACCGAGCAGTACGACGCTCTCGGCCGCCTTACCGCGGTGTACGAGCCCGGGTTCGCGGCCGCGACGAAGGTCCCGAACGAGAAGTTCACCTACACCGTCTCGAACTCCGCGCCCTCGGTCGTCGACAGCTACACCCTCAACGACGACGAGTCCTACCGGCTGTCCGAGACGATCTACGACAGCATGCTCCGAGCCCGGGAGGTGCAGACCGGCACCGTCGACGGCAACCGGGACATCACCGATACGTACTACAACACCGACGGCTGGACGTCTGAGACCACGAACCCGTACTACAACGCCAACCCCGTCGGCACCACGCTCGTCCAAACCAAGACGCCGCCGGAGACCCAGGCACAGCCCGGGGACGTTCCTGCGGAGACCGGATACACCTACGACGGAGTCGGCCGAGAAACCGCGGTGATCTCCTACAACCTCGGTAATGAGACCTGGCGGACCACCTACAGCTACGGCGGGAACTTCACCACCACCATCCCCCCGGCCGGAGGCACCGCAACCACCACGGTCACCAACGCCCTCGGCCAGCAGACCGACCTCATCCAATACCTCGCCGGCCAGCCGACCAACTACGCCACCGACCCGGCCGGCGACTACACCGACACCACCTACACCTACGACCCCGCCGGCCAGAAAGCCACCGAAACCGACGCGGCCGGCAACAAGTGGTCCTGGGCCTACAACCTGCTCGGCCAGCAGACCGACGCCTACGACCCGGACGCCGGGCACAGCGTCGAGACCTACGACAATGCCGGACAGGTGATCACTTCCACGGACGCGCGGGGCAAGCAGAGTACGTACGTCTACGACAAGGACGGGCGCAAGACCGCCGCGTACGACACCACCAGTACGCAGACGCTCTCGAGCAGCAACGAGACCGCCTCGTGGGTCTACGACACGGTCATGAACGGCATGCCCACCTCCTCGACGTCGTACTCGAACGGGGATACGTACACCAGCAGCATCCAGGCGTACAACGCCATGGGCCTGCCCGCGGCAACGAAGTTCACCCTCACCGGTACCGACGCTGACCTGGTTCCGTCCGGGGGATACACCATCGGTTATGGCTACACGTTCACCGGCCTGCCCAAAAGCGTGATCGACCCGGCGATGGGCGGGCTGCCCTCGGAGACCGTCACCACCGGATACAATGCCTACGGCGTGCCGATCTCCTTGGCCGGCACCGGCAGCGTCAACTGGAATTACGTCACCGCGATCGGCTACGACCAGTACGACCACCCCACCCAGTACACGATGCCCACAGTCAGCGGGTCCGTCCAGGCGACACTCTCCTACGATGCGCAGACCAGTGCTCTCACGGGCATCGAGACCACTGACTCGACCAGTACCAACCCGGTCGACCAGCTCGCCTACTTCTACGACAACGGCTCCCACACTGTCTCGCCGGGCTCGGGTCTGCTGACCAAGGTCGTCGACAAGCAGAACGGTACAGCCACGGTCGACACGCAATGCTTCACCTACGACTACGCGCAGCGTCTCTCTCAGGCCTGGACCGCCACCGATAACTGTCTCGCCACGCCGAGCCCGGGCAGCTCCGCCGGCGTCGGCGGAACCGACGCCCCGTACTGGCAGTCCTGGACCTATGACGCAGCCGGAGACCGCCTCACCCAGACCGACCACGCCACCAGCGGCGTGACCGCCAACGACACCACCACCACCTACCACTACCCGACCCAGCCCTCGAGCACCGACCAGCCCACCACCCTGACCAACACCACCGCCACCGGGCCCAACGCCATCGCCGAGACCGCGTCATACACCTACGACACGGCCGGCAACGAAACCAGCCAGACCGGCGGAACACCCGGCACCGAGACCTACACCTGGAACGACCAGGACCAACTCCAGGCCACCACCAGCAGCGCCGGCACTACCAACTACGCCTACGACGCAGACGGCGACCAGATCGTCATGCGCGACCCGGCCTCGACCACGCTGACCGTCGGCGACGCCCAACTCAACCTCGTCTCGGGCAGCGGCAACGTGACTGGCACCCGCTACTACTCGGTCGGCGGCGTCACCGTTGCCGAACGCACCAACACCGGTGCGGTCAACTGCCTCATCCCGGACCGCCAGGGCACCGACCAACTCGCCATCGCCACCACCGCGGCCCAGACCGTGACCCACCGCCAGTACCTGCCCTTCGGACAGACCCGCGGCGCCGCCCCGACCTGGGTCGGCGGAGACAAGGGGTATATCGGGGGCCAGGCGGACAGCACAACGAGCTTGGAGACCCTCGGCGCACGCGTCTACAACGCCGCCAGTGGACGGTTCCTCTCTGTCGACCCCGTCTTCGAGGCCGACGACCCCGCCCAGATCGCCGGCTACGACTACTCCGGAAACGATCCGGTCACCCTCAGCGACCCCACCGGCCAGCGCGACTGCGTCGACAGCTGCGGCAGCGAGGCCGACCAGGATTATGCGAAAGCGATCAGTAAGCAGGCCTACGAGGAGCAACAGGAGTACTACGACAGCGAGGCGAAGAAGGCCGAGAACCAGGCCATCGACGACTGCACGTCCAACGCCTGCATCGAACGCACGGTCCGCAACACCAACAACGCTAAAGCGAAATTGGCACTCGTCAACGAGTATGACAAGCAGCAAGCCCTCAAAAGCGAACAAGCGGCGCAGGAAGTACTCGCGCAAAGAGCCCTTGCAGCGCAACAAGCCGCAGCGGCGAAGCAGTCACATTCGTGCGGATTCATGGGGCTCAGCTGCGCATGGCACGCTGTGACGAACTATAAGATTCTCGGGATCGGCGTAAGTGATATATTGAGCACGGCCGCGATGGTGGTATCTATCGTAAGCATAGCTATTCCAGTCCTTGCGCCTGTTGCCTTCGGACTCAACGTGGCCTCGGCTCTTTACAGTGGTGTGTCCGGCGACTGGTTCGGCCTAATCTCGGCCGTACCCGGCTTCGGAATCGCGGCCCGCGTAGTGAAGCTTGAAAAGGTAGCACGCGACGCCGATGAAATGTATGATGCTGCGAGGCAGCTTCGTGCTGCGGACCCGGATCTCATGTCTAAGGGTGCTAGGCAAGCGTTCGGCAAATCTGCGGCTTCGGCTAGGCGGGACGCGAAGTATATGAATGGATTAAATAATCGGCTGACCGTCGCCGGTGGCATAGGTTTCTGGGGGATCGATGAGTGTCTCTCCCACTGCTAGGAGAACCTTAATGACTGAGCCTCGTGTTGATTGGGGTCTTACTGTCGCTGCGCGTCTTACGCTCGTGGGATCTGTGTCGCAGCCAAGGATGCGCCCTGTGCCTCGGGGTATGCCGCCACGCCCCAGTGACGTGCAGATCGTCTACGCAATGTCGCGTGGCGAGTTTGCAAGTGGTGCCGCTGGGCGAAGGGTTCTGATGCTGATATTCAGCCGACTCGCGGGTGTCACCATCATTGCGATTTTTGCGACACTCGTCGTCGGAGTCACCGGGCAGCACACAGGTGAGTTCGTGCTGCGAGTCATTAAGGCGGTATGTTTGGCTGTAATGGTCTTTACGGGCAGTCTTGCTCTCTTCATGGAACGTCGTTCGCGTCAGATGGCAGTATCGGGTGCTTACCCGCGGCGGAGATCCACTCTTCTTTTGCCTCTCATTCTGGGTGCCCTGGCTGGGGTGTTTGCATATGCGGTACAACCGATACGGTGAAATAATCTCAGCAGTATCTTGGGAGTGCTCTTGCCGAAAATTGGTGTATCTGGAGTTTCGGTCTCGCCGTGTGATGCGGTAGTGGTCGATGACGTTGTCGGGTAGCGGATGCAGCGACGCGGCATTCCCCAACGCCCGGTGTGGTCGGTGCTCGTTGTAGAACGGTTTGTACTCGGTCGGGACGGGGACTGTTTCGATTTTGGCTCTTCCAAGATTTCCGTGAGCGGAGATCGTTGATCTCGGGAGGTCCGTAGTGGGCCGGGGTCGGTGGCAGGACGCTGTGAATGTGCGACCTGGATACCCCGCTCCTGCCGATTTCTCAGTTTGGACGCCGCGCAGTTTCGTAGACAGGCAATATTATGCAGCTAATGAAAGCTTATTGTCAAATATTGACTCGTACTGAGCTGGGCTCAGGTATCCGAGCTGACGCTGGATCCGAGTGCGGTTGTAGTAGGTCTCGATGTACTCGAAGCTGGCGGCGCGTACCGCCTTGCAGTCGACCCAGACCGACAGATGTATCAGTTCTTTTTTATACAGAGCGTTGAACGATTCGGCGGCGGCGTTGTCGAAGCAGATCCCGGTCTTGCCGACGGAGGGCAGGATGCCCTGGTCGAGGCACAGGTCGCGGAATGCGCGTCCGGTGTAGACGCTGCCGCGGTCGGTGTGCATCACGGTCTGGCCCCGATGCGGCCGGCGCCGGGCGATCGCCATGCGCAGCGCGTCCAGGACGAGTTGTTCGCGCATGTGCTCGGCCACGGCCCATCCGATCACCTGGCGGGAGAACCCGTCGATCACCGTGGCGAGGTAGCACCAGCCGGTCATGGTCCATATGTAGGTCACGTCGCCGTACCAGATCTCGTTCGGCGTGTCGGGGAAGAAGTCGCGTTCGACCAGGTCGACGAGGCCGCGGCTGTTCGCAGGGTCCTGGGTTGTCGTGGTGGTGCGCTTGGCGGCGGGGTGGACGCAGCGCAGGCCCGCGGCTCGTGCCAGGCGCCGGACGCGGCGCTGGGAGGTGGCGTGGCCCTGCTTGGCGAGTTCCGCGTGGATGCGGTCGATCCCGTAGCGGCCCTCGTGCGCCCGGTCGATCGCGACGATAGCGGCGGTCAGTTCCGCGTCGCGCTGTGCGTGTGCGCAGGCCTGGCGATTGGACCAGGCGTAGTACCCGGATCGGGAGACCGCCAGGATGCGGCACATCAGCTCGATCGGGTAGCGGTATCGGCGCGGTATGCCCGATTCCTTCTGTTCCTCCACGGCGGAGGAGATGAAGGCGAACCTCACTGGTTCTGGCTGGCAAACCACGCGGCTGCTTTTTTTAGGAAATCTCTTTCCATGCGCAGCTTGCGGTTTTCGTCTTCGAGTTCCCGCAGGCGGGCGCGCTCGTCGGCGGTGACGGGCTTCTCGGCGACGGTGCCGTTCTTCTTGGCAAGGTTGACCCAGTTGCCGAGGGTCGCCTCGTGGATGCCGAGGTCGCGGGCGATCTCAGCGACCGGGCGCCCCGAGTTGACGACCAGGTCCACTGCCTCGGCCTTGTACTCGGCCGTGTACTTCTTCCGTGCTGCTCCCACTGCTCAACCTCCGTAGACCAGCCACCTTAGCGGCTCCGAATGTCTACGAGACTGACGGGGGTCCAGTTCGCGGTGGTGGGGGTGGCTTCGGTCGCCGTGCTGGATGGAACGCTGGTCGTCGCGCCGGCCACGCGTGTCGGGCCGGTACCATGCACGGGTTGTGGCCGGTTCTCGGAGCGGGTGCACAGCGTGTATGGAGTCGACACGGTTTTTTTCACCACTTGGCCTTATGCTGGTGTTGACATTCTGGCTTGCCATGCCCGGCGCACCGTGACGGGCGGCTGGTAGTCGATTGCGGAGTGTAGCCGTCTCGTGTTGTAGTCGGCGATGTAGTTTTCGATGTCTCCATGGGCGCTGGCTCCTTCGGGCCATGAGTCGGCACCGATCTCTGTTTTGATGGTGGCAAAGATTGATTCTGCGGCGGCGCCGTCGAGGCAGTGGGCGGTGGCGCCGAGGATGTGGATGCGGCGGGTGGCGTGTTCGATCACGGCCATCACGTAGGCTTTGGTGCCGTCGAGCAGGTCGACGGTGAAGAAGTCGCTCGCGATGATCGCTTCGGCCTGGGAACGCAGGAACTGCCCCCCAGGACGGTCCGCTGCGACGCGGCGCCGGGTCGATGCCGTGCTCCTTGAGGATCTCCCAGACCGTGGACGGAGCTACGGTGATGCCCAGGCCGGCCAGCTCCCCGGTGATCCGCCGGTAGCCCCCGTTTTCGTTGTCCCTGGCCATCCGCAGGACGAGCCGGGTGATCGTAGGATGCCTGCGGGGGCGGCCGGCCTTCTTCGGTCGGGACCGGCAGATGCAGCCCGGTGTGGCGCGCACGCGGTATCACTGCCGGCAGTGCCGCGAACAACGCCCGATCGGCCCAGGTCAGTTTCGGGCGAGCGGTACTCCGGCGCTCAAGGACCGCGATCTCGTGACGCAGCAGCAAGATTTCCGCGTCCTTTGAGGCTGTTGAATGGCGTGACAGCCTGAACCACTCCGGTAGTCGCAGGGCCAGAAGGAACAGAAACCGCAGACACAAGCCGATAATCATCGCGGAGCCGACACGTAGGGTGCAAGCTCGGCCTCAGCCGACAGGCGTGGATGCCATTGTCGGCAACCACAGGCTGGTTCTGCGTTTTCAGGCACGTGCGCGCGAGATCCGTACGCGCGCGGGGTCCCGGGTGGGCGTTGGCCCGACCCGGGGCCCCGGGCGCGACTGTCGATATCGTGCAGTCGGTTGATCTATTGGTTGGGCGGGGTGTTCTGGTCGTAGAGCGCGGTGACCTGGGATGCGCTCAGGGGGTAGTTGAATGCTTGGACGTTGCTGATGTCTCCGTTGAAGAAGCCGTTGGGCGCGCTGTCGACGAAGTCGCGGCCGATGATGAAGGATCCGGTGGCGTTCCAGGTGGTGGTGTGTGTTCCGGTGGCGGCTGGTGCGCCGTTGACGTAGAGGCTCATGGTGTCGGTTGCGGCGTTGTAGGTGGCGGTGAGGTAGGTCCAGCTTCCCGGGTTGTCGGTCGTGTTTGCGGTGCTGGCCCTGTCTGCGGTCCAGGTGGCGCTGTCGGTCGGGGCCATGGCGAAGGTCCATCCGCCGCCGGCGTTGGCGTAGAGGACGAATCCGCTGATGTTGGTGCCGTCTTGGCTGGCGATCACTCCGGCGCTGCTGACTGCGGGTTCGGCCCAGGCGCTGATGGAGAAGCTGCCGGTGGTGTCGATGAGCGGGCCGCTGGTTGCGCCGTAGCCGCTGGTGCCGTCGAGCGTGAGGACGGTGCCGTGTGTGGGGTCCGTGGTCCAGCTTGTTCCGGCGGAGGACAGGGTGAGATCGGCTCCGCCGACCGTGTCGATTCCGGTGCCGTTGGACAGCGGCCAGGCGTGGATCGGTCCGGTGTTCTGGTCGTCGGTGAACCCGTACGTGGTCGCCGCCGAGGTGACGTCCGCCGAGTTCGTCGCGGTTACCGTCAGCGTGTGACTGCCCGGCGTCAGGTCCTGCAGCGAGACGGTCACCTCGTCGTGGAACGCGTCGAGGCTGACGGCGGGGGCGCCGTCGAGCTGGTAGCTGAACGACTGGATCGCGCCGGTGTCATCGTCTGAGTGGAACAGGAAACTGGCGGAGGTCCCGTTGACGCTCTGCGTGCCCGGATCCACCAGGTTCGTGCTGCCGTTGTCGATGATCGCCTCCCCGTCGGAGAACCGATAGATGTTGCGCGCTCCCGCGGCGGTGCCGTACACCGTGCCCTGCTCGACGCTCACCAGGTCGGCCATCGCCGGGGCGGAGTCGATGACGACGCTGCCGCCGAAGTGGCCGGCGCCGTCGCCGGGGTAGAGCAGCAGGCTGCCGGCGGACCCGCGCACCAGCAGGTCCTCGTTGCCGTCGCCGTTGAAGTCGCCTGCGCTGATCTGCTCGGCGTCACCCCATCCGTCACTGCCCGTGGGCTCGACCTGTGTCGGAGCGGCGAATGTGGGCACCGATGGGCTGGTGCCGTTCTGCCCGGTGATGTTCTGGAAGAGTTGGACGCTTCCGTCGGCGTACCGGATCACCAGGTCGGAGTAGGGGCCTGCGTAGAACGTCCCCGGGACCACCTCCACGACGTTGGCCCAGTCGACCGACTGCAGGCCGGCGACCGTGGTGGTCGGCGGCCCTTCCGAGGTGCCGGCGTTTAGCGCGTAGACGCCGCCGCCGGAAGCGTTGTAAGCGAACAGTTCCTGCGCGCCGCTGGTGCCGAAGCCGCCCACCGTCACCGCCGTGGCCCAGTCCAGGTAGCCCGGTTCGACCGCGGGATCGATCTCCGTTTCCCCGAACGTGCCGGTGCCGCGGCCGGTCCAGAGGTCCGTCTGGCCCGCGGACGCGGGGTTGTCACCGACCGCCGGCGTCCCCTGAACCCGCGTGATCAGGTCGGTGTCACCCGAGGAGGTCGTGGTCGCCGCCGCGAAGTCGGCCGACGTGGTCCACGGCTCGAAGCGCCCCGAGGTGATCTGCACCGGCGCGTTGAACAGCTTTCCGGGCGCGGTCCCGGTCGAGGACAGGTACTCGGTCTGGCCGCGGCCCGGTACAAGCGTGCCCTGATACTCGTTCATCCACTGCAGGACGACGCCGTCCTTGCCGGTGCCGTCGAAGTCCCCCGCGACGAGGTTCTCCACGCCCTGCCAGCTCGGCGTCGGGGCCTTGGTGAGTGCGGCCCAGTTCCGGTTGTCGACGACGGTGAGCGGAGCGGCGGTGAAGTCGCTCTGGGCGTTGTCGCCGTAGAGCGAGAGTGTGCCGTCGGAGTGCCGGAGCAGGATCTCGGCGTGCCCGATCCCGGTGAAGTCCCCCACCGTCATGTCGACGACGTCGGTCAGACTCGTCGCTCCGCCGAGGTCGAGCGAGACGGGCGAGCCCGCCGAATAGGTGCCGCTCTCGGAGCGGTCGATCGGGTAGGCCACGACCGAGTAGCTGGCGGTGGTCGGCGGGCCGGCCGTGCTGCTCGGCGGCGGCGACAGCGAAATGATCGGAGAACGGTTCGCGGTAAGGAAGACGGCGTCGTTCACGGCCGTGTCCGTGCTGCCGAGGACGTGACCGACCCCGACGCTCGTCATCTTGGAGAAGATCGAAGAATGGCCGGGCAGCAGCGGGATGGACACGCCGAGTCCGCCGGAGCCGTTGTTCGGAGAGAGGGAGACGTCTCCGTTGTTCCAACTCACCAGGAGGTCGGCCCGGCCGTCGTTCGCGCCGTCGCCGTCGAAGTCACCCGCCGTCACGCTCGCGACGCCACGCCCGAGCGCAGCGTAGAACCCATACTGAGTCGCCAGTTCGAGCTGTTGCCCTGAGCCGAAGGCGCCACCGCCCTTCCCCGGGTAGAGCATGACGGTGCCGTCGGCGTAGCGCGCCACCATGTCCGCCTTGCCGGTTCCCAGGAAGTTCCCGGCCGTGTAGTCCACGGCGTTGGCCCAGGGGTCCTCCGATCCGATCGTGCGCGGGTTGGTGAGCACGGTCGGGGCAGCGGGCGCCGGGGTCGGGGTGGTGGCCGCCCGCCAGTCGAACGTCGCCTGGTACATCAGGTGGTCGTTGTGTGTCAGGTCGGTGCCGTCGGCCGCCTTGACCTCGACGATCGAGTCGGAATCGGCCGAGAAGTCCTTGGCAGTGGCGAAGATGTAGTCGAACTTGCGCGCCTGACCGCCCGCGGCGACCTCACCCTTCGAGCCCAGGACGGGATATGTCGTCGGTGCGCCGGAGCGGCAGGAGGTGAGCTGGCGGCACTGCGGCGTGAAGTACGCCTTGTCGTACTGTTCGGCCTCGATGAAAGAGCCGTTGCCGTCCTGCGCCTGGTAGATCAGCCCCATGTTGGGGTCCGTGGGGTCGGCGTTGAAGTCGCCGGCGAGCACCGTGGGGGTGTTCGCGCCGCCCCAGTACTGCATGCGGTTGATCACCTCGGGCAGGCCCTGGGCGGGGGCGCCGCCGAGCCCGCCGTCAAGGTGGACATCGCAGTACTGATACGGCATACCGGAGTCGGTCGCCTCCACGCACTCGAGCGGACGGGATTCGACCGTCGGGTTCGTCGGGTAGATGACGTCCGTGGAGAGAACCGGCGATTCGCTCGACTTGACATAGATCATGTCGCCGAACTCGTCCTCGTTCTCGGTCGAGGCCCAGTGACTACAGTGGTTGTTATTGGTGCCCGTCGTGGCCGGCGTCGGCAGGTCCCATGCGGGGTTGAAGTAGACGGTGTATCCGGTCAAGTCCGCGCTGAACGCGTCGACCTGGTTGCCGCAGACCTCCTGGATGCTGCCGGCGTCGGGCCCGTACGCGAGGATCGCCGAGGACAGGTCGGACGCCCAGTCGGTCAGATCCTCTGTCGACTGGCAGGCGGTGGACTGTCCGCACGTGTTGAACGTGACGACCTTCAATGGCGGCGGCGCGGTGGCGTCCGCGGCCTGTGCGGCCGAGCCGAGCGGCGAGAGCGCGGCTGTGGCGGTCAGGATAGAGATGACCGATGTGAGAACGCGGCGCACGACGTGCCGCCTATAGCCCTTAATGGTCACAACCCCCCATTTCACATGTATCAGTGTTGAGCTTCAGATCATATTTACCAGCGGGCCTCCGACGTCGGCTAGGCCCTTTGGTGTTTGAGATCTTGTCGTTTGAGGCAGTTTTCGTCGTCCCTGGTCAGGCTGGCTATAGCCGGGCCAGGGCGATGGAGTGGTCGGTATGACGGGCGAGGGTGTCGAGGGTTTGGCGGATTTCGGGTGGGGCCGGGGGTTGGTCGGCGGCCAGCAGCGGGATGAGCACGCGGTCGTGGACCTTGATGTAGAACACGGCGAAGCGCAGTCCGTCGTCGGTGATCCGGTAGGCGTTGCTGTGCGGTACTCGCTGAATTAGGCCTTTGAGGCGTAGTCGGCGCAGGTCGTAGCTCATCCGGGCGCTGGTGTAGTCGGTCGCCGACAGCCCGGTCACCACGGCGCGCAGGCTCTTGTTGGTGAAGGTGCCGGTGATCGTGTGCACGATGGCCGCGAGAGCTCCTGCCAGGGCCATCACCCGCGGATCGCCGAAGCGCAAGGCTGGAGCGCGCTGTCCGCCGTTTTCGACGGTGGGCTGTGAGATCCGCGCGAAGGCTGGACTCTCAAGGATCGTGTTCTGGGTGACGGTTTCCTGGTGCAGCAGGCGGTGGTTGGCGGCGCGGGCCTTGGCCTGCAGTTCGTTCAGGTGCTCGAGGCGGCGGTAGATGCCGAGGTCGCGGGGGTCGTTGACGACGGTCTCGATCCGCAGCGCGAGCCCGTCTTTGAGGTACTGCTTGATCCGGGAGTGTTTCCAGAAGGCGTTGACGATGACGCCGTCGACGTTCGAGTCGATGGCGGTGCGGTAGCTCTCGGCCGGTCGGCTCGCCTTGCGCCCGGCCAGGTTGCCCTTGAACACGATCTCCACGTTGGGCGGCCGGCCGAGATCGAGGTTGTCGGCGATCAGGGCTTCGAAGAACGCGCGGGCCCGGTGCGCGGCGTCGAACACCAGGGTGCGGGAGGTCTCGATCTGGCGCATCGAGGCCTGCCACCAGTAGCCGGCATCCCGGTCGCGTGGCTCGAGCGGGAGCGGGAGCCGGGCGAGCCAGCGTTCGATGAACACGTGGATCTGTCCGGGGCCGAGCCGGTCGCAGATCTCCTGCAGCCCGCTCGGATCCGAGCATGCGGCGAAGCCGTTGGACAGGGCGGTGAACCCGATCCCGGCGTTCGTCGCCTGGCGTTTGGCCCATTCGTGGCCGTTGACCCACACCTTGCCCGGATACGGGAAGTAGGCGCACAGCTTGATGAATCCGGGGCCGAAGTCCTCATCCCACACGTAGAAGTAGTAGCAGGTCACCCGCCGGTCGGCCTTGTAGACGTCGAACCAGACCGCGCCGTGTCCGTTCTCGCCCTTGGTGGCGGCGAACACCCGCTGGAACTCCTGGGCCACCCCGACCGCCACCACCCGGCTGCGCCCGGCGGCCTCCGCTTCCTCCATGAGCGGACTCACCGTGTCGATCTTCCGCTGGTCCTTGGTGAAGCGCAGCACCGGGACCTGGTTGGCCTCGGCGAAGTCGCGCACCGCGGCCCGGAACCGGGTGCCGCGCTGCTCCATCACCGCAGGCGAGGGGATCGGGTTGCCGCAGTGCTTGCCCAGGAACGTCGCGGCTTGCCCGGAGACCTGCAGCGTGGGCACGTACAGGTTCAGATACACCCGGTCGAGCGACTCGATCTCGAGCGCGACATGCCCGTCGAGAACCTCGTTGACCGTGACCGGACGCGCGCCCGCTTCAGCCGATGCCATGGAGACCACCACCAGACAGGGGGGAACCTGCTGGCAGCGTCCATCGACGCAGGTGGGAGGTCACGCGAACACTGAAAACGCCACCCCGGCTCGGCGGTCCGAGGCGCAGCCTCACTGGTACTTCAGTTGTATTTCTGTTCATGATTTGCGTTGTCGCTGATAACTGTGCTTGTCGATCACGCCGTCCATGCAGCTCACGCGGCTTCTTGGTGGCCGCCTGCTCGATACGGAGACCGAGGTCAACGACATCGGCCGGCTCAAGGGTGGGCCGGTGCATGAGATGGTTCCCGAGTCCCGCTTCGCGGGCTTTCACGACCTCGCCGCCGCCTGGCCTGACCAGACAGATCCGGGCAGTTCGGGGCCGGGCACCCAACGGCGATTGCAAGCCAGTCAGAGCTGTCGAAGTTCACCCGATGGCGCCGGCCGTTCACGTCTCGGCTTCGCAAACACGGGACAAGAGCGGGCAGGAAGCCGAGTGCGCCGATCAGAGCGCTGAAGCTGTCCTCGACGAACAAACCGTGCGAGCGCAGCACCGCCTTGATCGCCCTGCTCCACAGCCGTAGTCACGCCGCCGGAGCCCGCCTATGCGATCGCTGCCCCGCCCGCTCATCGGGTTCTCCTTCGTCCGGCCGGATTCTCCTCGCCGCGAACGGGCTTCGGCAGGTGTTCGCTCCGTACGCGCCTGGCCGTGAGCCGGCGCGCCTTCAGCCATTCGGGCGCCCGTGCGCTGAGCTGAGGTGCCAAGCGGGCGCCGCAGACTGAAGATGATCGAGATGGATCTTCGCCATGCATTCGGAGGCTGACCGGCATGCGCAGACTCGCAGGCATCGCCGCCGGCGTCGTTTGTGGTTCCGCCTTCGTACTGACGGGCTGTTCGTCCGGGAACGGCTCGAGTTCTCCGCAAGCGACCTCCCCCCAGGCCCCTGGTACTGGTGCTGCCGGCGCGCCCCCCGGCGCCCAGGTACTCGGCACGGTGGACGTCGGCCAGCCGTTCACCATCACGTTCCCTTCGAGCAACACCGCTCAGCCGTCGAAGCTCAAGCTCACCGTGAAAAGCGTCGTGTGTGGAAAGGGCCTGGACCCGGCCGTGATCGCCTACGCGGAGCAAGGTGGCACGAGCAGTGCGCCGCCGACTCCCGCCGGCGGCAGCCAATTCTGCGTGGTGTCGATGACCGCTCAGAACGTCGGTGACGCGTCGGCGACCTGGAGCGCTAACTACGGGGTTGGCCTCAATGTCGGCGCCGTCCAATACGTCGAGACATCAAACGATCAGGACTTGGAGCTTGATTATGCACAGGTCTGGTTCCAGCGGGGTCAGCCGAGTCCGACGTTCGGTATCAACCCGGGTGCTGCGGGGCCGGTGAATGGAGTCTTCGAAATTCCGGTCGGGGCTAAGCCGACAAGCGCGTGGGTGAGCGGTGGCTCGATCACGGCGCTCAACGGCCCGGCTCCCGGCTACCTGGTGAGGCTCTAGATCGAGGGCGTGGAGCGCTCAAGCGGGAACTGGTTACGTGCCTGCGCACCCGGCCGGGCCCTGCGAGAGCCTCGGGCACGGTCGCGCAACAACGCGCGAGGGCGTATCACCGTCGCTGTTGTCCTGTCCGGGCGGCCCGCCGAGGCAGCGAACCGCGCGGTACCCGGGCATTGGGAGGGCGACCTGGTCATCGGAACCGGCCGGTCCGCGATCGACACGGGCGAGGAGCCGCCCGTGAGGAACGGTCCCTCGCTCGGCGGTTACGGCGCCGTCGCGATGAACGCCGCGTTGGCGGCGTCGATGGCGAAGCTCCCCCCGGTAACCGGGCAAGACCCTGGCCTGGGACCGCGGGAAGGAACCGTCCGGGCAGGTGTAGTTCACACTCGATACCGGGACGAAGGTGTTCGTCGCCGATCCGCACTCACCGTGACAGCGATCGACGAACCAGAGCACGAATGGGCTGGCTGCGTCAGTACTTTCCGAAGGGCACCGATCTGTCCCGGTGGTCGACCCAGGATCTCCAGGCCGTCGCCTTGGCGATCAACGCACGCCTAAGATCCTCGGCTGGTGGACGCCGGCCGAAGTCTTTGGGGAGCAGCTAAACTCAGTATCAATAGCCGGTATTGCAACAACCCTCGAACCCAAGCAATACACGTCGAGAGCCTTCCGTGACGAGTTGACTCGGATCGGCATGCGGCAGGATGCCAGTATAACAGTGTCCTGTTTTGACAACGCTGCGGCCGAGAAGCTTCTTCGCCGTGCTCAAGAGCGAGATCGAGGTCTGGGAGTGACGAGCCGGAAGCTGACGAGAAGCCAGATGTTCGGGTGGATCGCAGGTGGCTTCAACCGCAGGAGACTGCACTCGACCGTCGACTACCCCACCCCCGCCCAAGTGCGCGTGAAGTGTGGTCATTCGGTCGCGCCGCGGCATAGATCAACCGTTTCGGGGATCAAAAGGCCACTTGAATACCGTGTACCCATATTTCCCCGACGATCACCCTCCTGCGCGAGACGCCTGACTTGTTCCGCACGACATCCGGGACGCGCGTGAGCTACCGGCGACGTACCAGTAGTCGAACATCATGGCTCTTGAGGTCCTTAACTCGTATGTGTATACTCGTTACGTCAATAAGTCTTCTGCGATGCGGTCGGACCGCATCGCATCGCCCGTTAGGGGAATCTGTGCGCCAGCGCCTCCGCCTGATCGTAGCCGCCCTTGTGCTGGGAGCTCCCGTGGCCGCGGCTCCGGCGGCTTCCGCGGACACCACCACCACGGCCACGTACACGGTTTGGCAGTGGAACGTCTCCGGCAACGTCATGAACGCCGGCTCGACGAGCGACGGCATGGTGAGCGCCGCCGTGTCCTCCATCCTCAATCGCGACGCGGACTTCGTCTCCTTCAACGAGATCTGCTACAGCCAGTACAAGGCCATCCAGGCCGATCTGGCGGGTACCTGGACGACCGCCGCCTCCTTCTCCCGGTTCGCCGCGTCGGAGGCCCCGAAAGCGGGCTTGTGCGGAAGCACCACCGACGACACCGACAACTCTTTCGGCATCGCGCTGTTCAGCAAGCAGGCATTGGGGACCTCGTCGCAGTACACCCTGCCGTCGGACGGCAGCCCCGAGGACCGCAAGATGCTGTGCGCCCCCCTCGCGGCCCAGCCAGACATGGTGTTCTGCACCGTGCACATCACCACCAGCCCCGACCTGACGGACGGAGTCGCGAACAACGTCCGCCAACTGGAGTACGTCCGCTCCACGCTCGACGGCTTCGACGCGGCGGGCGAGACCTACATCATCGCCGGCGACTTCAACGCTCAGCCGAACTACGGCCGCCTCAACGACTTCTACGACTCGTCCATCGACACAGTGGCTAATCCCAACAACACCGGCAGCAACTTCGAACTGGACGACACCGACACCCGTTGTCCTGGATACGGAGAGGCCACCGCCGCCCCTGGATCCAAGGAAGCCACGCCGCCCTGCGGCGGCAACGCCAAAATCGACGAGATCTTCGTCCGCAGCACCCGCGTGGCCCCCAACACCTCCTACAGTGCGGACGCCCTGGCGATCCCGGTCACCTGCACCTCGTCGGCGAACCCCGGCACGCTCGTCGCCTGCTCCGACCACAATGTCCTGACGGGCACCGTCACCGTGACCATCGGCTGAACCCCCACGTGGTTCTGGCTTCATGCCTCCCATGCGCTCAGCGAAGAGGAGGATGGCGTCGGTGACCCACTGGATGCGTGGCTAGTGGAAGAAATCGTTCGCTAGCCGCCCAAACGCCGCCGGAACGCGGCAGGTCAACGCGGAGCGGCCGGAGCGCGGCGAGGACGAATGACGTTGACCTGCCGCGTTCCGGCGGCCGCCATCACGCGGCGGACGATGACCGTCGCGCACCCGGCCACGCTACTGTCGTTGGGACCCGACTGGCACCAGCGAAGGGTCAGGCGATGACCGACTCGAAGACGGAACTCCAAGCGCTCATGGCCGAATACGAGCGGGCCACAAGCACGCGCGACATCAACCAAGTCATACCCCTGATCTGTGCCGGCGCCACCTACCGCTTCACCTGGACCGGCCGGGTCGACGGACGACGCCGCTCCGAATACGGCCGCGGAACCAACATGATCGCCAAGCAGCGCGACGAGTAGAAGATCCTCCACGAACGGCTGAGCTCGTAGACATCACGCCACCGCACGTTGCGCCCTCAGCAACTGGGGCGAACGCAGAGCAGCATTGGGTGGAGTAGCCGGACGATGGCGTCCCGCGTGATACAACACCGTTGTGTTCAGCGGTCGGGGCTCGTCCTTGAAGCGTGACATCGGTTGCTATGCGCTGTGGCCAAGGTATCCGATCGCAGGTCGCCATCGATCAGGCCATGGTAGTCAAGATATGAGTGTAGTAGCGCTGGTGCCGACCTTCCCGGGGAGCGGATCGGCCCAAGTCCGTCGCAGAGTTCGGTGAACCGCTGGGAGAACCCTTGGGTGCCTCTGTCCGTGTACATGATCGCGTTGCCGGGATCAGCTAATTGGAAGAGTTCCAAGCCATGCTGACTGTCATCGCTCGTCGCAGAGTCCGTTCATCCGATCACGACCGCGGCGCTGACGGCGCAGACGGCGGTAGCGCGGCGTCAGAGAGGGCGAGCCTCGGGAGACAAGAGCCGTGAGTTCCGGGCGGCGATGGGCTCCAGGGAACAGGTGCTCGAGGAGGCTTCGGCCCTGGCTAAGGATCTGCCCCGCGCTCACTGGCTGCAAGGGCTGTGCCTGGTGTGCGACGACGAGCCGCTGATCGTGCTCGATCCGACCTCCGGCCGCGGCTTTCACCTGACGATGACCGGGGTTGGTGACAACTACCAACTGCACACCCTCCTGGCCGACCGTCTGATAGGCAAGGAGCGCGGCGGGCTGCTCGACACCCGGCCTCCCAGGCCGGCATGGGTTCAGGCGGCCACGGCCGGCCCGACCGGCCCGTTCAACCTGGCCACTCCGATCAAGCGCCGCTTCCGGCTTTTCGACGGCCATGGCAACTACGTCGACCCCGAGGGTTGGCCCTCTGACATCAAGCCGCTCGACGGTATGCGGGTGCTGGTAGTCCACCCGCGAAAAGGGCTCCGGGGGTGGAACAATGGTCGCGCCTACGTCAGCATGGTGCCCACCTTGACGCTGGAGCGGGAGATCGAACCGGAAGAGGCCGCGCACTGGCTCGCCCGGATCGCGCCGGCACGGGAAACCGACGCCATGGGACTCTTCGGGGGCGATCAGGGAAAGTGACTGGCGACTGAGCATCAGCTTCGCCGACTCCATGCGGGAACGTGCAGAGCAGCTCGTCGCCGGTCAGCGCCATGACACCCGGGGTGAGAACCTGCGTTCTTGTCCCGGCGAAGCTGTGGTTCGATACCCGTCTGACTGCCGAGCCGCGGCCGCGGCCCGTTAGCCGATGCGGGCGTGACTTTGCGGCGCACCCCGACATCCGGATGGCAGACGCTGCCGAGTTTGCAGTCCTCGTCCTGGAACGTGTTCGAGTTGATCATCCCGACCCGGACACCCAGACCCGCCGCGTGGTCGGCGAGCTTGCCGTAGTCCGCGACCCTGTCCCGGGGGATGTGCAGCGACACCGGCGCCGCGACCCCCGTCACCGCGTGCACCGCCGCCGCGTCCGCCAGCTTCTCGAACGGATCCCGCGGCACACCGGCCTGCGGAAAGACCCGGAACCGCGTGCCCGAGTTCCCGTAGCCCCACGACGGGGTCTCGATCACCTGTGACTTGAGCGCCGACTTCACGGCTGCAGGTCGGTTTGCCATAGCTCCACCCTTGGCGCTTGGCCGCTCAGCCGGCCGAGCGGATTTATCCTTTCAACCCGCTCGGAGCGTAATACGTTCTACGAGATCATGTCAATGCAATGGTCCATCTCGCGGGCTGGCGTGCCACAATGCCAGCCTGAACTGCAAATATAGTCGATCTCCGCTGGTGTCATCATGTAGATGGGTGAACGATTATGGTCTGATCGATCGGCATGAGGACGTGGCCAAGGCGGCCGGCGTGTCCTTGGGGACGGTCTCGAACGTCGTCAACCTCTCGGCCGGCGTGAGTGAGGCCACCGCCGCCAAGGTCCGCGCCGCGATCGATGAGCTCGGGTACGTGCGCAGCTTGTCGGCGCGTCAGCTGAGGGCTGGACGCAGCCGGGTGGTCGGCCTTCTCCTCCAGGACTCGGGCGATCCGTACATCGCTGCATAGGACCGGCGCTGTTGCGGCAACATGAGATTCCCTACGTCTTGGTCAACGGAGTCGGTTCCGGCGAATCGGACGCGTTTCGTCGCCTTCGACGACGCGATGTCGGGCGAGATCGCGGCTGACGACCTGATCTCGTGTGGGCATGGCCGGATCGGCTTCGTCTCGGTCCACGGCTCAGGACACGCTGACCGGCTGCGTGAGGGGATCCTCAGATCCTTTGCCAAGGCGCGCCTCATGCCCGACAGCTGGACGAGGTCCGCGTAACTGCGCTCGACGCGCACGCCGGAAAAGATGCGGGGGCGCGACTGCGGGGCATGGCTGACCGCCCGACTGCCGTGATCCGCGCCAACGACCCGCTCGCGCTCGGCGTGCTGCCGGCGCTGGTCGCGAGGGCCTCCACGCTCCGCGGCACGCGGTGATTCCCGGGGCTTATCCGGCCTCGGGGATCGGCTCCGCGGCAGGGAGCCCGTCGTGGTGGTCGACGTGCGTCGCAAAGCGCTGCCGGTAGGTCGTGGCGTTCAGCCCGTAATGGGCCTTGAAGCGGCGGGCGAAGTAGTTCTGATCCGGCCAGCCGACCGCCCGCCCGACCGAGGTGACCGGCTCGTCCGTGTGCAGCAGGAGCACCGCGGCGTGCTCCACGCGGAGCTGCGCGAGATACGCGATCGGCGGCAGCCCGGTGGCGGCTTTGAAGACCCGCACCAGATAGCCGGGGGCCAGGTGCAGCTGGTCCGCGAGCTCCGCGAGCGTCCAGTGGCGCGCGATATCGGCCTCGAACAAACGCATGACTTTGCCGACCGCGGGGTGCGACGGCTGGAGCCTCGCCGACTGGGTATCGGCCGCTGACGCGACCGATCGGGCGAGTGCCCCGAACAGCAGCGTCAGCCGGCCGATGAGATCCCCGCGATACTCGCCGGGGGACAGGTGCCGCAGTGCCGAGAGGGATTCGAGCTGGCGAACGCACAGGTCGAACGTGTCCGGCTCCAGTCGGAACGCGAGCGTTCCGCGGCCGTGCGACGCGTACGGCCCGGCCCACAGCAGGTAGCCGAGCAGCGGGTCATCGCGCATCCACGACAGCTCGCGGCGTAGCAGCTCACTGCTGAAGCAACAGTTGTAGAGCTCGAGCTCGCGGCAGTCCTCGTAGCCGTGCCAGACACCAGGGCGCAGCAGCACGACGTCCCTGGTCTCGAGCGTTCTCCGCCCGGCCAGACAGTGGTGCGTGGCCTGTCCGCCGACCGTGAAGGCGATCTCCATGAAGCTGTGCGTGTGCAGCGGATTGTCCTGTAGATGCAGGTATCGGCCCGCGTACGCTTGGGCGCCGTCGGTGAAGTGGAACAGATCCCGACTCGTATCCATGGGGAGATCGTCGTTCACGCGGCGAACGATACAGCGCGCGAGTGCCAGGTCAACATCGTGCTAGCGGCGGTACATCGCAGCCTAGCGGCCCTCGGGAGACGCGGAGCACGATAACCGGCGTCGGCACGCTGTTCATCCGCGTGGCACAGGGGTTGTGACCAACCACATTTCGTTCACCATTCGCCGTTCAAGGAGGAACGCCTGTGAGCGTCCCACGTTCCCGATCTCGTCGCAGGTCAGCCGTGCTGGTGGTACTCGCCGCGGTGTCGCTCGCGGCCGGAGCCGTCGACGGGCCCGCGGCGCAGGCCGCCGGAAACGCCGCCGCCGGCTATCCGGCCGGATGCCCGTGGATGAACACGCACCTCGACGCGAGCACGCGTGCCAGCCTTCTGCTTTCCTCCAGCAGCCTGGACCAGAAGCTGCGCTGGCTCGACGAGAAGGCGGCGAACTCGCCGACGCAGACCACGTTCACGTCCTTCAGCGGCGTGGCGACCACCTACCCGGCCCAGGTGGCGTGCACCCCGACCGTCGTCTACGCCGACGGCGCCGACTTCGTGCGCAACGCCGGCAGCGACGTCACGATCTACCCGTCGCAGGTCGACCTCGCCGCCACCTGGAGCTCCGGCCTCGCCTACGCCAAGGGCAAGGCCCAGGCGAACGACGCGTTCGAGACCGGGCACAATGTCATCCTCGGCCCCGACCTGGAGAACGGGCGCACCCCGCTCGACGGACGTACTCCCGAAGACCTCGGTGAGGACTCCCTGCTTGGCGGTAACCAGGCCGCCGCCCAGATCAACGGCCTGCAGAACGGCGACGCGGACGAGCCCGTCATGGCGGTGCTCAAGCACTACGTGGCCAACGAGCAGGAGGCGGACCGCAACAACATGAGCACGAACATGAGCACGCGCACGCTGGAGGAGGTCTACAACCAGCCGTTCAACATCGCGCTGAGCCAGAGCTCGCCCGGCGGCATCATGTGCTCCTACAACCAGATCAACGGCGCCTACGCCTGCGAGAACCCGATCCTGGACAACGTGCTCAAGGGCCAGGACGGCTTCCAGGGCTACGTGACCTCAGACTTCTTCGCCGTCCACTCCACCGCGCCGTCGCTCAACGCCGGCCTGGACCAGGAACTGAACAACCCGATCCACTACACCCCGGCGAACATCCAGGCCGCCCTGGATTCCGGCCAGGTGACGATGGCCCAGATCAACGAGGCCGCGTTCCGCGTCGTCCGTTCCTACATCGCCTCCGGCCTGTTCGACCACCTGATGCCGACCACCGTGCCGACCACGACGCAGACCCCGTACAGCGAGGCCGTCGCCGAGCAGGTCGCCCAGAACGGCTCGGTCCTGCTCAAGAACTCCGGCCAGGCCCTGCCGCTCGGCAAGTCCTCCGGCACCATCGCCGTGATCGGCCAGACCGCGTCGGCCACCCCGACGAACGGCGTGAGCGCCGAGACCGTCTGCACCCAGGAGGCGCCGGACGGTATGGACAACGCGACGGACTGCCCCGACGTCGTCGCCCCGCTCACCTCCATCACCTCCCGCGCGGCGCAGGACGGGCTGCGCGTCACGTACGACACCGGTTCTGACATCGCCTCGGCCGTCGCCGCGGCCAAGACCGCCAAGACCGCGGTCGTCTTCGCCTACGCCGAGGAAGGCGAGGGTGCCGACCGCACCTCGCTCAGCCTCGACGGGAACGGCGACGCGCTCATCTCGGCCGTGGCCGCAGCCAACCCGAACACCATCGTGGTCCTGGAGACCGGATCCGCCGTGGCCATGCCGTGGCTCAGCCAGGTCAAGGGCGTCGTCGAAGCCTGGTACCCCGGCGAGCAGCAGGGCACCGCGCTCGCGAAGCTGCTGTTCGGCGACGCGGACTTCACCGGCCGCCTGCCGATCACCTTCCCCGCCTCGCTCGCCGACACCCCGACCGACACGACGGCGCAGTACCCCGGCATCGAGGACAGCAACGGCATCTACCAGACCAGCTTCAGTGAAGGCCTGGACGTCGGCTACAAGTGGTACGAGGCGCAGGACATCAAGCCCCTGTTCCCGTTCGGCTACGGCCTGTCCTACACCCGCTACTCCTACAGCGGTATCAAGGTGAACGGCGGCGGCAACGGCAAGAGCGCGATACGCGTCAGCTTCACCGTGCGCAACGACGGCACGAAGACCGGCACCGTCACCCTGCAGGTCTACGTGACGCAGCCCGCCTCGACCGGCGAGCCAGGCCACGCGCTCGTGGGCTACCAGCAGGTCACGCTGAAGCCGGGTCAGAGCCAGAAGGCCACGATCACCATCGACCCGACCAGCGCCGCCCACCCGATCTCGTACTACGACACCAAGACGAGCTCGTGGGTGACCGCGGCCGGCAGGTACACCTTCCAGGTCGGCTCAGACTCGCAGACCGCGGCGCTGAGCCAGGCGATCGAGATCCGGTAGTCCCAGGCAGGACCTGATCGCACGAGGAACGTGCGGGGCGGCGATGTCGTCCCGCACGTCGCCGTTCCGCCCGAATTTTGATCATCGCGGCGCGTCTTCTCCATAGGCAGCCTGGTCGATGAGCGTGAACCGCGCCGCGATCGCCTCGATGAGCGGGAGGTGTTCCTCCCACGTGCGGCTGCCCATGCCGAGCACATAGCCGGCGTTGCCCCGAACGGCGAAGTACTCGCGGGTGCGGTAGACCTCTTCGCCGTTGCCGGTTCGGGTCACGAAGTCCAGCGCCACACCCGGCTGCCCGGCGAAGGGGACGGCGGCGCGGGTGAAGTCGCCGTAGCCGTGCGCTTCGAGTTTGCCCTGCGCCACGTCGGCGACCTCGTCCGCGGTCCGGCCTCCGGCCGGGAGCTTGAAGACGATCAGGTTGCGACCGGCGCCGCCGGCAGCGCGCATGATCTCGGGGCCGTTCGCCGGTTGCGGGGGCATCGCCTCCCAGCCTTCGGGGACGTGCAGGATCGCGCCGTAGGGAATGAGCGGGATCGAGTGCCAGACGGTGGTTGCGACGTTGAAGGTCATGCCTGGTTGATACCGGGAGATCGGCGGTGTGCGAATCTCGCATTTCATGCGGCTCGCGGTATCAAGCCTTCGACGTCGAGGAGAGGAGCGCCGTGACCGGCACCGAGGAAGCCGGCACCACTGCCGGCGCAGCCCGCGATCGCCTCGTCGCGGCCCATCTCCACCTCGTCGAACAGGAGGCCGCGCAGTACCGGACCTGGCGTCTCGACCGCGCCGATCTGCACCAGGCCGGAGCCGTCGGACTGTTGATCGCCGCCTCGAGGTTCGACCCGCAACGGGCTGTCCCCTTCGGGGCCTACGCGCGGATCTGGGTCCGCAAAGAGATCCAGCGCGCGATCGCCCGCCAGGAGTTCCCGATGGTCTTGCCGCCGGACCTGGTCGGGCGCACGGTCGTCCTTCGGCGCGCCTTGGATGAGAACGCCGACAGGCTCACCCTGGCCGCCGCGGCGCTCGGAGTCTCCCCGGGCACCGCCGCGGCACTGCACCGTCAGCTCTCAGCCGTGAGCATCGATGCCGACGAAGATCTCTTCGCACCCGGGTTCGCGATGCCGTTTGCCGACGGTGGGCCGACTCCGGAAACCGCCGTGGTTGCGGCGGATTTCGCGGATGTCATCCGTCTCGCCCTGACCCGTATGGACGCCCGTCGTGCAGCTGCGCTGGTTCTGCGCTACGGCTTGGACGGCGGTCCCGAGCGGTCGTTCCGCGAGATCGGACGCCAGCTCGAGGTCTCCGGCCATACCGCGCGCACCTATGTCGAGCAGGCACAGACGCAGCTGCGCCGCCTCGCCGAGTAGCGCTCTGCGGCGGAAGACCGCTGCGCCACGCCCGATGAGCCTCGCCCTGAGTCAACGAGCCTCGATGGTTCCGGCGTGGCTCAACGAGCGGTTGGGTATTTGCACACTGGCACGATGCGAGCCGGCACCCAGACCGACCGGTGCCTGCCCCGGAAGCTCCAACTCCGCCGTGCATCCCGGCGGCACCACCACATCCACGCTCAACATCTCCTCGACCAACTCCCACGCGATCGCCGCCGTGCCGTACGGCGTCTCGTGGCGGGCCTTGGCCGAGGTGATTCGCCCGCCGGGCCGGGGGCGGAATCTGATCGTGCGGTAGCCGGGGCTGGTGGCTTCGAGGCCTGCGACGGTGCGGTGGAGCCAGTCGGCGACCGCGCCGAGGGCGTAGTGGTTGAACGAGGTCATGTCGCCGGGGTTGAGGCTGCCGTCCGGGCGCAGGCCGTCCCAGCGCTCCCAGATCGTGGTCGCGCCTTGCGTGACGGGGTAGAGCCAGGAGGGGCATTCGGTCTGGGTCAGGAGCTTGTAGGCGACGTCGATGTGACCTGCTTCGGTCAGGGCGTCGCACAGCAGTGGCGTGCCGACGAAACCGGTGGCTATCTTCGCGTCGTCGGCGAGGACGAGCTCGGCGAGGCGGTCGCCGGCTCGCTTGCGCGCGGCCGGCGTCGTGATCAGGTCGAACCGCAGGGCGAGGGCGTAGGCGGTGGGACTGTCGACGCGCATCAGTCCGTCGGGCAGCGCCCAACGGCCGCGGAACGCCGCGGCGACCTGGTCGGCCAGGATCTTGTAGCGGTGGGCGTGCTCGTCCTCGCCGATGGTCTCGGCGATCCGCGCCAGATGCCTTGTCGACCAGGCGAAGTACGCCGTCGCGATGAGGTACTTGTCGGTGCGGCCGCTAGCCGGGTCGTCGGGTGGCGCGACCGGGTCGAGCCAGTCGCCGAGCTGGAACCCGGTGTCCCACAGGCGCGAGGGGCCGGCGACCCGGTCCATCAGGTCGACCCACTTCTTGCCGGTCTCGAAGTGGCGACGCAGCAGTCCGGCGTCGTCGAAACGCTGGTAGAGCAGCCACGGCGTGAGCGTGGAGACGTCGCCCCAGGCCGCACCGGGCTGGATCGGAGTCCACATCGGCTCGCCCGGGATGACAGGGACGTACCAGGGAACGGTGCCGTCGGGCAGCTGCTCGATGCCGACGTCGACGAGCCAGGAGTCGAGCATGCCGGCGCAGTCGAAGAGGAACGCGGCGGTCGGCGCGAACACCTGGATGTCGCCGGTCCAGCCGAGCCGCTCGTCGCGCTGGGGGCAGTCGGTGGGCAGGTCGACGAAGTTGCCGCGCATGCTCCACACGACGTTCTCGTGTAGACGGTTGATCAGCGGGTCGCTGCATTCGAACCAGCCGGTGCGGCGCATGTCGGTGTGGTAGACGCGGGCGGTGACGGCCTCCGGGGGCACCCCGCCGTCGGGCCAGCCCTCGATTTCCGCGTAGCGGAAGCCGTGCAGGGTGAACCGCGGCTCCCAGGTGTCTGGGCCCGCGCCGTCGCTGATGTACGTATCGGTCGAGTGGGCCTCGCGCAGCGGCCAGACCGCCAGCTCGCCGTGTTCGAGGACTTCCGCGTGGCGGATGGTAACGGCGTTTCCGGCCGGTGCGTCGACGGTGATCCGCAGGCGCCCGACGAGGTTCTGGCCGAAGTCGACGAGCAGTCGGCCGTCCTCGCGACGGGCGACGCTGACGGGCGCGACCTCCTCGGTGCACCGCACAGGGGGACCCTGCGGCGCGACCAGGGTGCCCGGGTCGCGCTTCCTGACGACGACGGGCGACCAGTCGGGTTCTGCGGCCGATCGGTGCGGCGTGGACCAGGCCGAGTCCTGGAGGCGGGCGTCGAAGCTCTCGCCTTCGTACAGGCCTGATTCGGTGATGGGGCTCGGCGCGGCGCTCCATGTCCGGTCGGTCGCGATGACGGTCGTGCTCCCGTCGTCGTGGACGATCTCGAGCTGGGCGATCAGCGACTGGTCGGTGCCGTAGATGTTGCGGGTGCCGCCGTCGAAGCCGTACTTGCCGCGGTACCAGCCGTCGCCGAGCCAGGCCCCGATGGTGTTGGCGCCGGCGCTCAGGTGCTCGGTGACGTCGTACGTGTAGTAGCGCAGCCGCCGCGAATAGACGGTCCAGCCGGGGGAGAGGGCGTCGTCGCCGACACGTATGCCGTTGATCTCGGCTTCGTACAGGCCGTGCGCTGTGACATAGAGCCGTGCGCGGACGATCTGCCGTTCGACCTCGAAGTCCCGGCGGACGCGCGCGGGGCGGCGCCGGCCGTGCGGATCCTCCGGCCACGCCGCGCCCACCGGCACGGCGCTCCAGTCAGCTGGTCCGAGTAGGCCGGCTTCGACGACGGCGGCCTCGCTCCAGTCGCTCGGCTCATCGGCGCCGTCCGTCCAGACCCGTACGCGCACGCCAGCGCGCTCGCGAGAGCCCAGGGACAGATCCGGCCAGGCGACGAGGCGCTGCTGCGCGCTCGATATACGTCCGGTGCGCAGCGCGTCGGGTCCGTCGCCGCGGGAGATCTCGAGTTCGTAAGCGTCTTGGCCCAGGGAGTGCGGAGGCAGCGTCCAGGACAGGCGCGGTGCGGGCACACCGATGCCGAGTCCGCTCCGGAGGTGTTCGAACGACACCGGGGCAGGCTGAACACGCATGGGGGTGGTGACCTTTCCAGGAGTACGGAGAGCGTTCTTCAGCCCTTGACAGCGCCGCCGGTGAGGCCCTTCATGATCTTCTGGTTGAGGAACAGATAGATCAGCAGGGTGCCGAAGACGTTGATGCAGATGGCCGCGAACAGCGGACCGTACTGGGTGGAGCCGAACTGGCCGGTGAAGTTGAGCAGCCCGACCTGAATGGTGCTGAGGTTCTGATTGTTCGTGAAGGTGAGCGCGACGAGCAGGTCGTTCCAGATGAAGAAGAACTCGACCAGCCCGACGGTGAGGATGGCATTGCGCACCATCGGCACGCTGATCGCCCAGAAGGAGCGCAGGATGCCGGCGCCGTCGAGCGTCGCGGCCTCGAACATCTCGCGCGGGACCGCGCGGTAGAAGGTGCTCATCATGAACACCGTCAGCGGGAGGTTCGCCCCGGTGTAGGTGAGGATCAGCGGCCAGAGCGTGCCGGAGATGCCGGCCTGGGTGTAGACCGTGAACAGCGGCAGCAGGATCATCTGCACCGGCACCATCAGCCCGGCGAGGAAGATGAGCAGGGTGAAGTTGCGGCCCTTCCACACCATGATCTGCAGCGCGAAGCCGGCCGCCGTGCCCAGCAGCAGGAGCAGGAAGAGGGACGGGAAGACGGCGAGCGCGCTGTTGCGCACGTACAGGCCGATGCTTCCGGTGGTCCAGGCGGTGGAGTAGTTCGACCACAGCCAGTGGGTCGGCAGACTCCAGGCCGAGTTGTTCAGGTAGTCGCTGTTGGACTTCATGGACGTCAGGAACATCCAGATCATCGGCAGGACCTCGACGAGGATCAGCACGGTGATCAGGAACCGAACGGTCAGCTTGCCGGGGCCGAAGCGTCGCTTGCGGCCGGCCGGGTGTGCCTGGATGCGCGTCCCCGTGGGCGTGTCGGTGGACATGGTGTTCAGCCCTTCTGGAGGTCGCGGCGCGAGAGGCGGAAGACGAGGAGGGTGACCAGCAGGCACACGACCGTGAGTAGGAACGCGATGGCGCTGCCGTAGCCGTAGTTGCCGTAGTCGAAGGCGGTGTTGAACATCAGCACCGTCAGCGGCGTCGTGCTGTTCCCGGGCCCGCCGTTGGTCAGCGGGAGGATCGAGTCGAAGACCTTGAGCGTGCCGTTGATGCTGAAGATGAGCGAGGACATCAGCACCGGGAAGGAGAGCGGCAGCACGATGTGGCGCACCAGGCGAAGCCCCGAGGCGCCGTCGAGGCGGGCCGACTCGAGGATGTCGTCGGGCACGTCGACCAAGCCGGCGTAGAGCAGGACCGCGTAGAAGCCCATCGAACGCCAGATGTCCATGACCACCAGCACGATGAACGCCGTGCCGGTGCTGGAGAACCAGTCGATCGGGTGCAAGCCGACGTCGACGAGCAGCTGGTTGACCGGGCCGTACTGCGGCGCGATCTGGAACAGGGCTTTGAACAGCAGGCCGACCGCGACGGTGGGCAGCACCATCGGGAAGAAGACGAGGGTGCGCACCAGGGCGGAGGCGCGCTTGAGGAAGAACACGTAAAGCAGGGCGAGGAGGTAGCCGACCGCGACCTGGCCCACCGTGACGACGACCGCGTACTTGAGGGTGAACCACAGCGCCTGGTGCGCGTTCGGATCCGACCACAGGTGGCTGAAGTTGGTGAACCCGGTCCAGGTGAAGCCCTCGATGGTGTTGCCCTTGGTGAACGAGTACCCCACGGACCAGAACATCGGGACGAGCATGATCAGGGAGTAGACGAGCAGAGCCGGACCCAGCAGGATCGCGATGGCTCTCTTGTCACCGAGTACGCGGTGCATGGTTAGTCCACTTCGTAGTTGTCAGACGACGGCGCGAAGACTCGGGTCGCCGGTCCCTCGCGGGCCCGGCGACCCGGCGTCACGCTCAGCTGCCGCTGTTGAGGGCGTTCTGAACGGCGGACATGAACGCCTGCGCGCTCATCGAGCCGGACACCAGCGGGGTGGCGTCCTGCTGGCTGGTCGTGGTCGCCTGCGCGCTGAAGAGAGCCTCGAACCACAGGACGCTCGAGGTAGCGGTACTCATGGTCGTCTGCACCTGGGTGGTCACGGCGTTGGCCGCGGGCACCGAGCCGTTGACCTTGAAGCCGGAGATCGTGTTCTGCGACTTGAGTGAGTCGGTACCGTAGTTCTTGGCGACGCACGAGATCCAGTTGTCGACCTCGGTGTTGTCCGCGTTCTGCGAGGACATCACGATGCCCAGGCCGATGTTGGACGGGTACTGGTCGATCGAACCCTTGCCGCCGGCCACGGCCGGGAACGGCATGAAGCCGATGTTCGCGGCGCCCACGGTGTCCTGCTTGGAGTCGCCGATGTTGCTCAGCGCCCAGCTGCCCATGTAGAGCATCGCGGCCTTGCCGGTCAGGAAGGTGTTCATCGCGGTGTTGTAGTCGATCGAGCCGACGCCCTTGCCGAAGTAACCCTTGGCGCCGAGGTCGGCGACCTTCTGGGCGGCCGAGACGTATTCGGGGTCGGTCAGCTTGGCCTTGCCGTCGGCGACGTCACTCATAGCGTCGGGGCCGAGGTCGCGGAAGAGGTAGTCGCCGATCATGCGGGTGATGGGCCAGCCCTGCTGCCCCGAGGCGGAGAACGGCTGGATACCCGCGGCGTTCAGCTTCGCGGCGTCCGCGACGAGCTCGTCCCAGGTGGTCGGGATGCTCAGGCCGTGGGCGGCGAAGATCTCCTTGTTGTAGAAGATGCCTTCGATGTTGTATTCGGCCGGCAGAGCGTCGAGCTGACCGTTGTAGAGCGCCTTGACGGTGGAGACCGCGGACGGGAGCAGCTGGTCCTCGACGCCCAGCTTCTGCAGCAGTGGTTCGAGGTTCTCGACCTTGCCCGACTTCGCCAGCTGTACCACCGTGGTCGGAGTGTCCTCGTGGAAGAGCGTCGGCAGCGCGTTCTGGCCGGCCAGAAGCTGGACCTTCTCGTTGAGATTCGCCTGCGGCTGAGTCTGCACGTTCAGCGGCAGCGCCGTGTTCTCCGAGGCGCACTCGTTCTTCGACAAGCTGGTGAGAACGGCCCGGTCGACGGTGTTCTCGGTTGCGGACATGAAGCTGAACGACTTCGGCGCGGCGGAGCCGGAGCTCGACCCGCCTCCCGTCCCGCCGCATGCGGTGGCCAGCAGAGTCAACGCGGCCGCAGTGGCGCAAACGCCCAGCAGCCTTCTCTTGGAGCGGGTCGAGCTGGCGATCATGGATGAGCTCCCGGGTCGTCATTGAAGCGGAGGTACGGAACATGAGTCGGGGAGTGTCACGCCGTCCTGGCGTGTCCTGGGCCGTCGTGTGTAGAACGCTGCACACTCGGTGTGGCTTCACCCTGCTCCAAAACTCGCGCCCCCGTCAAGACACGACAGAGTAACATTGCGGCTACTTCGGCTTTAGCTTGGGCGTGCCGCATCGCTCAGCGTGTAAATCGTTGTTCAGATCGATGGGTGAGCGGTGCTGATCATGCCGATAGCGGCTTCGCTGTTGCGCGGTTAACAGGCCCGCCGGCCGTTGTCGGCACCGCTTCGACCCAGTCGGGCCGGGCGGTAAGAACCTGGATGTCGAATCAGGAAGCGGGCGCTGCCGTGCTCCGGCGCACGACGAGGCTCGGGGTCATCGTGGTCTGCATGGCGCGGGTGCGGCGGCCTTCCACGCGTTCGATCAGCATACGTGCGGCCGCGGAGCCCATGGTCCGGCCGGCCTGGTCGACGCTGGTGAGCTGGACAGAGGTCAGTGCCGCCAAAGCCGTGTTGTTGTAGCCGGCCAGCGACAGATCCTCCGGGACGCGGAGCCCGAGCTCGTCGGCGGCGCGGAAGACGCCCATCGCGGCGATGTCCGCACCGGTCATGATCGCGGTCGGGCGGTGTGACGCGGAAAGCAGGTCCAGGCCGGCCTTGTAACCGCCGTCGTCCGAGTACGGAGCGCGCACCACCGTGGCCAGATCTTCGAGGCCGTGGCGCTGCATCGCTTCCAGATACCCGTTGGTCAGGACGATCTCAGGCGTCTTTCGCCACTGGCTCGACTTCGTGCCGGGTGAGGAGAACAGCGCGATGCGGCGGTGGCCGAGCGAGACGAGGTGATCGACCACCATGGCCGCGCCCATGTCGTCCGCGTCGAGGACCGAGTCGTGGACCTCGGCCGCGTCGTGATGCCCGATGACGACGGTGGGAGTCACCGCGGCGAAGCCGAGCACCTCGCTGCGGCTGGTGCCCGGGGCGATGAGGATCAGCCCGTCCATCCGCCGGTCGACCATGGCCTCGATCGTGTGGGCCTGCCCGGCCGCGTCGAACCCGGCGGCGCCGATCAGCACGGTGTAGTCGGTGTCGAGCAGCTCCTCGTGCACGCCGTCGAGGATGTCGGCGAAGAAGCTGTTGCGCAGGTTGTCGAGCAGCACGCCGATCGTGTAAGTCCGCCCCCGCATGCCGCGCGCCGCCGAGCTCGGCCGGTACCCGAGCGCGGCCATCGAGGCCTTGACCTTCTCCGTCATGGCCGGGCTCGTGCCGTAGGCGTTGCGCAGCACCTTGGAGACGGCGGCCATGGAAACCCCCGCGTGCTGCGCGACTTCCTTGATCGTCACGCGCTTGGTTTGCTTCGCCGAATCCATGCCAGAGCACCCTGTCGTCACGAACGACGGCCGCCGCGGGGCTCCGCGGGCAATCGTCGACCAAAGCAGCTGAATCGCTAACGTTACACGCTATCGGCCACGTGCGACGCACCACAATCCCGCAACGAGCGGGCACCCTGGCGCAATAGTGTATAACGTTATACACAGTTCATCACGGATCGGCCCGCAGACAGCTGCGAAGCGCCGACAGACGGGACCACGAGTCCCGAGGCCGGCTCGCCGCGCGTGTGAACTGGTCTATCAGAGTGCGATGGAAAGGTCGGCTATGGCGAGGTCTCACCGTGTCGTCGGGGCGGTAGGGGTCGGCGGTCTCGCGCTCGGCTGCGCGGCGCTCTCCCTCGAGCACCATGCCGATCCCACGCGGGGCCGAGCGGTCATCGAAGCCGCGCTCGACGCCGGGATCAGGATGTTGGACACGGCCGCCGCCTACACCTCCGCCGCCGGTCCGAACGAGAACGAGCGACTGATCAGGGACGTCTTAGCGGCGAGGCGATCGGACGCGGCCCGTCCGTTGGTCGCTACAAAGGGCGGCCACCTTCGCCAGGGAGACGAGTTCCCGATCGACGCCCGCCCGGAGTCGCTGCGGCGGGATTGTGAGGCAAGCCTCTCGGAGCTCGGGATCGAGCAGATCGACCTGTACTTCCTGCACTGGCCCGACCCCGAGGTCCCGATCGAAGAAAGCGTCGGCGCGTTGGACGACCTCCGCCGCGAAGGCAAGATCGCCCATATCGGAGTCTCCAACATCGGGCTCGACGAGCTCGCCGCGGCGCGTCGTACCGCGACGATCGAGGCAGTGCAGAACCACTACTCCCTCTTCGACGTGTCCGGGCAGCCCGTGCTGGATCAGTGCGCGGAAGCCGGAATCGCATTCCTGGCCTACTCACCGCTGCGCGGACTCGCCCAAGCTGAACCCGTGCTCTCAGGTTCCCTCGGTCGCGTGGCCGGCGTTCACGGTGTGCATGCCGCGCTCGTCGCCCTGGCATGGCTGCTCGCGCGATCGCCTGCGCTCATACCCGTGGTTGGAGCGACCCGTCCGGAAACGGCACGCGATGCGGCAGCAGCAAGCCAGTTGAACCTCAGCGCGGACGAGCTTGCCGAACTGAACTGCTTGATAGCTTGAGCGAGACAAATGCAGCTTTTCGACGTATGGCCTTGGCATGTCATGCAGGCCACCCGGAGTTGAGTGTTGCACGTGGCCCGCGTTGTCAATGCTCATTGAGCCTGCGCTGAACAGCATGAATCACCGTCGCCCTCGACCGGCAACTCGTCGTGTGGCACATACGAGACCGTCCGTCGGACTTGAGGTCAGCGCGTCGCAGCGGCGTCGGGCGAGGCACAACAGGGCTTGGTTGTGCCGCTTGCCTTCGCTGATCTTCCGTTCGTAGTAGGCGCGCGAGGGCGGGTGCGCCATGGATGCGAAGGCGCTGAGGAACAAGGCGCGTTTGAGCGGTCGGTTTCCGCGGAGCGCGGGTGTCTCGTCCTTGATGGACGTGCCGAAGTGGCGGGTGACGAGGGTAAGGCCTGCGTAGGCGGCCAGGTGGGCTACGGATGGGAAGGCGGTGGCGTCGCCGACCTCGGCGAGGACTCGGGCTCCGGTCCTGACTCCGATGCCGGGCGTCGAGAGATCCGGTGGGATTAGCGGTCAAGGGGCAGGCGTGATAGGTGGTCTCCATGATTGATCGTGGGCGGCCTGTCGAGGCGGCGGAGGGCTATCAGGTCGGGGACATCGTGCGGCTGAGTGCGGAGCCGGTCGAGGTGGTGGTGTCGAGGGTTACGGTGCGCACCGTCTTCGTTGAGTGGCCGTGGCGCACTGTGGATCCTGGTCATCATTGGGATGGCAGGATGGGTTTTCCGCGCGATCCTGATCACCACGACTGGCGGGGCACGCCCTGGCGCATGGAGCCCGACGGCAGGGGCTTGTCCGCCCGGGATGTGTGCATCGTCGGAGTGCCCGAGACGTTCGCACGTGTCGAACTCATCGAGCACTTCGACCCGCCTGCGGCGTTCGGCTGGATCCCGCGGCCTGAGTGGTTGCTGGGACTGCGCCCGCTCGAGTTCGCAGCCGACCTTGAGGCGGGGTTTGCGTTTTACCTCGATGATCCGGAGCCCGTTGAGATCGAGGTGGTTACGCGCATCTCGACCAGCAAGTCTTAGATGCTGCCCGAGGGAGCCTGGAACGCGGCGGGATCGAACGACACATCTGCCCAGTGTTGACCACTCCGCCGAGCGAGCTGAGCGACGACACGGACAGCGCGTCAGGCCAGAGGGTGCCGACGACGTTGCGATAGGCAGCAGGCACTGCTCGATCAGGCCGTCGCCATGTTCCGGAATGGAGAGCTCGCTCCCCATCCGAGCTGGTGCGGGCGACTGTCGCCTGACACCCGGTCAGCGAGCGTTGCTCCCTTGAATCGCCGGGCGTTGACTTTTCCCGGTTACCGAGCCCTGATCTTTCAGTGGCCGAGGGCTTGATGGACCGAGCTCACGGCGCTTGCGCCTTCGCCCACCGCCGACGCCACGCGCTTCATCGAACCGGAGCGCACGTCGCCCGCCGCGAATACCCGTGGCTCGCTCGTCTCGAACGGCAGCGGGCTCCGGCCGAGACCAGCCCAGGTGCCGGTGAGCTCGGCGTCGAGCAACTGGGCGTCGGTGCGCAGGAAGCCCTTCTCGTCGACCGCCAGTCCTTCCAGCCACTCGGTGGCGGGGGTAGCACCGATGAAGCAGAAAAGGCCCGTGCACGCGACGGACTCGGGGGTGCCCGTGCCCGCGTCGAACGAGACCCTCTCGAGATGGTCCGCGCCGTGCAGCGCCGAGACCTGGGTGCCGGTCCGCACGGTGATCCCGGAATGGGCCAGGACCCGGTCGGCCAGATACGCTGACATGTCGGCCCGCAGGTCGTCGCCGCGCACCACGAGTGACACCGCGCTGCCGTTTTCGGCAAGGTACAGTGCGGCCTGACCTGCGGAGTTCGCCCCGCCCACCACGGCGACGGGGCTCTGCGCGCACGCGCGCACCTCGATCTGGGTGGCCGCGTAGTAGATTCCTGCGCCCTCGAAGTCGGCCCAGCGCTCGAGTGGCAGGGAGCGGTACCGGGCGCCGGTGGCGATCACGACGGCCCGAGCCGTCAGTTCGGTGTCGTCGAACAAGACCAACCTGATCACGTCACCATGCGGGTCTAGTTTCGCAACCGCACAGGGGGAGGCTATCCGGGCGCCGAATTTCTCCGCTTGCACGGCTGCCCGCGCAGTCAGTTCGCCACCGCTGATGCCCGAAGTGAAACCGAGGTAGTTCTCGATCCGGGAGCTGGCGGCAGCCTGCCCTCCGGCGGCCGAGGCCTCGAGAACCAGAGTGTCGAGCCCTTCCGACGCGCCGTAGACCGCGGCAGCCAGTCCCGCAGGCCCGCCGCCGACGACGACGAGGTCGACCGTGTGCTGCTCGGACGGCGCCCGATAGGACAGGCCGAGGTACTCGGCGAGCAGTCCCGCCGTGGCGTTGAGCAGCACGCGGCTAGGCGTGATAGCGATCGGCAGGCTGGCTGGCTCCGCGCCGACCGCGCGCAGCATGGCGGCACCTGCCGGACTGTCGGCGTCGGTCCAGGTGTGGGGGAGCTGCTGCCGGGCGACATAGGTGCGCAGCGCCAACGCGTCGGCCGACCACGCGCCACCGACCAGCTCCAGGCTCCGTGCTCCTTCACCCGATTGCATGTATCGGCGCCGCGCGATCAGAGTTCGGAGCAAGAGGTCGGAAATCTCAGGCTCTTGCTGCATCACCATGCGCAGGGCGGCGGGGCCGAGCCTGCGTACCACCGCGCCTGCGCCGCCTCTCGCGCCGACGGCGGCGTTCTGGCCGGTCAACAAGCTCAACTCACCGGTGAACTCGCGTGCTCCGAACGAGGCGATTGCGACGCACTCGTCGTCGCCGGGCATCGGCGGCCTACAGATGAGGACCTCGCCCTGCTCGACCAGGACCATATCGATGGCCTGGTCCCCCGGCTCGTACAACCAGGTACCCTCCGGCACCGACTCGGGCGCCCCGGCGTACGCCAGCAAGCGCTCCCACTGCCCCGGGGCCACGGACGGGCGGGCTTCGTCAGGGGGACCGAGAGCAGACATCCTGGACCCCGTCAGCCCAACACTTCTTGCCAGTTCGCCGGCACGTGGCCCGCCGGCCCGGGCACCGGCTGGTCGAGGGGGTGGTTCTCAGGCGGAGCGAGCGCGGGGCCGGAGTCGTACGCCTCGGAGGTCCGGTAGTTCCAGAACCACTCCTCGCCGGGCTCGAAGCTGCGGATCAACTGGTGCCCGGTGGCCTTCGCGTGCGCCGTCGCGTGCTTCGACGGCGAGTCGTCACAGCAGCCGATGTGTCCACACTGCGCGCAACGCCGCAGGTGGACCCACCATCCGCCGGCATCATCGCATTCGACGCACCCGGTTCCGCTCGGGGCGACACTCGGGTCGATTCCCTGCTGCGCGTTCATGCCGTCTCCCAGGTGCTCGCGGGTTCGTGCGCTCTCGCTCCGGCGAGCATAACCTCGGGCGATCTTGCGCACCACGGCAGAGCAGGGCCCGCGGTACTCCGATCCGGGCGCCGGCAGCCAGGAGATCCGGGCCGCGGTCTCGGTCAGCTCGCCCAGGGCGGTGCCGTCCGGGGCGAACCGGGCGGAGCCGAGCCGGCTCCAACAGCCGCGGCGGTAACTGGAGGTACCGGCCGGCCGGCGGCGGTCCGGCGACGGCCTGCCCGAACTGGTCCACCAGGGTGATCCGGGTGAAGGCGAACCGACCGGCCCGCAGCGGCTGGAACCCGCCGGGCCCCTCCGCCAGTGTCAGCTCTCGCGCATGCCGGAGCGTGCGCGCCTCGAAGAACGCGGGATGTGGGATTTCAGGCTTGTCGTCTCGCAGGTACAGCACTATTCCAGCGGGGGTTGTGACGATGACCATCGCGCCGGAGATCGTCGTGCTCGCAGCGATCCGTTCGTCCTCCGGCGAGGGATACGGCGGTGCGTTCATGACCGCAGGCTTTCACAGGCAGATCCGGCCTTATCCCACTTCTGCGAACTGCCGTGGCCTCAGTTACCTTGTACACAAAGAATCTTGGCAATACTTCAACATGTGGCAGACAGACCGGGACCTGCGTGCCACGATGAAGTGGACTGCCGAACGGCGAGGGGGCGGTCGACGAATTCGGTGGGCGCGTCCGGCCGGGCCGTGCCGCTTATTCAGGGGTGGTGCCGGGTCGTGTCCTCATCAGAGCGAGGTTGGTCGTCCGATCGCAGGCTTCTCATATGGCAGATCTGGCTCAGTACATTGGGGGTGTACGCGGCGCCGTTCGCCCTCGCGCTCGGCGCCCTGTACTTCTGGCACGTATCAACACGCTCATACTTTATACTCATCCTGGGGCTCATGTCGGGGGCGGCTCTCTGGGCGCTCGGACTCATCCTCACCATGACCCGTCGCTCCGCGCGGTCCGCACGAACGCTGCGCCGAGACGGGCTGAGCCGGCTCAGAGCCTTGGAGCCTCCACCGCCGGCCCTTTTCGTCGGACGCGGGGAAGAACTGAAGATCATCCAGGACTACGCGAAGCATCACATCACCGGCGACGGCACCCCTCGGATCGTCGTGTTGTACGGCGACGCGGGAGCGGGAAAGACGTCCTTGGCGAACCACGTGGCCCGGGATCTGCAGCGCAGGCATCCCGGGGGCCACGTCTTCCTTCACCTCGAACCGGAGCAGGATCAGGCCCGAGCAGTGGAGTCACTGCTCGGGAGCCTTTACAGCCGTCGCGGCTCTTTCGACGCCAACCGGGATGGAACGGTCCCCGGCCAGAGTCCACTCGATCCTCGGAAGGCTTCAAAGGTTCTGTTCGTCCTGGACGGCGCGGTCGGCTCCTCGGCGCTCGAGCCGTTGATGGCCGCAGGGTCGAGTAACACCGTGCTTCTGACCACGCGGGCGCGGCTGTCCTCGCGGCCCGATGTCCTGCAGATCCACGTCGGACCCCTCACCGCGACCGACGCGGTGGAACTGCTCAGCGCCCTGGTCGGAAGCGAACGCGTGGCCGGCGAGAGGGACGCGGCGGACCAGCTGGTCCAGGCCGTGGGTTATCAGCCGCTCGCCATCCGGCTGATCGGAGCGTCGTTGGCGGACGACCCATATGGAAGTCTCGCATCCGCGCTCGCCCAGATGCAGCGCATCGCGGGTGATGAGATAGCCGAGGCCGCCAGCCAGTCCGCACTCGATCTGAGTGCCTTGGCGCTGACCGCGCTGGAACGCCGCGCTCTCACCTTGCTCGGTCTGTTCGACAAGCTGGTGTTCGCTCCGTGGATGCTGGGTGCGGTCCTCGATGCGGACGAGCCGGAAGTCCTGCGTGTCGTCGACGCTCTCACTCGGGCTCGGCTGATCGAGCAGTTCAGCCTCGACACCGGAACCGCGCTCTTCCGGATCCATGAAGAGGTCCATCAGTACTGCGCGCAACTTCTCCTCACGTCGACCTCTGCGGCGGAGCGCCGCGCGCTCCACGCCCGGATCGCCCTGGCGCGCGAACAATCGAAGGAGTCGGAGTTCGTACAGAGAGTCGATGAACGAGTGCGCCATGAGATCGGAGAGGGAGACTTCGCCTCGGCTCGACAAGCCGCACGAGACTTGACCGTGTTCGCACTCAGTCAGGGCGACCAAGCCAAGGAGGCGCAGGCGAAGACCGTGCTCGCCGCCATACTGATTGAGCTGGGCAGCCTCAACGAGGCTGAGCAGTTGGCCCACTCCGCGTTGGAGATAGACGAACCGGTCAGCGCCAGGCGTGCGATGCACTGCCTGGGTGTCCTCATGCATCGGAAGAAGCAGTTTGCGGCCGCCAGTGACTACTTCACGAAAGCCCGGTCGATGGCGTCCGATGAGCCCGATGTGCAGGAGACATCCTCGCTCATCAGCGATTTGGCCCTGCTGCAAGCAGAATCGACGCAGTCGAGTGAGGCGCAGAGCACGATGGAGACGGCTATCGGCATGGCGAAAGGGCCGGTCGACCACGACGTCCTCATGGTCGGCCTCGTGTGGGCGCAATGCAGGGTCATGAGACTCCTGGGCCATCGGGAGGAGTCCGTCACGCTCCTGACGACCGAACGCCGTGTGGCGGAAGATGCCGGGTTCGCCCTGTGGCAGGCTCGACTCGATCACGAGCTCGCGCTGTGCATGCTCGATGACGGCGATTACGCCGCAGCCGAGACGTTCGCGGCTCGGGCGCTGGCGGGCTTCACGCGCATGCAGCACCGTTACGCCGTCGCGCAGTGCCGGCTCACCATCGGTCAGGCCGCCAGCGCCGGGGGCCGTCTCGAGGAGGCGTCGCGGGTGCTGGGTATGGCGCTCAAGACCTTCCAGAGCTGCGGCGACTCGTGGCTGGAAGCGGATACCGCTCGCCTTCTCGCCGGCGTCCGCGCTCAGGAGAATCGCACATCGGATGCCATACGTCTGTTCAACGACGCGGCGCACGCCTTCGAGCGGCTCGACGACGAGAAGAGCCTGAGCCGTGTCTACCGCGATCGTATCCGGGGACTGCGGACCCGACGACTACGACGGCTCGGCAGTATCACCCGGCAGCCGAACCCTGATCACTAGGCCCGACAACGATGCGTTCATTCAAGCGCAGGCGTTCAGCTCGTGCTCGCCGGCTGAGAAACGGCCTGCTCATCGCATGCAAGTTCTTCAGCCGCGCCGTACTACCGCTGACCTTCGCCTTCGCCACGCGGATGGCCGCCAAGACGCAGTCCGCGAATGCGAGCCTGCGCTGGTGGATTCTGGCGACGACCATCTCGTTCCTGGCGATCCCCGTTGTCGAATGGTTGGCGCGCCGCACCCGTGCCACGGTGGCGGAACTACCGGAGCGCCCGCACGCCTTCTACGGGCGCGAGGACGACATGCGAGCGCTGGACGCGGAGTATCGAGCGCAAGGTGGCGCGCGCCACTGGTGGCGGCTGCCGAAGCGGCGCAGGCACGCGCGCTCTCCGGTGCGGCTGTACCTGCACGGCCAGCCAGGCGTCGGCAAGGGCGCACTGCTTGCCGAGTATGCGCACCGCATCGCGCGGCACTATCCGCACGGAGTGTTCCGCGAACCGCTGAGCGAGGGCGGAGTCGCACGCCCGCCCGATGAAATCCTCAACAGCCTCCTCGACAAGCTCAAGGCGAACGGCTTCGTGAATCAGACGGCGGCGGAGAATCTCGAGCATTTCCGCAAGCTGACACACAGTGGCCGATACCTGATAATCCTGGAGTCGGCGCTGAGCGCCAACCAGATCGAGGAACTGATGCCCGATGGGCTTCGGTGCGCCGTGCTCGTCACCAGCGGACGCGACATCGCCGAGACGACCGTCACGGGCTCCCATCTCGTCAAGGTACCGACCACCAATGCCGCCTGGGACATCTTCTGCTCCGTAGCCGGAGACGCGGCTCGGTCGCATCCCGAATGCGTCGCGGAGATCATCGAACTCTGCGGATGTCTGCCGCTGGCCCTGCTCGCGGCCGCGGCACAGCTGGCGGACCGTAAGGGGATCGCCAACCCCCCGTACGAGGACCCGTACACCGAGATGGCCGCGACGCTCCGGAAGGGTCCGGGACGCCTCGGGCAACTCAATCACGGTGCGATGGTGCCGAGGCAGCGTATTGAAGCGGAGTACGCGAGACTCGGCGAGCTGGAACGGCGCGCATTCCGGTTTCTGGCCCTGCTCGAAACGGAGACGTTCCTGCCCTGGGTGCTCTCGCCGTTGCTCGAGGTGACGGACGCCGTGTCCGCCAACCTGATCGGCCGGCTGGCGAGGGCTCAGCTCATCGAGGTGGTGGGGCAGCGGCCGGGCCCGTACAGGTACACCTTCCATCCACTCGTACGTGATCTGGCCCATACCCTCCTGATGGACGAGAACGCGGCTGACATGGAACCCGCGTCGGCCAGGTTCGAAGAGGAGTTCCTCGCCGTGGCGGTCGGATTCCTGCTCCGCCGCAGGCCGCTTCTGGTGAACGTCCTGCCAGTCCCGCCGACGCCGGAGAGAATGGAGATGGCAGGTTCCGCGGAACCGTCACAGCGGTGGGTGCGGGCCGAATACGCGAACCTCGTCCGCGCTTCCTCGGCCGCCCACCGGCAAGGCGAGTGGGCTCTGAGCTGGCGTATCGCAGCACTACTCGGTGGCTGTGTGCCGCTGCGCCTCGCCGTCCCGGACGCCCTCGAGGTGTTCGAGCTCGCCCATATGGCGGCGGTCCGGGACGCGGCGATCGACGGCGAGATCGAGGTCTTGATCGCAAAGGGCTCATACCTCGTGTCGACCGAAGACTACAACACGTCTTTCGAGACACTCGAAGAAGCGATGCGTCAGGCGCTCGCGTCCTCGGTCTCCAAGCGTTCACTTCTCGCCGCCCGCATCCATCGTGAGATGGGATTGGCCTGGCTCCAGCTCGGCGCGTACTCCAACGCTCTACCCCAGTTCAGCCTCGCGCTTTCCGAGTTCGCGGGGAGCAACGACCCTCAAGACCAGCGGCTGATCGGCATTCTCAGCGCGGAGACGGAGTCCGCCAGGCGTCCGGAGCGCTGGCTGGACAATCCTTACACGGCGAGCGTGGCAGACGGCGAAGTGGTTGCCTACCGCCTCCACCTCGGCCGGTCTGAGGCGGCTCGTCGCGCTTATCGGTGGGAAGCGGCCGAAAAGGAGTTGCATGAAGGCCTGACGTCGAATCTCGGCGACGCGCGCAGACGCGCAAGCATTCAGTACCGCCTGGCGCGCCTCGCGTTGACACGGTACCGGAATGGCGCGCCCCGGCGAGGCCGGGCCGCCTATGCGGAGCAAGCCATACAATACGCGGCGACATCGCTCTTGCGATTTCAGTACATGCCCAACCCCATCGGCGAGATCCGTGCGCGGTGCATGCTGGCCAGTGCCCTGCTGGCGACCGGCCGCACCAAAGATGCTCTCTACCATGGCGAACGCGCGCAAGGCGATCTGGTGAAGATCGGCCTGAAGTCGGAGCTTGCCAAGCCGCTGTTCGCTCGGGTCGGTCGCCTTCTGGGACAGGTCCGCCTCGCGGACGATGATCCTGGCAGGGCCAAGGATCTCATCGCAGAGGCCGCTCGTAGGTTCAAGGAGCTCGACGACTTCCGGTCGTACAGCGAGTGTAAGTTCCTCATGGGCGTCATCCAGTACCGGTCGGGCGATTACATCGACGCCCGTCTTTCACTCGCCGGCGCACACGCTTACTTCGCAAAGAGCGGAGACACTGTTCAGCTGCGCTCGACGCTCTTCGCTATGGCCAAGGTGGATTACAAGATCGGCAAGAAGCTTGCCGCGGCTGATCATTTTCTGGAGGCGATGCGGCATCGCCGCGCAGTCTCGAGATGACCTCAATGAGCGGCCATGGTCGTTCGGCCGTCACCAACTCGTCCAGGGATCGTCGGCGTTCGTCGAGATTCCCGGCACGGCGACGCAGCCCCGGCTGCTGACGGTCGACGGTTCGCCGGCCGGGGCGTGCGCTAGGCGGGCTCGCCGCGTGGCCAGCTTGTTCCGCCCCCGTTCCGTGAGAACACGGACAGGGCGGAACGGGACCACCCTTGGCTGTGCGGCCCTTGCTTCGTCAGTCGACATGACGTGGTCTGCTGTGCGCAAGCTGTCCGCGGACATTTGGAGCGTGTTGTGGTTGACCGTGTTGCGCGCGTCTCGGCCAGTCGCGATGCAATTCGGTGGCGGGCTTCGTCGGTATGCGCCTAGCGTTCGGGCATGGCTGTGAGACTGCTGGCAGTGACATGCGATACCGATAGCCCCGAGCGGGTCGCTCGGTTCTGGAGCGGCATGCTCCGCTGTGATGTGGTCGCCGACGGGGACGGTCTGTTGCTCCCCGGTCCGCCGACCCAAGTCGGCCTGCGGTTCGTGCCCGGGCCCGCGGCAGCCGAGCACCTGCACCGGCTTCATCTGCACCTGACCAGTGCCAGCCTCGCCCACCAGCAGGACACGGTGGCAAGTGCGCTGGCGATCGGGGCCCGCCACGTCGATGTCGGGCAGCGACCCGAGGAAGGTCACGTCGTACTGGTCGACCCGGGCGGCAACTACTTCTGCGTCATCGAGCCGGGCAACGGGTACCTGGCCGGCACCGGCTTCTTCGGCGAGGTTGCCTGCGTCGGTACGCGCGATGTCGGCTTGTTCTGGAGCGCGGCGCTGAACTGGCCGCTGGTCTGGGACCGGGACCAGGAAACGGCCGTACAGTCGCCGCTGGGCGGCACGAAGGTCGCCTGGGGCGGCCAGCCGCTCGCCGCGAAGATCGCCCGCAGCGCGCAACGGTTTCTGCTCACCGCGCCCGGCGGGGATCTGCGCGCCGAGATCGACCGGCTGGTCTCGCTCGGCGCGGCCATCGTGTCCATCGGCGGCGACGGATCGGCCGAGCTGGTCGACGTGGACGGCAACGAGTTCCTGCTACGACCAGCCTGATCCGGCAACAGGAGATCGCAGTCGTCGACCGGACCCGGCGCGCAAACTCGCCGACGCCGGGAGCGTCGTCCTGCCAGTCCGACCCGGTCGGCCGTACGGTGTAGCAGCACCGCGCCCGCATGACCTCGTCAGAATGCTGGTCATCGCAGTCGGGCGCCGCCGGTCTCTATGCTGGTGCCCATGAGACTGGGGGTCATCGCCGACATCCACGGTAACGACGTTGCACTACGCGCAGTACTCAAGGACGCCGAAAGCTTGGAGGTAGACCGCTGGTGGGCACTGGGGGACCTCGTGCTCTTCGGCCCACGGCCCGTCGAAGTCCTGCAACTCCTCCGCACACTGCCCGGTATCGAGATGCTGCGGGGGAACACCGACCGCTACGTCCTGACGGGTGAGCAACCCGCCCCTCACGCAACTGCCGCCGATGCCGTGGCGAGCCTCGACCTCGTGCAACGCTACGCGGCGATGGCGGCGGGAATCGGATGGACCCGCGGCGTCCTGGATCAAGCGGGCGTGCTTACCGCGCTGACTACGCTCCCGACGCGACTGCGACTCCAACTGCCCAGCGGAACCAGCGTCCTGGGTGTCCATGCCTCCCCGGCAGCCGACGACGGCTCCGGCATTTCCCCGGAAATCACCGATGAGCGCCTGCGGCTGCTGCTTGCCGGCTGTGACGCCGATATCGTCATCGGCGGCCACACCCATCGCATGACAGATCGCCACCTCGACGGTATCCGTGTCCTCAATCCGGGTTCTGCGGGACTGCCGCACGGCGCTGACACCACAAGCTGGCTTCTACTCGCAGACGAGGGCCACGGCCCAACCGTCACCCACCGCACCGTGCCCTTCGACGTGAACGCCGTGGTCGAAGACCTGAACCGACGCCGCCACCCCAACACGGACTTCGTCACTTCCATCCTGACCGGGCGACGGCCACTGCGATCCTCGGTTCTGTGAATCCTCGCCTGGTAGAGATCATCGACGCGCTCTTGGATGCCGTTCAGCGATTCCCTCAGGATCTCAACTGGCAGCCGTACTACGAGGATGAGCAGGAGCTCGTCGGGGACCTGCGCGACCATGCGGAGCGCGTAGGTCGCGGAGACGGCAGCAGGCTGCCGGAGTTGAAGTTCGAGCTCCTGCCGACCGGTGATTTGAACGAGATCGCCATCAGCAGTGGCTGGGGGGAGCTCTACCTGGTGCTGGCCAACGAGTTCGACGAGCTCACCCCGGGTATGACCCCCCGGCCGCCCGAGCCGGCAAGCCGGTAGGAGCGGCTGACCGAGTCGATCCGCGGGTCATCAGTCTGATGGCGGCCCGGAAGGCTTCGCGCGGGGCGGATATCACCGAAGACCCGGACCTGCGAAATCCGACCTCGAACTGCAACGAGATCCAGCGGGTGACCCTGGTCGCGGCCCCGGTGGTGAAGCAGTTGGCGTCGAAGAGCACGTCCACGATCCAGCTGCCGGGAGCCGGTTACGCGGCGACGACCGGCCGCGGTGTCCTGGCGGCGTTGGCGATACTCGCCGGGCTGCTTCCGCTGCTTGGCCGGATCACTCGGCCGCAGACCGCGCGGTTCGAACGATTCACCGCCTCCGATCGCCGGCTGCGCAACGCCCTGGCCTCCGGGCTCGCGGCGGTCGCGCTGACCGCGGCCGTTTCGGCCTGCTCGTCCGCCGGAGCCGGCTCCGCGACCTCCACCCCGAGCCAGGCCGTGTCGCGGTGCTGTGACGCCGCCACGAGCGGCCAGAATGAGCCTCAGTGAACTGCGCGAGGCTGCCCGCCATGGCTGGGATTGACGAGTTCATAGCGCTTCGGGCGTGCTCTGAACTGGCGGGCGACTCGCGCGCCCGGCGACTGTCACGAGGTGAGCGTGTCGAGACGGCATGGTGGCGTCAGTCTGCGCCGGCGCGTGCTTACGTCGATCGTGACGGTGACCGCATGCGCGGTCGTCGTCTTCACGCTGCCGCTGGCCTGGGCTGTGGCAGAGGTCTACAGCCGAGGTGCTGTGGTGCTGCTGCAGCGGGATGCCATCTTGGTATCGGCGGACATCGCGGCGCGCCCGACCTCCGACCCGGATGCCCTGATCGGATCCGACGATCCGTCACGCGGCGTGGAGGTGGGTCTTTACTCGGCGTCGGGGCGCAAGCTCGCGGGCGTCGGCCCCGGCCGCTCGCCTGTGTCGGAGCTCTCCGTCGACGGACGCATGCACCATGGGATCGAGACCGGTCATCTGGCCGTGGTCGCGCCGGTCATCCGCAGCGGCCGGGTGGTGGAGATCGTCCGCGTCTGGATGCCCTGGGATCGAGTGACCGACCGCCGGATTCGGGCTTGGCTGGTGCTCGCTGTGCTCGGCTCGGGTGTGGTGGTGCTCTCGGCCGGCCTGGCCTGGCATCTGGCCCGGCGCGTAGCGGCTCCGCTCGAGGAGCTGACGGCAGTCGCACGCGCCTTGGGGGAGGGTGACTTCACGGTCCAGGCGCCGCGGACGCACATCCGCGAAGCGGACTTGGCAGGTCAGGCCTTGGCCGCGACGGCGCGTCGGCTCGGCGATGTACTCGAGCGCGAGCGGGGGTTCAGCACCGCTGTTTCACATCAACTGCGCACCCCGCTGACTGCTCTGGTCCTGGGTCTCGAGGCGGCGCAGAACGCCGACGAGGCGGCGCGGCGCGCGGCCGTGGGAACGGCGTTGCGGCGGGCGGAGAGTCTGGCCGTATCAGTGGAGGAATTGCTTCGGCTGGCACGTGAAACTCATCGGTCCGGCCTCGCCGTCGACGCGGCGGACGTGGCCCGGAACGTGGCGAACCGCCACGAGGCCGCGGTCTCGGACGCCCACCGCCGGTTGACCGTGCGCTGCGAATCCGGCCTCGCGCCCGTCCGGGCCTCCGAGGCCGCCATCGCTCAGATCATCGGCGCGCTGCTGGACAACGCACTGGTCCATGGCCGCGGCGAGATCCGGCTGACGGTCACGGATGTGGGCACCGGCGTCGCGATCGAGGTCGGCGACGACGGTCCCGGCGTGGCGCCCGGCGGCGCAGCGGACGAACCGCCGGTCTTCGAACGCGGCGCCCCGGCGACCCGCCATGGCATCGGGCTGCCGCTGGCCCGCTCGCTCGCGGAAGCGGAGGGCGGCCGACTCGTGATGCGCCGACGCGGGCCGCGGCCGGTGTTCAGTCTCCTCCTGCCCGTTCAGGATCGGGAGGAGTATGAGTACCCGCCCGAGGTTTCCGCAGGTGGAGGCGTCGGCTGCTCGCAGCGGTAGCCACGCCCACGTACCGTCGTGATCGCCTGTCCCAAACCGGGATCGGCGTCCTCGAGTTTGCGCCGCAGCGCGGAGACGTGGACGTCCAGGGTCTTGGTCGGGCCCAACCAGTGCGCGTCCCAGACGAGTGCCATCAGTTCGTCGCGGCTCACCACGGCGCCTGCCCGGCCGGCCAGCGCGGTGAAGAGGTCGAACTCCTTGGGACGAAGATTGATCTCGCGCTCTCCGGCGAACACGCGCCGGGCCCGCATGTCGATCGTGACGCGCCCGAGCCGGATGAATGCGGGTCCTCCGGTATTTCGGCTCCGGCGCAGGTGGGCGCGTAGGCGGGCGAGAAGTTCGGTGAACCGGAAGGGCTTGGTGAGATAGTCGTCCGCGCCCGCGTCCAAGGCGACGACGATCTCGAATTCCTGTGTCCGCGCGGTGAGTACGACGATGATGCTCTCCACGGGAAGCAGGGCCCGTAGACGGCGGCACAGCGCGACGCCGTCCATGTCGGGAAGCCCCAGATCGAGCAGGACCAGATCCGGCTGACGTCTGTCCAGGACGTGAGCGAGTGCCTGTTGCCCGTTCGCCGCGATCACCGGGTGGTAGCCGTGGCCGGTCAGTGCTTGGAGCAGCTCGGCGGCGATGTCCGCATCGTCCTCCACCACCAGCAGTTCAGCGTATGCCATGCCCTCATTACATACCGTGTCTGCTTCGTGGCCAAAGGTAAACGATTTTTAACCTTCCGCTGGCTCTCTGCTCGCCCACGCCTTCGTAGGTTCATGATCACACGACAGTGACCGAACCGAAGGGAGAATCGTGACCACGCAACCCACCCAGACGGACGGGCCGCTCAGCAGCATGCTCGTGCTCGATCTGTCCCACGCTCTGGCCGGGCCGCACGCGGCGATGATGCTCGGTGATCTCGGGGCCAGAGTCATCAAGGTCGAAGCGCCGCAGGGAGACGAGACGCGGGGATGGGGTCCGCCGTTCGTCGTCCCGCCGGTGGTCGGCGCGTCTCCGGAGTCCACGTATTTCCTGGCCTGCAACCGCAACAAGAAGTCCGTCGTCGCCGATCTGCAGAGCCGTGAGGGGAAGGAACTGGTCGAGCGGCTCATCCGGCGCGCCGACGTCCTGGTGGAGAACTTCCGCCCCGGAGTGCTGGACCGCCTCGGTTTCGGTCCCGAGCGTCTGAAGGAGCTCAACCCGCTGCTGGTCGTCCTCTCGATCAGCGGGTACGGCCATGAAGGGCCCGACGATGACCGCCCCGGATACGACCAGATCGCCCAAGGCGAGGGCGGCCTGATGAGCCTGACCGGCGAGAGTGGACGGCCGACGAAGACGGGCGTGCCCATCGCCGACCTGCTCGCCGGCGTCTTCGGGGTCTGCGCCGTCCTGGCCGCCCTGATCGAACGCCGGAGCACCGGGCACGGCCAGACCGTGCGAACGTCGCTGCTCTCGGCGCTCGTCGGCGTGCACAGCTTCCAGGGCACCGGGTGGACGGTCGCGGGCCAGCTGCCGCAGGCCACGGGCAACCATCATCCGTCGGTCGCTCCCTACGGCCTCTATCACTGCGCCGACGGCGACCTTCAGATCGCCGTCGGCAGCCAGAACCTGTGGCGTGCGCTGGCCGAGGTCACCGGCCTGAACGCGGACGACCCGCGTTATCTGACCAACGCGGATCGCGTGCGCAACCGCGACGAATTGGAACGCGATCTGACTGCGTTGTTCAGTCGTGAGTCCGCCCAGACCTGGCTCGAGCGACTGTCGGCTGCGGGGATCCCGGCCGGGCGCATCCGAACCTTGGACGAGGTCTACAGCTGCGAGCAGACCCGCCGGCCGGGGTTGACCGTCGAGGTCGAGCACGCCACCCTCGGGTGCATCACGCTGCCGGGGACGCCCTGGCGCTTCGACGAACGGCCGGAGCCGCTTCACACTCCACCGCCGATTCTGGGCCAACACGACTTCGTCGTGCGCGCATGGCTCGATCTGCTCGATGAGCCAGTGCGCTTCGCCGAAGAGGAGGGGCCTGCTACGGAAACGGCGGGGCTATGAGCTCCGCGCGCGGTGGCGAGTCGCCATCGCCATCTGCCCCTGCGGCGGGCACTCGATAGTCGACCTCGGCCTTGTGAGCCATGACGGCGCGGAGAACATCTACAAGCGTGTAGAATTAAAGTCGGCCGGGGACAGCCGGACCGCCCCCTCCATGGGCTGTCCCCGGCCGCTTCGCCGCGACCGACTGACGCAAGCGCGGCACCGGGTCGGGTGGACTCGGTGCCGCGCTGTTTCGCCGTCGCGGGTTGTGCCCGTCAGGCGGCGTTGAGCCGGCCGATCTCCTCGGCGCTGAGTTCGAGCGATTCGGCGGCGACTGAGTCCCGGATCGTCTCGGGGCGTGAGGATCCGGGGATCGGGATGACGACGGGGGCCTTGGCCAGCATCCAGGCGAGGCAGACCTGCTGCGGGCTGACCGCGTGGGCCTCACCGATCTCGGCGTACGCGGCGAAGCGGTCGCCGAGGCCGGCCGCGCTGGTGATGCCGCCGAGCGGGCTCCACGGGAGGAAGGCGAGACCGAGCTCGGCGCACAGCTCGAGTTCCGGTTCGCTGGAGCGGAAGGAGGGCGAGAACTGGTTCTGCACGCTGACCAGGTCCTCCCCGAGGATCTCAAGGGCCTGGCGGATCTGCTCGGCGTTCGCGTTGGACAGGCCGGCGCGGACGATCTTTCCCTCGTCGAGCAGTTCGCGCAGAGCGCCCACCGAGTCGGCGAACGGGACCCTCGGGTCCGGCCGGTGGAACTGGTAGAGCCCGATGGCCTCGACGCCGAGCCGCTTGAGCGAGCCTTCGCAGGCCTGCTTCAGATACCCAGGGTCGCCGTTCTGCGTCCAGGAGCCGTCGCCGGGACGCAGGTGGCCGCCCTTCGTCGCGACCAGCACGCCCGAGCTGTCGCCGCCGTAGCTCGCGAGAGCGCGCGCGATCAAGGTCTCGTTGTGACCGACCTCGTCGGCTTCCCGGTGGTAGGCATCGGCCGTGTCGATCAGTGTGACGCCCGCGTCGAGAGCCGCGTGGATCGTGGCCACGGACCGCTGTTCGTCCGGGCGCCCCTCGATCGACATCGGCATGCCGCCGAGCCCGATCGCACTGACCGCCCGGTCTCCGATCCGACGAGTCTGCATGGTGGAGAAGCTCCTCTGTCCTCGTTCGTGTGTGCTTCTCCAGCCTTGCCAACGGCGATTAGTCTGTCCAACAGAAGATACTGATCTCACTAAGCACTCAAGCTGATGAGTGCGAGCCGATGGGTGCGTGGACCGTGGAGCTCAGACAGCTGGAGCACTTCGTCGCCGTGGCGCAGGAGTGCCACTTCACTCGCGCGGCGCAGCGTCTGCACATCGCCCAGTCGGGGCTGTCGGCCTCGATCCGCTCGCTGGAGAAGGAATTGGGCGCCACCCTCTTTCTCCGCAGCACGCGCCAGGTACAGCTCACGGCCGCCGGCCAGGCCTTGCTTGCCGAGGCGCTGCGTGCCCTGTCCGCGAGCAACGCGGCCAAGGAGGCCGTCGCCGCCGTCCAGGGACTGCTGCGCGGATCGCTCTCGATCGGCTCACTCCAGTGCCTGCACGCCATCCACCTCCCGACGCTGCTCTCCGGCTTCCTCGGCCGGCACCCGGGTTTGGAGATCCGGCTGCGGCAAGGCGGCTCGGACGAGCTCGTCGAGCACGTGAGCACCGGGCGGCTCGACATCGCCTTCGTCTCCCGGCCGGCCCGCCTGCCCGAGAACGTCGCCGTCAGCCCGCTGGACGCCGAAGACCTGGTCCTCGCCTGCGCTCCCGGCCACCCCGCCGCGACGAAGGACCGTGCCAAGCTGCAGGATCTGACGGACGAGCAGTTCGTCGACTTCCCGCCCACGTGGGGCACCCGTGATCATGCGGACCGGGTTCTGGCCGCAGCAGGTGTCGAACGCCGCGTCGCCCTCGAGGTCACCGACGTCCACTCCCTCCTCGACCTCGTCGCCTGCGGCCTCGGCGTCGCGCTGGTCCCGACCTCCTTCGCCGGCAAGACCAAGCAGGTCCGCTTCATCCCCCTCGACGGAGACGTTCCAGCCTGGGAGCTCGTCACCATCACCGGCGATCCGCCGAGCCCCGCCGCCACGGCTCTTCTCCGACAGGTATGCGGATCCTGATGCCGGTGTGGTGGATGGCGATCGAGCTGCGATGAAGCGACGCGGCGTCGGATTGCGGACGCGGTTGCCGGAGATTTCTCTACCTAGATAGAGTTATCGCGTGACCCGGGAATCTGGCTCTCGACGCATCCGCAGACCCTCACCGCAGACCATTGCGGTGCTCCAGGCCCTGGCCGCTGAGCCGTCCAAGTGGCGCTACGGCTACGAGTTGGGCCGCGAGGTCGGCTTGAAAGCGGGCTCGCTCTACCCGATCCTGATCCGGCTCGACGACCGGGGCATGGTCGAGGCCGGTTGGGAGGACGAGCCTGCGCCCGGGCGCCCGCCGCGCCACCTGTATCGGCTCACTGCTGTGGGCCAGGTGCTGGCCGCTGAACTCGCGCGACCCGCGCCCGAGGGTTCGCCTGCCGCGTCGGCACCCGAGGCCGACGGGCGCGGCCGCGCGACACTGTGCGGTGCCTGGTGACGCGCACCGGGAAGGATGCGGCCAGTCGGATTCTGGGCGTCGCCGTCGCGCTGTTTCCCCCGGACCGTCGGGATTGGGGCCAGGCGATGCGCGCCGAATTGGCCGCTCTCGAGGATCCCGCAGCCCGGCGGCGTTTCGCGCTCGGATGCCTGCGGGTCGCGCTGACCCGTCCGTCGACGTTGCGCACGCTCGGATATCCGGCGCTGATGCTCGGCGCATTGGCGGCGGCCGTCTGGTGGTCGGGCAGGATCGGTTATGGGCCGTTGCGCTGGGCGGTACTCGCCGCGGCGGCGGCACTGCTGGCTTTCGTCTGGTGGGGCCGGCGACCGGGTGCGCTGGGTCCGGTGGGCCCGGGACGGGTGCCGCGGCTGGCGCGTGCCTGCGGGTGCATGCTCGTCTGCGCTCTTGTCCTCGCCGGCGCGGCTTCGGTCGCGTCGAACAGCAACCCCGGCGAGCAGGCGGCGGTGGGAGTGCCGATCTACACCGCCGTCTCAGCCGGCTATCTTTTCGCCTTCCTCGCGGTCACCTCTCGTGCGACGGCACATCGCGGTGCCGTTCCAGCCCGGACGCTGGCGGTCGGCGGGGGCGTCGGCGGCGCCGCTGCGGCGATCTGGGTGGCGGTGCTCGCGACCGCCCGCCCGATGCCGACCGCCACGGCACCGCTGATCGCACTGATCGCCGGTGCCGTAATCGTGGCCGCCGTGGTCGCACCGACCAGCCGCCGAGCGAGCGGCCGCCCACTGACTGGCCGGGCGAAGGACGGACTGATCGCAGGGCTCTGCGCCGGAGCGTCCGCCGCGCTGCTGGCCGTCGAGTCGCTCACCGCCCTTGCCACCTACGGGCCAGCCGCGATGATCCCGGACCTCGCGCCAGTGGCCTTGACCCGGGCCGACGACCTGGCTCAGAGCAGGAGTGAGATCCAGGACCCTTACGTCGCAATCCTCTTGCTCGGCGGTTTGCTGGCGATCGCGTTGTGCCTCAGCGCGATACGCGTTCGCCGCCCATCCCCGTGATGGGTGTTCCTCCGCGGTGGGCTACGCGGGTCTGGTCAGCCGTGCTGCGCACACGGTCACGCCGGGGCCGATGGTCACGGCCGTGCCCGGTCCGTACATGGCGTCGGGCCCGGTCTCGCCAAGCGTTCGCTGCAAGATGTCGAGGAACGAGACCGAGCCCATGTTCCCGTGGTTCTGCAGCGACGCCCAGGAGTGACGCAGCTGCCGCTGATCGGCGCCGAACACTTCGGCGGTGTTCTCCAGAATCGCCGGGCCGCCGTGATGCGCGACGAGGAAGCCGGGGGAGCTCTCGCCGAGCCACGACTCGAGCGCCGGGCGGGCCAGGTGGATCGCCCCCGGCGCGGCCGGGGTGGACGCGAAACCGAGTCGGCCCTCGTCATCGGCGGTCAGCCGGTAGTAGGCGGTGGTGTCGGGGATCAGGTAGTCGAGCGCGCCGACTCCGTCGAGCAGCACGTGCGGGCCATCAGGAGCCTGGTCCGCGGGGGTGACCACGGCCGCGGCCGCCCCGTCTCCGCCGAGAGCCTTGTAGATCAGCGCGTCTGCCCGGCGTGTGTGGGGTTGGGTGGTGGAGCTGAAGGCCTCGCTGGCCACGACCAGCACCTTGGATCCCGGGCGTGCCGCGATCTGCTCGCTGGCCCGGATCAGGCCGTAGAGACCTCCTGCGCAGCCGATCTGGGCGACCGGGATGCGCCGCACGTCCGGTCGCAGCCGCAACTCGCGGATCAGGTCGACGTCCATCCCCGGCATGGCGTAGCCGGTCACGCTGGTGACGATCAGCGCGTCGATCTCCTGCGGCTCGATCCCCGAGGCCCGTAACGCGGCATCGGCCGCGCGTGCGCCCAAGCCGGCGAGCAACGCCACTGTGGAGGCCCAGTGCGCCGGGGCGGTGCCGTCGGTGTAGACCTCTTTCGCGCTGCGTATGAAGGTTCGGGTATCCACCCCGGTATTGCGCATGATGTCAGCGAACTTATCGGGCACGGCGCGGCCCGGGTACGCGAGACCGCTCCGTTCGACCACCTCGTCGATTCCCACGCGGTGTTCGGCCTCGACGAAGACCGGCCGGTGCACGCACACGGGCGCTGACTGGGACTTGCTCATGACGATCCCCCTTCGCGCCCGGCCGGTTTCGACAGTCGGCCATTGCAGGCGCTTCCGGCCTTGATCTTGTCATAGAACCACGGTGCATGGCAGCCCTCGAATGCGAAGCCCGAGGCGAAGACCGTCCGGCGTAAGCAGATGGCCTGAACTTAAGATGAGATGCTTGGGCGTCGAACATGCGGCCCCGGCGAATGGTGTGACAAGTGATCTTCGAGCTTCTGTCGGAGGCTTTGGAGCGAGCGGGTCGAGACAAGCACCGCGGCCTCGAGCTCGGGCGAAGCTTCGCCAAGCATGCGTATGCGCAGGTGCAAGACACGATGGCCGGGGCGTTCGCTGCGAGCTCGGAGGCCCACTGGCGGGCCACGGGCGCCTACATCGACGGCGAGTGCTCGCGCGAACAGCTGCTCGAAGCAGTGGCGGCGATACGCAAGATCGAGACGAGAGGCGAGCGCTGGGGAATGGTCGAAACGCCTACGCTGGTGAGCGGTGTCCTCGCGCTCTGCCTCCGCTTCGAGGAAACGAGTGTTCAGCGCTGGCACAAGACGCTGCGCGACCTGGCCAACGACGCACAGTCGGTAGTCGCCGAGAAGGCCTCGCAGCGAGCACTCGACGACCCGAAAAAGGCTTACGCGGCGGCGCGGTGGGAGGAGGCGCGGTGGCAGCTGCAGTACATCATCGCCACCGAGCCGAATCTTGCTGCTGGGTAGAAGGCTGAGACCGGGACGGCTGGAGCATCCGGGGTAAATACCGCCGTCAGTCCGTTTCGAGCGCCGCGGTGGTGTCCGGGTACGCCGGGAGCAGGGTGTGCGTTCCGGTGAGCTCGATCACCCGCGCGACCTCCGGTCGGACCGCGGCCAGGCGCAGCGCGTGGCCCGTTTCGCCGGCGCGGTGAGCACCGGCGAGCAGTGCGCGCAGGCCGGTGGAGTCCATGAAGGGGCACCGGCTCATTTCCAGGACGGTCACCGCGTGCGCGGCGACCGCACTGGTCAGCACCTCGCGCAGGGGCTCCGCGCGGGCGAGGTCGAGCTCGCCCACGATTTTGATCAGGGCCTTGCCATCACCCGCATCGAGAACAGTCACTTCGAGCGCTTCGGGCCCCTGCTCCATCATGCTTTTCCCCTCGTCGCTGCGACATGCGACGATCATTGTCCCACGTGTGCCGGGCAGAGCGTTACCCGGACTCGGTCCGGGGCCCGTGGCTCGTGCCTGCGCCGACCGCAGCGCCTGCCGCATATGCTGAATGCCATCGCAGCGAATGGGTAGCAGCACCCCGGTGTTTCGGTCGGCCGACGGACCGACGAAACGTACGACCGATAGGACTCAAGCAACGGTGGGCGAGACCTTGCACGTCCCCGCATGGCACATGCGAGGCGACGCGAATTCGATCAGGAGGGCACGTGAGCGTGCCCACGATTTTCTGAACGGCCTTCGCCCGCGAATATCCTCGGAAGAGGAGCAGAGCACTTTGCTCGCGGTCAGCGAGCTGGTGACTAACGCCGTCTGCCATACGCCCGGTTCGTGCGCGCTCAACATGACCGTCGAGGACGGCCACGTCTGCATCGCCGTCAGCGACACGTCCCGTAGCCTCCCCAGCCCGAGAGCGCCGGAGTACGACGGCGAGGGAGGTTTCGGCTTGCACCTGCTCGCTCTTCTCGCCGGGAGCCTCGAGACGGAGGTGCATCCGCACGGGAAGACGGTCGTCGCCCGGATAGCCGTGGGGGACACGACTGTCAGAGCCCGCTGACACACCGGTTGTCAGGCGGTGCGCGCAGGATGCTGATACGGTGCGATGTCCGCGCCAGCGCGGTATGCCGAACCGAAGGCGGGATAGACATGGACCTCAACCTGGCCGGCCGACGAGCCGTCGTGACCGGTGCGTCGAAGGGGATCGGACGGGCGGTGTCGCTGGCCCTGGCCGACGAGGGAGTGGGCCTGGCTTTGTGCGCTCGAGACGGCGGCCCGCTCGCCGAGGTGGCTCGGGAGGTCGAGAGCAGGGGCGTGCCGGTCCACGCGGTCCAGGCCGATGTCACGAACAAGTCCGATATAGACCGTTTCATCCAGGATGCGGCTACGACCCTGAGTGGCATCGACATTCTGGTCAACAATGCCGGCGGGGCGATCCCGGGAGATTTCTTCAGTCTCACTGACGAAGAGTGGCAAGCCGATATCGACATCAAACTGTTCTCGATGATCCGGTGTATCCGAGCGGCCCATCCGTTTCTGAAGCAGTCTGACGCAGGCCGTATCATCAATATCGGCGCGGTCTTCGCCCATTATCCCAAGCCGAATTTCCTCGCCGCGACGACGCTGCGGGCGGCGGGGCACAACCTCGGCAAAGCCCTCGCGATGCAGTTCGCCCCCGATGGGATTCTGGTCAATACGGTGCACATCGGGTACGTGGAAACGCCACAGTGGCAGGGGATCCATCAACGCCGGGCGCCGGACAAGTCCTGGGCGGAATTCCACGAGCAGATCGCCGCGAGTGAGATCCCCCTGCACCGCTTCGGCAAGCCGGAAGAAGTGGCGGGCCTGGTTGCGTTCCTGGCGAGCGATCGCGCCGCTTATATCACCGGTGTCGACATCGACGTCGCGGGTGGCATGGGCATCTCGACATGACCGCGACGACCGGACGCGACTTCGAGCACGGTCGGCCGGCCACCGCCCTGAACTGACGCCAGGTCACGAAGAGCCAGTGTGACGCGAGCGGCAAGTCCTCAGGGCGATCGAATCTAGAGCGATTTGATGATCGGCTGAGTGTTGGTGGGATGTGGTGTCTTGTCGGGTCGGGGTGGTCGTCGGGGTGGTCGTCGGGGTTTGGGCGGGCGCTTCGCGTCGCCCTGTTTGTCTGACCACCCACCCACCCGTTGCGTTGGCGGGGCTGGCTGGGGTTTCAAGATCTCGCCTCCGGCTGGGGCCCTTCCTCGGAGAGTGCCGGGGTCTGTGGGGTGCTGGCGTGGTGGGGCGGGTTGGGGTTGGGGGTGGTGGGGTTGCGGGTGTGGGTTCTCTCCTCGGTCGGTCCCCGGAGGCAATCAGGGACCTGTCGGGAGGTCAAGCGGCGGTGGCTTCCGCTGATGGTCGATTGTGCATGGCGCCGCTTGACCTCCCGGCAGGTCCCTGATCGGGCTTCGCCTGCCCGACCGAGGAGAGAGCCCACCCCCTAGGGAGCAGTGCGAGCTGCGCTCGGCTGAAGCCCGGCCCGTGGCCCGGCCGCGCCCGGCGCGGAAGGATTCTGCATCACCCTGATCCGACGATCCCGGTCCTCGATCCGCGCGAAGGCGTCGGTGCTCCGGTCGCACCTGAAGTGAAATCCTGCACCGCGCTGGTGCGTCCGACCCGATCCCAGACCTCGCGGCAGAACTCCGCGGGCCGGCCCGCGCCCGATCCGGAAGGATTCTGCATCGCCCCGGTCCGAGCCGCCCGGTGCTCGCGCACTGCGCAGGATCGCGTGGCCCGGTCGCACCCCCCGAGGGGAAATCCTGCACTGCTTTCGGCCGCACCCCTGACGCCGTCCGCGCAGCCATCCCGTCCACCACCCCTCCCGTCGCAAGTCCGATCCCCCGTACTCTTCCATGCTAGACGCAGCCACCGACAAAAGCCGTGAATCCAGCTTTCGCCGTATAAGTAAAAATACTGGAGATTTCCGGGCACTCGAGCGCGCTTTCCGGCGTTGAAGTAGTAGAGATGGAACAAGCGACCCGAAACGGCGATGCAGAATCCTTCCGCATCGTGGGTGTTCCCCTTGAGGCCGGGCCGCGGGATGGGACTCGGCCCGAGCGCAGCTCGCACCGATCCCCCAGGGGGTGGGTTCTCTCCTCGGTCGGGCAGGCGAAGCCCGATCAGGGTTCTGCCGGGAGGTCAAGCGGCGCCCTGCAGAATCCGCCACCAGCGGAAACCGCCGCCGCTTGACCTCCCGGCAGGTTCCTGATTGCCTCCGGGGACCGACCGAGAAGAGAGCACACCCCCGCAACCCTGAGCTTCCCTAGAGTTTTCCGTGTGATCTAGCCCGTTGATCTGGTGTTTTCTTGTTGTGGCCGGGTTCGCCCGGATGGGGGTACCCGTTTGGCGGTGGGTGTGGGTCGCTGTCCGGGCAGTTGCCGGGCCTGCGGGCCGGCCGGTAGTGCCGGGCTTTTCGCGCGCTCGGTGCGGCGGTGGCGGCGACGGGTCGCATCGCGCGCCAGTCGCTCGAGGTCGGCCGCGGTCAACTCGCCAGCGTCGTGGGCGGCTTCGTACTCGTCCGGGGATCGGTAGCCGAGATTGCGCTGGATCCTTCGCGGGTTGTAGAACCCGTCGAGGTATTCGAACAGGGCCTGGTTCGCCTCGGCCCGGGTGGCGAACTCCCGGCGGCGCACGCACTCGGTCTTGAGCGTGGACCACATGTTCTCGGCCAGGGCGTTGTCGTAGGAGTCCCCGACCGTGCCCATGGACGCGGTGATCCCGGCCCGCACCAGCCGCGTGCTCAGCTTGATCGAGGTGTACTGCGACCCGTGGTCCGCGTGGTGCACGAGGCTGCCGTCGGCAGGCGGGCGCCTGGAGCGCAGCGCGTACTCGAGGACCGCGCACACCAGGTCCGCGTCCGCGACATCGCTGCTCTCCCACGCGATGACCTTGCGGGAGAACGCGTCGCGGATCGAGGCGAGCCACAACGGCCCCTCACCGGTGGCGATCACGGTCAGGTCGGTGACCCACAAACGGTTCGGTCCCACCGCGGTGAAGCGCCGGTTGACCGCGTCCGCGGGCCGGGGATCATCCGGGTCCGGGATCGTGGTGCGCACCTTGCGCGCCGGGCTCACCCCGACGATGCCGTTCTCGCGCATCAGCCGCTCGACCCGCTTGCGCGAGACCGCCTCGCCCTCGCGCCGCAGCACCGCGTGCACCCGCGGGGAGCCGTACACCCCGCCCGAGTCGGCGTGGACCTCGCGGATGCGCGCGAGCAACTCGGCATCACGCACCTGCCGCGCGCACGGCGCCACAGCCCGCCGGCGCCAGTCGCCGAAGGTGGACGGGGCTATCGCCAACTCCCGGAGCACGGGCTCGACCCCGAACGCCGCCTGGTTCTCCTCGAGGAACCTCAGCAGCGCCGGCCGGTCTGGTCGAGCTGGACCGCGAAATACGCGCTCGCCGCCCGCAGGATCTCATTCGCCCGCCGCAGCTCCATCACCTCCTTGCGCAGCCCCGCCAGCTCCGCCTCCACCTGCGCCGGAAGCTCCGGCACATCCACGAGCGCGCCGCGGCGAGCACCACCCCGGCCCGGACCCGAGCACCGGGCCTCCTCGTCCTTACGGATCCACTCACGCAGCGCCTCCGGATGCACACCGAGCTGACGGGCCATCGCCCGCACCACCGGCTTCTCCTCCGCCGCCCGATACATCGCCACCGCCCGCTCCCGCAACTCCGGCGGATACTTCCTCTGACCAGCCATCAGACCGACTCCCTTCACCTCATCCATCACGCCACGGGTCCGATCAACCGGCAACCCGGGGGACGCTCACCCCACCACCCCGAACCCCAGCCCGCCCCACCAACGACAGCACCCACGCGACCCCGGCACTCTCCGAGGAAGGGCCTGCCAGCGGCACCTTTGATCTTGAAACCCCAGCCCGCCCCGCCAACGCAACGGGTGGGCGGGTGGTCAGACGAACCGGGCGACGCGAAGCGGCCGCCCACAGCCCGACGACCACCCCGACCCGACAAGCCGCCACGCGCCACAAGCACTCAGCCGATCATCAAATCGCGATAACGCGCCCGAAACGGTCCCGACTGCGGTGCTCGTCTCTGGCGTCTGCCAGGCTTACGCCGTGACACCGACATCGTCGGCACCCTCGCGTGCCACCCGGCAGCCGAGGGCCTCGGCGCGCATCCAGTTCGTCGGCTCGGCGATCGCAGGGCTTTTCGTCGGTGTGGCAAGCGCGGTGCTCGGGGCGGAGAAGGTCGCGGCGTTGATCGGGTGGGACGCGATGGCCTTGGTGTTCGGCGTGTGGGTGTGGGCTGCGGTGTGGCCGCTGGATCCGGCCACCACCGCCAAGCATGCCAAGAGCGAGGATCCCGGCCGCGGCCAGGCTGATCTCGTGCTGCTCTCCGCGGCCGTGGCGAGCCTTGCCGGAGTGGGGGTCGTCGTCTTCGGCGCCGGTCATGCTCACGGGGCTGCTCAGTATTCGCTCGCCGGGCTGGCGTTGTTCTCCGTCTTCGTGTCCTGGATGCTGACCCATACGATCTTCGCCTTGAAGTACGCACGTTTGTATTATTCATCCGGGGCTGTCGGGGGTATCAGCTTCAACGAGGATGATGATCCGCAGTACTCCGACTTCGCCTACCTGGCCTTCACCATCGGCATGACCTTCCAGGTCTCCGACACCGACATCCAGGCCAAGCAGATCCGCAGAACCGCGCTTCGGCAGGCGCTGCTGTCCTACCCGCTGGGTGCCGTGGTGATCGCGGCCACCATCAATCTCCTGTCTGGACTGGCCAAGTAGCCGCCTGATGTGTGGACTGCGATCGAGGGCGACCCTGCTGTCTACGCGCCGAAGCCGCTAGCCTTCCACGCGGACCCGCAAGGCGCCGGGAAGCACCTCCACGTCCATGCTCGTGGCGGCAGGAAGCAGTTCACCGTCGAACTCCCGGGGCACCGGCCGACGCGTTCGGATGGTTATCCGCACGCCTCGGTCACGGTGGATCGTGCGCTCGGCTGTCCCGGCTTGGCCGCCGCGCAGCGCGGCAGCTACGCGTAGCCACGCGAGCGGGCCGCGCGGTAGGACCACGGCGAGATCGAGTAGGCCGTCGTCGACTTCGGCGTCCGGCAGCGGCTCGAGCCCCACCTGGAGCCGGCCGATGTTGCCCACCAGCAGCATGCTCACGTTACGATGCCGCGTGCGTCGACCGTCCACTTCGACACTCACGGCTTGGATGCGGTCGGACAGATGCCTGACAAGGGCGACGGCGTACGCGGCCCAGCCGGCACGTCGCTTGAGCGTCTCCGGCGCGCCCTCGATCATCGCCGCGTCCAGGCCCATCCCGGCCATGCCGAGGAAGATCCGGCCATCGATGCGGCCGGCGTCGATACGCCGCTCCGCGCCGTCCACGAGCACGGCTAGCGCGGCGTCGGTGTCGGCGGATATGCCGAGGTTGCGGGCGAGCAGGTTGCCGGTGCCCAGCGGCACGATGCCGAGGGTCGCATCCGTCCCCGCCAACGCAAAGGCGACCTCGTTGACCGTGCCGTCCCCGCCGCAGGCCACGACGAGGCGGGCGCCGGAGCGCACGGCGTCCGCGGCGAGACCGGCGCCGTGGTCATCTGGGGTCGTGGTCACGGCGCGGGGCTTCGGACGTCCGCCCCGGGCACACAGGTCGCTGTAGCGCGAGAGCAGGTCGGCGACGGCCGCGGCGTCGGCCTTGGCGCCGTGGATGACGAGGACGTCTGCTGTATCGGACCCCTGCGCCGCCGGAATCGCGCTCACCGTTCTCGCCTCCTCGCGCTTTCGGACTTCTGACGGGTCCCGGACTTCGCCGCAGCGGGGCCGTGGCCGTCGTCAGCCGATGCCGAGTGCGGCTTGAGGGCGGAGTGTGTGCGCTGTGCGACGCGTCGGAGGGAGTGGGAAAGCGCCGACTCGCGCTGCACACGGACGGCATCGACATGTTTCGTAATCCAGAAACAGAAGCCTGCGAGGGGGAGTTCGACGAGCAGCGCCATGGCCAGTGCCGTGAGGAACTGGTCCGTGTCGGGGGCACCGAGCACATCGAACCACGCGTCGACGATGAGCAGCGTGCCGGTCATGGCTGCGGACAGTTCGCTCTGCTCCCGACGGCGCAGCGTATTCCATCCTGTGTACAGGAGCAGCGCGCAGAGCATGAGATCGAAACCTGCCCAGGACACGTCGTAGTGGGCGGTGCGCTCGCTGCTGGGGAGTACGACCGCGAGGCCCGCGGTCCACGGCAGGGTGACAGCGCCGAGGGCTAGCAGCAGGACGCTGCACCACCGGGGGATCAGCGGGCGGGAGGGTGCATCCGGGGCGTACCCGTCTGCGTGAAGATTGGCGGGGCCGGCCTGTCCGGACGGTCGGTCGGTAGCCATCGGTATCTGTCCTCGCGTCCTCGCGTCCTGCGGCACGGCATCGTCCGTTTCGCTCTCGTCTACCCGCAACCGGCGTGGACACACGAACGGTCGTGGGCACATGAACGGGCTGGCCCACGAACGCCCGGCGCCGAAGGCAGACGGCGCGTGGTGTGCGCGGCGGTGTTTGCGCTCGGCGGGACCGGGCACGCGGATGCGCCGATCCCGGCGTGATACGGACGGACACCGCCGTTCGCCGCCCGATCGCGACGTCGATAGCCGGCTGCGAGAGCTGCGAAAGCTGTGAGGTGCGCGATGCCCGACCGCCCTGTGCCGACGACCGCCGACCGCGGTGTCGGCGGCCGTCTCGATCGAGCTTCGGGCTACGCCTGGCGACTGCTCGTGCTGGGGGTGGCCACGTACGTCGTCTTCAGGGTGCTGCTTCGGTTCGAGGCGGTCGTCGTCGCCGTGTTCATGGCGCTGATCGTGGCCTCGCTGTTGCGGCCTCCGGTCAATCTGCTGTCCCGGTTCCTGCCGAGGCGGCTCGCCGCCACGGTCACCGCCTTCGGTGTTCTCGGCCTGATCGCGCTCATCGTGTGGCAGATGACCGAGTCGGTGACGAACGAGTGGAGCGCGCTGTCCGCCGAGTTCAGCGGCGGGATCCGGCATATAGAGCAGTGGCTGGAGAAGCGGCCGTTCCACATCAAGCCCGACACGCTCACCAACCTGCAGGGCAAGGCCGGCTCCTACATCGAGGCGCACCGCTCCGCGCTCGTCAGCCAGGTGCTGAACAACGCGGGCCGGGTCGTGGACGTGGTCACGGTGCTCGCGCTGGCGCTGTTCTGCTCGATCTTCTTCACGAGTTCCGGCGAACGGATGTGGCTCTGGTTCCAGGACCAACTGCCCGCCACCGCGCGCCCGACCTGGCGGCGGGCCGGCAGCGTGGCTTGGCACACCTTCGCCGGCTACACCCGCGGCATCGTCCTGATCGCCGCCGTGAACGCGATCATGGTCGGGATCGCGCTGGAGATCCTGCGCGTCCCGCTGGCACTGCCGTTGACCCTGCTGGAGTTCACGGCCAGCTTCATCCCCCTGATCGGCTCCCCGATCGCGATGGCGGTGGCCACGGTGGTCGCACTGGCCGGGCGAGGCGTGACCACGGCCGCAATCGTCCTCGTCTTGATCGTGGTGTTCGGCCAGATCGAAGGACACGTGCTCCAGCCCTTCGTGATGGGCTGGTCAGTGCGGCTCCATCCCGTCGTCATCGCGCTGTCCGTCATCGCCGGCACGATCTGCGCGGGACTGCTCGGGGCCGTCGCCGCGGTCCCGCTGGTCTCCATCGCCTGGGCGGTGATCAAGGAACTGCGCGGGAACGGCGAACCGGATCCGGACGAGGACGACGGAGCCGACGCCGACGACGGCCATACGTCCGCAGTCGAGGCGGACTCGGCGGCAACGGGGCGGTCCGCTCTTCCGGTCGGGCCCGGGCCGGGAGAATGAAAACCGGTCGGCGGAGAGCTGGGCGCGAACCGGTGTCAGCCGGCCGATTCCAGGCGCTCGACGGCGCCCTCGACGCTCGGTTCGGTGGAGAAGATCTGGTCGAGCCCGATCATCGCGAACGTGCGGCTGAGTTCGGTGTTCATCGCCGCGAGCACGAGCCGGCCACCGGCCGCCTCGGCGCGCTGGTGGACGCCGATGAGAACGGTGATGCCGGTCGAGTCGCAGTAAGTCAGCTCCGACAAGTCGAGCACGAGTCCTTTGCCCGAGTCCACGTGGATGGCCACCAGCGCCTCGCGCAGGCGCGCGGCGTTGTGGAAATCCAGCTCGCCTGTGACTTGCACGACCGGCACTTCACCGGGCCTGGCAGGGCTGGTGCCGCTGAGAACGCGGAAGATCACCCTCGCTCCTCGAGTAGTCACGGTCGATGCGTGCGGACAGAAGCAGCCGACCAGGGCTCATGTCATCTTCGCGCCAGTACCCGGATAGGAGGAGATCCATCCGTTCGGAATCCGTTCGGAATCATCTCGGAGCGCCGGCGGCCGCGTCGCCGCCGTTGGGGCGCTCATGCCATGACTTATCATACGAAGCTATCGGCCTCGGGGTGCTTGCGGTCGCATTCACCCGCGCCGGTCTGCGTGCGCGACGAGTGGATGGAGACGAGTGACATGACAACCCCCGAGGACGTCACGCGTCGAGCGCCGGTCGACGCCGTCCCGGGCGTGTTCGCCGCCGACGAGGAGGTCGGGCGCGACCTCGCGGCCGTGGACTGGGCCGCGACACCGCTCGGGCCGGTCGGAACCTGGCCGCAGAGCCTGCAGACGGCGGTCGACATCCTGCTTTCGTCCCGGTTCGCCATGTGGATGGCCTGGGGCCCGGAGATGACGTTCTTCTGCAACGCCGCCTACCGTCGCGACACCTTGGGCCGCAAGTATCCCTGGGCCCTGGGGCGGCCGGCCAGCGAGGTGTGGTCCGAGATCTGGCAGGACATCGGCCCGCGCATCGACACGGTGCTGCGCACCGGCAAGGCGACCTGGGACCAGGCGCTGCTTCTGCTGGTGGAGCGTTCCGGCTACCTGGAGGAGAGCTATCACACCTTCTCCTACAGCCCGCTTCGCGACGACCACGGCGCGGTGGTCGGCATGCTCTGCGTGGTGAGCGAGGAGACGGAGCGGGTCATCGGCGAGCGGCAGATGGCGACGTTGCGCGATCTCGGATCCGATCCCAGCGTGGTGCGCACTGAGGCGCAGATGCTGGAGTTCGCCGACCTGCAGCTGGCTCGCAACGGCCGTGACCTGCCGTTCACCGCGACCTACCTGTTCGAGCAGAACTCCGAGGTCGCGCGGCTTGCCGGCGCGACCGGCCTCGCGGCCGGACACCGCCTCGCGCGATCCGTCATCACGCCGGAGGACGCCGACCCGTTGTGGCCTCTGGAGGCTTTGGCTCGCGGTGAATCGGTGCTCGTGGATCTCGAGCCGACGGCGTCCAAGGATCTGCCTCGTGGAGCGTGGCCGGAGCCGCCGGTCCAGGCGTTGGCGGTGCCGCTCGCGGCGCAGGGCGGCTCGCCCTACGGGTTCTTCGTCGCGGCTCTCAACCGTTACCGCCTGCTCGACGAGCGCTACCGCGGTTTCGTCGAGCTGGCCGCAGGCCACCTGGCCTCGGGCATCGGCAGCGCCCGCAGCTACCAGGCGCAGCAGCGGCGCGCGGAGGAACTGGCCGAGCTGGACCGCGCCAAGACCGCGTTCTTCTCCAACGTCAGCCACGAATTCCGCACACCGCTCACCTTGATCATGGGTCCGGTCGAGGAGCTGCGCGACCAGCTGGCCGACGCCGACCCGCGCGTGCGCGAGGAGCTCGAGGTCGTCCGCCGGAACGGACTTCGGCTCGGCAAGCTCGTCAACACCCTGCTGGACTTCTCGCGCATCGAGGCCGGCCGGATGCAGGCCCGCTACGAGCCGGTCGACCTGGCGGCGGTCACGGCGGAACTGGCCAGCGTCTTCCGCTCCGCCGTCGACAAGGCGGGTCTGCGCCTGGAAGTGGACTGCGAGCCCGCGGCCAGGCCCGTCTACCTCGACCGCGGCATGTGGGAGAAGGTGATCCTCAACCTTCTGAGCAACGCCCTGAAGTTCACCTTCGACGGTTCCATCCGCGTCGGCGTGCGCACGGAGTCGGATCGCGCCGTGGTCACCGTGAGCGACACCGGCATCGGCGTGCCCGAGACGGAGATGCCGCGGCTGTTCGAACGCTTCCACCGCATCGAGAACGCCCGGTCCCGTTCGAACGAGGGCAGCGGTATCGGCTTGGCACTGGTCAAGGAGCTCGTCCAGCTGCACGGCGGCAGCATCGGCGCCGAGAGCCGCACCGGCCAGGGCACCTGTTTCACCATCCGGCTCCCGTTCGGCCACGACCATCTTCCCGGCGAAGCCCTGGCGCCGGCGTCGGACGCCTCCGCAGCCTCGCTCAGCGCCGAGCCCTTCGTGCAGGAGGCCCTGCGCTGGCTGCCGCACGAGACCGAACACGCCCTGCCCGAGATGGTGGACCTCACGGCGAACGGCGAGGCGGCCTCCGCCGGGGTACGTGCGGCCCGCGTGCTGATCGCCGACGACAACGCCGATATGCGCGAGTACCTCGTCCGTCTGCTCGGCACGGCCGGCTACCGGGTAAGCGCGGTCGAAGACGGGCGCGAGGCCCTCGACGCGGCCCGCGCCGAAGCCCCCGACCTGGTGGTCAGCGACGTGATGATGCCGAACCTCGACGGCCTCGAACTGGTCAGGCGACTGCGCTCGGACTCACGCACCGTCGCCGTGCCGGTGCTGCTGCTCTCCGCCCGCGCCGGCCAGGAGTCCTCCATCCGGGGACTGCACGCCGGCGCCGACGACTACCTCTTCAAGCCCTTCGCCGCCGCCGAACTGCTCGCCCGTGTACGCGCCAACATCGAGCTCGCCCGGCTGCGCAACCACCACGCCCGCTACCGCAATGCCCTGATCGAATCGCTGCAGGAGGCGTTCTTCGTCTGCGACGAGGACGGCGCGGTCATCGAGATCAACAACGCGTTCACCGACATCATCGGGTACGGTCCGGACCTTCTGCCCTACCTTCCGCAGCACCCCTGGTGGCCCGACGCGGACACCGATCCCCAGGCTCACCGCCAGGTCGCCGAGGCGTTCTCGATGCTCATCGGACGCGAACGCGGCACCTTCACCGTTCCGCTGGTCCACCGCACCGGGCACCGGGTATGGATCACCGTGACGTTCAGTCAGGTGTACGACCCCGACACCGGCCGTCGTGTGATCGTCGGTACGTTCCGGGACGTCACCGCCGAGCACTACGCCATTCAACGCGAATCCGCCATGGCCGCCCTCACCGTCCGCCTTTCCGAGTCCGACAGCGTCCCGAGCGCGCTGGGCGACGCGCTCGAAGAGTTGCGCGACCTGTGGAACGCCGCGCACGTGATCGCCGCCGTCTTCGACGGCGCCGATCAGCCCGCGACCGCGTCCACCGACGGGACCGCGAGCTGGCCGGAACTGCCCGAGCCGCGGCGCCGGGCGCTCAGCGCGCTGCGTGACGGGCCCCTGCTGACCCCGGCGGCCGAGCGCACCGGCGCCGGCGTTGCGCTCGAACACCCCGCCGGACTGCTCACGCTGTGGATCGATCTCGGCGCGCGGCGGCCGTTCACCGACCAGGACCAGCTCCTGCTGTCGCTGCTCGCAAGCCGCCTCGGCCAGCAGCTGAACCGAATCCACCAAGCCGACCAGCAACGTGAGACGGCCCTGGCGCTGCAGCGCGCCATCCTCGGGCCCGCCCACCTGCCGGACGGCTTCGCTGTGCGGTACGAGCCGGCGGCCCGGCCCTTGAAGATCGGTGGCGACTGGTACGACACGGTCACGCTGGCCGACGGCCGTATCGGCATCGTCGTCGGGGACTGCGTCGGACGCGGTCTGGAAGCGGCCACTGTCATGGGTCAGCTGCGCAGCGCCTGCCGCGCCCTGCTCCTGCAGGAGGCCGGGCCCGCGCACGTCCTCGCGGCCCTCGACCGCTTCGCCGCGCTGATCCCCGGCGCCATGTGCACCACCGTGTTCTGCGGCGTTCTGGATCCGGCCAACGGCCAGCTGACCTACTCCAGCGCCGGCCACCCGCCCGGCATCGTCGTCGATCCCGACGGCTCCACCCACTTCCTGGACCAGGCCGGCTCCATCCCGCTGGCCGTACGCGTCGGAGCCGAACGCCCGGAAGCGCAAACGACCGTCAGCCCCCGCGCCACCGTGCTGCTCTACACCGACGGGCTGGTCGAACGCCGCCGCCAGTCGCTGACGGTCGGCATAGACCGGGCCAGCGCCGCCATCCAGCAGGGCAGGGCCACCCCGGTCGACCAACTGGCCACCGACGTCATGACCGATCTGGCCCCGGCCGACGGCTATGACGACGACGTCGCCCTGCTCATCTACCGCCATCCCGCGCCGCTGGAGATGAGCTTCCCCGCCGACTCCGCCCAGCTCGCACCCGTCCGCCAAACTCTGCGCGCCTGGCTCGGACAGTGCGGACTGCCGCCGCAGTCGACACACAACATCCTGGTGGCGGTCGGAGAAGCTTGCGCCAACGCCATCGAGCACGGACATCACCACCGTCCGGGGACCGTCCACCTCCGGGCCGCGGCCACCGTCGCCGAACTGTCCGTCACCGTCGTCGACTCCGGGCAGTGGAGGCCCCCGCATGCCGAAGCTTCCGTACACCGCGGCCGCGGAATCGCCCTCATGCGTGCTCTGACCCACCAGGCCGTCATCACCCCCGGCGCCGAAGGCACCACCGTCCAGTTGCAGGTGAGGATTCCATGACCACGCCGCTGACCCTCACATCCGGGCGACGCCCCGACGGAAGAGATCTGCTGACCGCCGCGGGCGAGATCGACATGACGAACACGGCCGAGCTCGCCGCCGCGCTCGAGGCGCTGCCCGGCCCGGTCACGCTCGACCTCACCGCAGTCGAGTATCTCGACAGCGCCGGCCTGGGCATTCTGTTCGCTCACGCCGATCGCCTGGAGCTCTTAGCCCCAGACCTGTTGCTACCTGTCCTGACCCACTCGGGGCTCGCCGGCATCGCCACGGTCCGCCCGGCCTCCGCGTCGACGTCCTGAGGGCTGCGCAGGGCGTGCAGGTGTGCAGGTGCGTGCAGGTGTGCGAGTGTGCAGAGTCGCGGAAGCTGCGGTGATGGTCGTCCGGGGTCACGTGGTGTTGCGATGCGAGGCGCTGCTCAGGTCGGCACCGGTGGCGGCGTCGCGATATGAGTGGGCCGAGCCATGCCAGTCCAGGCACATGACGGTCGCGTCGTCACACAGGTGACCATCGCTGGCATCGACGACCGCCCCGACCAGCGCACGGGAAGCCTCCCTGGGGTGCAACTGCCGGGTGCGCGCGACCAAGTCCACCAAATCCAGGCCTGCGGCGTTGCGCTCCAGCATCCCGTCCGTCACGATCACGAGCCTGTCACCTGGCCGCAGGTCGAGTGACTGCACGCGATAGCCGGTCTTGGACTGCGTATGGAAGTAGTGGCTGAATCCGAACGGCATGTGGACTTCCGGGACGATTTCCCACACCTTCCCGTCGCGCATCTGCAGCGGCCAGGGGTGACCGGCGTTGACGAACTCGCTCGTACCGTCCCGCAAGTTGAGGCGCAGCAGCTGCCCGGTGGCGTAGCCCTGATGGCCGTGCTCGCGCAGGGCGCGGTCGGCCTCGTGGGCTTGTTCGGCCAGGTCCGCGCCGGCCCGGCGGGCCCGACGTAATGCGCCGACCGCCACGGTGGCCAGCAGGGCCGCGTTCACGTCGAGCCCCATGGCGTCGGTCACCGACAACTGCGGCGCCGCAGCCTCCGCCGCCGCCAGCAGACCCGCCGGCAGTATCGGTTCACCGCGCTGGCTCCCGCCCTCCGACAGATCACCGGTGCCACCGGGTTCTCCCGGCCATCCCGCGGTCGCAGCCACTCCTATCTCCTCGATACGAAAGACTCCCTCGAAGGGCCAGGGCCGAGTGTGCCATCGGGAGGCCACATCGTGCCCTGAGGCAGCCGGGTTACCCGGTCCCCTGAATCGGCTGAACCATGCGCGGCGGCCGGGTCCAGCACGGCTTTCCCGGGGCTCGATCGACTCCCGATCAGATCACCCCGTGGAAAACTGCCGTCATGAACCTTCCGCCGTATCTCTCCCCGGAGGACGAACAGTCCGCCGCGAGCACGACCGCCTCCGGTGCGATGGCCATCGTCACAACCCCCGCTGGAATAGTGCTGCACCTGCGAGACGACAAGCCTGAAATCCCGCATCCCGCGTGCTGGTCCCTCTTCGGCGGTGCGACGGACGACGGCGAACTGCCCGACCAGACCATCCGCCGGGAGCTACGTGAAGAGCTCGCCCTTGATGAGGTGAACTTGCGCCCCCTGTGGCGCGTAGTCGACCTCGACGGCGACGGGCGTCAGCTCACGATCTTCGAGGCGCGCACGCACCGGCATGCGCGAGAGCTGACACTGGCCGAGGGACAGGCGCTCGGCGTCTTCGACCTGGCCTCGGCTCTCGAACTACGCCTCGCGGACTTCTGCCGCCGGAGCCTGCTCAGCTACGCAGCGCAGGCGTAGAAACGAACATGTCGCATCCGCTCTTCAGTTGCTGCTTGGGTCGGCGGCAGCAGGAGGGCCGTCCCGGCGGAAGCGGCGACGAGGCCGGCTGCCAGGTTCATTGAGTGGAGCGCCGATCGCGTAGCCGAGGCCGAGAGCGCCGAAGAGCACGCCGAGGCTCTGCGCTCCGGCGTGCAGCACGCCGCCGAGGTAGGGCACGAGGAGCGCGGTGAGAATGGCGTTGCCGGTGACGAAGGGGGCTGCGACACCGAAGACGATCGGCAGGTCCGAGGTGCGTCGGATGTGGGCGAGCCCGTCGTGCAGCTCAGACCGGAATCTGTGCCACGCCCGCTGCGGCTCGTCGCCGCCGACCGATGGCGGCTGCAGCAGGGCACGATGGCGGATCAGGGCGGTGAATGCGGCGGACGACAGGTAGCTGGCGACATCGATGACGACCACGTAGTGGAAGCCGCAGAGCACCTACAGCACGTCGCCGACGGGGCCGATTCCAGCGGTCGGTGAGCACGCCCGCGATCGGCCCGAGCACGATGGCGGGAACGGCTTCGGCGGTGAGCGTCGGCCCGGTGGCCAGGGTTGAGCCGGTCAGGCTGAACACGTAGAAGGGCGCGGCGACGAGCAGCAGCCGATAGTCGCGGATTCGCAGGACCTTGAGCATCCTCACGCCCCTCCCGTTAGCACTCTCATGGTTAGAGTGCTAACGGGCATGGTGGCACCACCGATGGCCCGCACGCAACGATCGTTCCGGCGGGCTCCGGTAGCGCAGCGGCCGCCTTCAGCGGGTAAGGGCCCTTAGTCGAGCCAGACGAGCACGGCGTCGCCCGCGTCGGCGGCGGCGCTGAAGAATGCCGTGAGCTGGCCGTAGTAGTCGCGCGCCCACTCCAGCGACGTTGGTGAGTCCCAACTCAGGGGATAGACGTTCGCGGCCGCGAGCTCTGTGTGGTCGACGTCGCGGATCAGGTCGTCATAGGAGGTTCGGGCCAATTCCCTGGCGGCGTGCCGAACGCGTTCGACGGTGAGGAAATGTGGCGGGCCGTAGCCCCAGTCCTCGTCGTCAGCAAAGTCCTCCTCGCCGTGGACCACATCGACCGGGAAATGGAAGCGGCGCAGCAGGAACCCGAGCATGTCCCAGGTCTTGTAGGTGCTGAAGTGCTTGGCTTCCTTTGGCGACTGCTCATTCTCGTCTTGCGCGTCTTGGATCTGCTCCGCGTGGTCCAGTGCCCATTGCGGGTCCTCGATCGCCCGGCTCAGCTCCGATGGCGTGACTCTCAGGTACTCACCGATCATGCTCATGGGGTAAGCGTAGGGACCTGGTACGACAGTCTGATCCAGTAGATTGCCGCCGTCCGTCGGCGCCCACCGGCGTGGTTTCCTGCGTGGCAGCGTGCCGCACACCCCGCGCCGTCGCAGCTTATCGCCGCAGATGAGCGAGCAGTTCTTCGCTCGCGGGGTAGGGGCGCTCGGGTGGTAGCCGGCGGGCCGCGGCGTGGAGGTCGCCTTCGACGACGCGCGCGTGGATCTCGCGTGCAAGCGGCGTCACGTCGCGGATCGAGACCGTCCACTTGTCGGCGAAGAGGCGCACGGCTTCACCTGCCAGCCCGAGCTGAAGGGATCGGTGGGGCAGCGGCTGGAGATGCAGATCGCGTTCGGGGTCCCACTGGACACGTGTCGGCGCCCGTTTCAGGGTGCGCTGCCATGAGCTTCGGTCGTCATGCAGTCCATGCTCGTAGTGCGAAAGGCATGCGTGTCTCAGCGCCCATTCGAACCCGTCGCGAGTGACCTCAATGGCCAGGACCGTCTCCTGGCCTTCCTTCGTCGCCCAACCGCACCGATACATCATCCACAGGAAGGAGGGCTTGACCCACGTCATCCGGTCCCGCTGCCAGCTGTCCGGGAACCGTCCGTCGTGTGCGGCAGCCAGGCCGATCTCTGGTCTGTACGCCTGGTACACGGTGATCGTGTCCGCGGCGTAGTGGGCGCGGATTCGGTGTCTGGGTTCTTCTTCCACGACGTACAGGATGGGGCACGGACCCGTGCGGGAGACAACGGATTAGCGCCCGGTCGTGGGTCGCAGGTGCCGTACCTTATTCCGGTTCCTCGGCCACCGGCCGCAGTATCGTGCGCGCATCATCCGAGGCCACCAGCCCGGCGAGCACCTCGACCATCGCGGCCACGCCCGCATCCCGGACGATCAGTCCGTCCGAGCACCAGAAGTAGGCACCCGCTTGGGCCTCGCCCGACTCGGCCCACCGGTCCATCAACCTATGCACCTCGGCGAGCGTGAAGACCGTCGCAGTCCACTCGCTCCCGTCCGAGCGCCGGACGAACACATCGACGTTCTCGACGTTCTCGACGTTCTCGACCCCCTCGGCAGAACCGAGCGCGAACCCCGCTTCAAACCCTTCACCCCGAACATGGAACAACCCGCCGCCCCACCACCCCTGGAGCGTCCCATCACCCATGAATCGACAGTCTGACGCAGCGCTCCGGGCGCAGGCAAGACCACCGTCGCCGAGCCCGGCGCTACAGGTCAGAAGCGCCAGACGAACCAGTTCAGGACGTCAGCGCCGGCGTGCGCCAGATGGAGCTCGGGAGCCTTGTAATACATAAGAAGGAATGCGCCCACGATGATGCACGGTCTGTGTAGCAACATGTGGCGAGGTAGAAAACGGTCGACGAACCAACCTTCGTACTCGACATACACCGGCGTGAGTCTGTCGTAACCGCCGAGGTCGAGGTGCCGGGCTGACGTCCACTGGTTGACGGCGAGTCCCAGTAGAGCGGGTGTCACCGGGATCCCGAGAACGAGTGCCCGCCAGAACACGCGCTTGCGCCGTGACTGCGCCTGGGATGTGGGACCAGGCGCGGTCCCACGCGCTCTGTCAAACTCTCAACCTGGGATCACGTTAATGGTCAAAGCCCCGGTCCCGTCCGGCATGGTGATGACGTCGGCGCCATCGCCTCCGAGGCTGTGTGCCGTAGCGGTTGCCTGCCCGGAGAAACAGCAGTCCAGGATCACGATCTTCATTTTCGCCCGGGGCTCGCGCAGCGCCGCTCTGACTTCGGCGAACCCAGCCCGGTCGTCGTCCGCCGCGCTCCGGCCAGCAACGCCGGGAAAACCACGTCGTATAGCAACATCCCTGTCATCCCCTCGCCTGTCCCGGAGGTCTCGGCACAGCTCTGCCGTTCGCCTACGGGCGGCCGTTGCGTCGCAGGATTCGTCCCAGTGCCTCATCGCCCACCTCGGTCACGGCCGCGATGAGCTCTTCACCGAAGATGCACAGGCTCGGTTCCCAGGGATGTCCGAAGGTGCCGTATCGCATGTCCTCGGCTAGCCAGATGTAGTAGTCGTAATCGGGGTAGATCTCGGTCGGCCACGTGTCATCGACGGGCTCTTCGTCCCGGACTCGGTGTGGCCGACACCGGTAAGTCTGGTGGTGCCAGTTCAACACGACCACGCTATCGTCGATACCCGTGACGCGGCGCAGCGCCGTGAGCAGAGTGCGGTTCACCCATACCGGTTCGACGCGGGTTGCGTCCTCGTATACGAGGTCGTAAGTGATCGACGGCGTGGGTTCGTTGATCCCTGGAAGCTCGTGCATGCTCGGACGGAAGCAGAACGCGGCGTCGAAACGATCCCACAGCTCGTGCTCCTCATCGGCTCTGACCTGCGCCCAGGCAGCCGAGTCGAACCGGTGACTTGCCACCCACGTATCCCAGGTGTTCATTCTGATGACTCCAGCGCGCGTGGCGGGTCGAGCTCGAGGCCCATGCCCGGATCATGCCACACGGCCCCGGATGTACAGGCGTCGGCAGCGAGGCCCCGAACCGGCCCACGGCTTGCGCGGCCGCTTCGCGTCGCCTGGTTCGTCTGTCCACCCGCCCACCCGTTGCGTTGGCGGGGTGGGCTGGGGTTTCAAGATCTCGCCTCCGGCGCGGGCCTTCCCTCGGAGAGTGCCGAGGTCTGTGGGGTGCTGACGTCGGCGGGGCGGGCTGGGGTCCGGGGTGGTGGGGTTGCGGGGGCGTGCTCTCTCCCCGGTCGGTCCCCAGAGGCAATCAGGAACCTGCCGGGAGCTCAAGCGGCGGTAGCTTCCGCTGGTGGTCGATCTTGCGTCGCGCCGCTTGACCTCCCGGCAGAACCCTGACCGGGCTTCGCCTGCCCGACCGAGGAGAGAGCCCACCCCCTGGGGCCCGGTGCGGGCTGCGCTCGGGCCCGGTCCCGTCCGGTGGCCCGGTTGCGCTCGATCCGGAAGGATCCTGCATAGCCGTTCTGGGCGGGTCATCCCGATTCTCGATCGGTGCGAAGGGTCGGTGGTCCGGTCGCGCTTGATGCTGCATCCTGCATTGCCGTGCTGCGATCGACTCCGGTCCCAGATCACGCTGCAGAATCCCGCGGACTGGCCGCGTTCGATGCGGGAGACTGCATCGTCGTGATCCGGCCATCCCGATCCTCGGTCTGAGCGACGGGGTCGGTGCTCGGGACGTGCCTGAGGTGGAATTCTGCATCGCCCTGGTGTGATTCACCCGGTGCTTACGCACTGCGCGGGATCGCGTGGCCCGATCGCGCTCCGAGGGGAATTCCTGCACCGTCTTCGGCCTCACCCCTGACGTCATCTGCCCATCCACCCCGTCCACCTCCCTCCCGACGCAAGCCCCGATTCCTCGTACGCTTCCATGCTAGCCGCCGCCACCGACAAAAACCGTGAATCCGGCCTTTACCTGTTATGGAGAATTACGGACACTTCCGAGGAACTCGGGCGCGCTCCCCGGCGTTGGAACAGTAGAGAACAAAAGAGCGGCCCAGAACGGTGATGCAGGATTCTTCCGCGTCGGGCGCGGCCGGGCCGCGGGATGGGAATCAGCCCGAGTGCAGCTCGCACTGGACCTCAGGGGGTGGGCTCTCTCCTCGGTCGGGCAGGCGAAGCCCGATCAGGGTTCTGCCGGGAGGTCAAGCGGCGCCATGCAGAATCGAGCATCAACCCAAGTCACCGCCGCTTGACCTCCCGGCAGGTTCCTGATTGCCTCCGGGGACCGACCGAGGAGAGAGCACACCCCCGGTACCCGACCACCCCCAACCCCAGCCCGCCCCACCAACGCCAGCAGCCACACGAACCCGGCACTCTCTCCGAGAGAAGGGCCCGCGCCGGAGGCGAAAGCTTGAAACCCCAGCCCACCCCGCTACGCAACGGGTGGGTGGGTGGTCAGACAAACCGGGCGACGCGAAGCGGCCGCCCGCACCCCGACGACCACCCCGACTCGAGAGGCCACCACGCCCCACCAACACCCAGCCGATCATCAAGTCGCAGTAAGCCAACGCCCATTGAGGAACCAGCTCGGTGCCGCGGAGACACCCGCCGACTACGATTTCGCCCGTCTCATTGTGGTGCAGGACGAGAGAATGGTCGACGCTGGTCCGGCTGAACGGCTGGTTGGGCGACGTGAGCCTTATTGGCGAGCTGGGCCAGATGCGCCAGAGGACTCCCGTGCCCTGCGGGCGGGGCTGTTTCTGGGCAGGCGGCGGTTGGACTGCTCTATTGCCATCGCGTGGAACTGAGTGAGCAGGTCGCTGCCGGGGTAGCGCTGGAAGTCGGGGTATTTCCACCTGTAGTAGCAGGCCCAGTAGCTGGTCGTGCGGCGTTCGGTGAGGGCGAAGAAGTCCGGGTTGGCGGCGAGGAAGCGCCCGTAGAGCGCACGGTGGTTTGTGCCGGCGGCGTCTGCCTGCGTCAGCCCGTTAGCGATGCTGACGAGGATCTGGAGGACGTACTCGCCTGCGAGCCGGACCACGAAGGGTGCGTCCAGGGCTCGGGGGTGCGGATGACCTGTTCGATGTGGCGCTGTCTCACGTACCCGTCGTGGTGCCGGGTGTAGAGGCACCCGAGGATCGCCGTCTGTCGGGGAGTCAGGGCCTGGGTGGCGGCGTGGGCCGGTTCGGGGTGGTGGATCCGGTACGGGATGGAGATGGCCTCACCGTCGACCGACACGCCGAACGCCTCAGTCGGGGCAGGGGCATAGTCGGCCGGCGGCATGATGGCTTGGACGGCGCGCACGTCGTTGGCGAGGGCGGCGGGAAATGCCATCGTCAACATGTATTCAGCTCCACTACTTCCGGTGGCGGGTTGTCTTCCACGGATCTGACGATAGGCGCCGGTTGCTGTCAGGGGCTATCGGCTTTTCCGGGGTCAGTCGTCGGCGTGGAGTTGGCCGTGAGTGTGTGAGAGCCGTGGAAGAGACTCAAATGGGGCAGTGGGCACGGAGAGGGCTGTTTCCTGCCGGTTCAGGAGCTAACGTCTCTTATGCAAGCCTTGCATATAACTGCGTGCCCTTCTAACCTGAATCAAAATCGGGGGACCAGAGAGGGGTGGGACACGTGTGGGGGCTGTGGGGGATGACCGTACACCGCGCTCGCACCCAGGTCTGGGTGCTGCTGGCGGCGTTCCTCTCCGTGCTGGCCGCGAGCACCGCCATGACGACCATCGCCGCGTTCGCCTCGGCGACCCGCGAGCAGTCCGTGGTCAGGATGTTGCGATCGGCGAGCCCGGACCAGCTGGGGATCGAGCTGACAGCGGGCCCCAGCAACGTCGATCCGGTCACCGCGCCGACGGAACTGGCCCATGACGTACGGAAGTACCTCCCGCAGCTTTCCGCGCGGTCGGAGGCGCTGTTCACCGGCCAGGACGCTTTCTCGCTGCTCGGCGCGTCGCCGCCGGCGGGGGACGGGGGACTGGGCGACGATCCCGGCGCGATACCGGCCGGCTCTACTGAGCTGAGTTTCTGGTCGTCGCCGACGATTTCCGCGCATGTGCGGCTGGTCGAGGGGCGCCTGCCGACCGTCAGCGCCGGCAGCCGGATCGAGGTGGCCTTGTCGCAGAGTGACGCGGCGGCCCGGCATCTTCGGGTCGGCTCGAGCTATCCGTTCTCCTCGGTCGGCGCGCAGGGGGAGTTCGTCGTCGTCGGGGTCTACCGTCTCGATGCGAGCTCGGACCCGTACTCCGCTCTGCTGCGTTCGAATCTGGGCACGGGCCTGCCGATGCTCGTCGACACCGGGGACTTCAACGGAGCCACGCTGGGCCTCGGCGGCTGCGCCTACCTGGTGCGGCCGGACTTCAGCACGCTGACCGGCGCGAACCTCGACGCGGTCTCCTCCGCGGTCGACACGTTCACCGGCGCACTCGTCGCGGACCAGAAGCTGGGCGCCTCGGCGACGGTCCAGACCGGTCTGACCGCCCTGCTCGGCGGCACGGTGAAGGCGCTGGCGGTGGCGCGCACCGCGATCGCGTTGCCCTGTGTGCTGCTGCTGGCCGTGGCCGCCTGCACGCTGGCGTTCACCGCGCGGCTGCTCGCGATCGACCGCCGTCGTAGCACGGCGCTGATGCTCGCGCGGGGGGCGAGGCCGGCCCAGCTGGCCGGCTGCGGCGCGGCGGAGGCGCTTGTCCTGTGCGCGCTGGCCCAGGTGCCGGCGGTTCTGCTGGCCGGGCCGTTGGCGAGCACGGTTTCCAGCGCGGGCGCGGTGCCGGGCTTCGGTCCGAGCGTGTGGGCCGCCGCCGCGGCCGCCTGGCTGGCCGGCACGATCACCCTCGCCGGGTACGCCGCGCAGCTCCCGGTCGACGCCGAACGTACTCGCGGCAACGTCGTGGTCGGACTGGGCGCCGAGATTGCTCTCGTGGCGCTCGGCGCGCTGGCGCTTTGGGAGCTGGCCGCACACGGCCCGGCCGAGGCGGCGCAAGGATTGGTCGACCCGGTGGTGGTGCTCGCCCCCGCCCTCGCCGTGCTCGCCTGCGCCGTGCTGAGCCTGCGGGTGATTCCGCTGGCAGGCAAGGCGATGCAGCTGCTGGCCGCGCGGGCGCGCAGCTGGGCCGCACCGTATGGCGCGTGGTCCGCGGCCAGGGCCGGGCGGGCGACGGCGGGCCCGGTGGTGTTGCTGGTCATGGCGATCGGCACGGTCGTTTTGGCCGGCAGCTACCTTTCCGCCTCCCAGCGCTCCGCGCTCGATCAGGCCGACTACAGCGTCGGCACAGACGTGCGTGTGTCCGGAGTGAACGCCCAGGCGTTGACCGTGGCAGGGGATCCCGCCACGTTGCCCGGCGTGGCCGGGGCGGCCGAGGTGATCCGCCTGACCGCCTCGATCGGCGCCGACGGTTCAGAAGGCAGCACGCAGATACTCGTGGCCGATCCGGCGGAGCTGGCCGCGGCCGGGCAGCTGCGCACCGACCTCGGCCCCGGCGGTGTCCACGGCCTGACCCAGCCGTTGACGGCCGCGGCTGCGGCCGGCCGGATAGCGCCCGAGCACGGACTCGTCCTGCCGGGCAGGCCGCAGACGGTGGCACTCGAACTCGGCTTGACCGGCAGCGCAGCTCGTGGCGGCGGCAGACTTGAACTGACCTTCGCCGCCGGCACCGGCGAGCCCGAGCCGCTCGACGTCCCGGTGCCCGCCGGCTCGACGGCTCGCGTCCAAGTCTCGCTTTCGCGCATCGTCGGCAGCGGCGCCGAGGTCGCCTGGCCGCTACGTCTGACGCGATTGAACCTTCTGATCCCAGCGTCGTCCGCCGGCCAGGGGGCCGCGGATTCTTCCAGCGCGGACGCCGGCATGACGGTCCGCTCCGTCACCGCCGACGGCGTGACGGCGGCGCTGCCCGCGTCGCAGGTCTGGAGCATGGCGACGGAACAGGAGCAGGGCACCACGATCGTCTCCGCGATGGCGGTCCCGCGCAATCCGACCGTGGCGATCGGCGCCGTGGCCACCTCGGGCTTCCTGTCCGCGGCCGGCAAGCACGTCGGTGACACGGTCGTCATCCTCGTCGGCGCCGCCAAGATCCCCGTGCACATCTACGGCGAGGCCGGCGCGATCCCGACCATCGCGCCGGCAGCCGACGGACTGTTACTCGACCGGGCGGACGTGGACGCGTACGAACAGAGCACCGGGACCGGCCCCGTCGGCACCCTCGAATGGTGGCTGGCGGCCCAGCCTGGCCGGATCGACGCGGTGGCGGCTGAGGCGGCCGCGGTGCCGGGGCTAGGCGGCGCGGTCCAGAACCGGCTCGCGGTGCGCGCCGACTACGTCGCGGATCCCGTGCGCGGCGGACCGGTCGGTGCGCTGCGCATATCCGCCGTGGCGGTCGCGCTGCTGGCCCTGATCGGCTTCGCCACCCGGCTGGCCAACGAGGTGCGCTCGCGCGCCCGCGAGATCGCCATCGCCCGCGCGCTCGGCCTCGACCCCGGCCGGGTGGCGCTGGCCTTCGGCGTGCAGCAGGCCTTCGAGGTGGCCGTGGCGGTGATCGGCGGCTGCCTGGTCGGGTCGGTACTCGCCGACCGGATCGTGCCGGTCGCCATCGTCGCCCGCGACGGCTCGGCCGCGGTGCCCACACCGGTCGCCGTCCCGCCCTGGCCCGAAGCCATCGGCAGCGCCGGCCTAGCCCTGCTCTGTGTCCTCGCGGCCGCCTGCTGGGTCGGCGTCGTCGCCGCCCGCCTGTCCATCAGTGTTCTGCTGCGCAGCGAGTCGGAGGCCGGCCGATGAGCGCCACCCGGTCCCCGGCCCGGTCCGGCGTCCCGCGCGGGCGCGCCCGGCTCGAGCCCCGCACGCTGTGGCTCTCGATCGGCGCGGTGCGCGGCCCGCTCGCGGTCCTGTCCGCGCTCGCCTTCCTGCTCAGCGGCAGCATGATCGCCGGCGACCGGCTGGTCGCCGCGCACACGACGGACGCGTATCGCTCGTATCTCAGGGCCCAGCCATCCGCGCAGACCGACGTGACCGCGACGTCCGCCATGACGGCCGCCTCGTCCGCGGAGCTCACGCAAGCCACTGCGCGTACCGACGCCCTGCTGCCTACCGGCCTGGCCGGCGCGGTCACGCCCATCCACACGGCGGTGGTCGACCAGCCCGCGGTCTGGCGCAAGCCGCTCGTGTACGCGCAGAGCACGGTCATGTGGGCGCCTGAGCTCAGCGCCGCCTACTCGCCGCAAGCTGCGGCCTCCGCGCACTACGTCCAGGGATCCGCACCCGCGTGCCCGACCGGCGGGTGCACCCGCGACGCCGTGCTGCCCATCGCCGTCGCGCAACCGGTGGCCAAGGCGCTAGGGCTCGACGTCGGAAGCCGATTCATTCTCGATGGAGTCGCATCATCCGGTGCGTTCACCGTGCGCGTGAGCGGCATCTTCGTTCCATCCGGTTCCGCCGCGCCCGCCTTCGACGACCTGGCCACGCTGCTCGCGCCCCAATTCTCCGAGTGGGTGCCGACGATGGGCGCCTATGCCGGCAAGACGAACGAGCAGTGGCATGCCGAGGTGCTCGTCGACCCGGCTGCGCTGGCCGCCATTACAGCGTGGCAGCCGGCCCAGGCGACGTGGCGCTATCACCTCGAGCCGAGCGGTCTCGTCGGCTCCGGCGCGGCGTCGCTGGCCGCCGAGATCAAATCGCGGATCAGTTCGGCGAACGGGCTCGGCCTGGGCGCCGCGTTCACCGACGCCGTCTTCTCCTCGCGGCTGGCCCCGGCCGTCCAGTCCTTCACCACCCTCGACGCCGCCGCCGAGGCGCTGGCGGACTTCGCGCTCGCCGGAACGGCCGCGATCGCGCTGGCAGTACTCCTACTGGCCATCAGGATCCTGCTGGACCGGCAGACCGCCGCGGTCGCCTTGGTCCGGGCGCGAGGTGCATCCGGGACGGTGCTGGGGACCTGGGTCGGCATTCAGGCTCTCCTGGTGTGCGTGCCGGCGACCGCCGCCGCGGTCGTGCTCTGCCGGGTCCTGATATCAGGGTCCGGTTCCGCCTCGGGCCATGCCGCCCTGCAGTGGGCCGTAGCCGTGGCCACCGCGCTCGGCGCGCCGCTGCTGGCTGCGCTGGCGGTCGCGTCGCGCACCTCGCGGCCGGCGCGGGCCACGCGGCGGCGCCGCCGGACCGCCTGGTGGATCGGCCGCGGCACCGCGCTGCTGGTGGGCGTGGCCGCGGTGGCGGAGGTGCGGATGCGTCCCGGAACCGGCACCACCGGCGTCGACCCGCTCAGCGCCCTGCTGCCCACCGTCCTGGCCGTGGACGCCGCCGTCGTAATCAGTATGCTGATACCGTTGACGGTGCGCCCCGCCGCCCGGGTCGCCGCGCGCGGCCGTGGCCTGGTCGGCTACCTCTCCGCGGCCGGCGCCGCCCGCCGCCCCACCGTCGACCTGATCACCGCGGGCGCGCTGACCGCGGCCGCCACCGCCGCCGTCTTCGCCACCTGCTTCAACGGCACGCTCGCCCACGCCCGAGTCACCCAGTCCTGGCAGACCGTCGGCGCGGACCTGCGGCTCAGCTCCACCGAGGACAACAGCAGCGCGCTCAGCCCGGCCGCGGTCGCAAAGGTGGCCGCCTCGCCCGGAATCGCCGCGCACGCCGAGGCCGCCGTCTTCACCCAGCAGCAATTCGTGGTGCCGCAGGGAGAGGTCGACGTCATCGTCTACGTCGTCGATCCGGCCGAATACCGCAGCCTGATCCGTGGCACGCCGCTGGACTCGGCGGCGACCGAAACAGGGCTCGACGAACTCGGAGCCGCCCACGTGAGCACGGCCGGCACCGTGCCCGCCCTCGTCTCGCCCGGCCTGCTCGGTCTCGTCCAAGGCCTGCCTCCGAGCTCGCCGGCGACGCTGAGCCTGTCCGAGAACACCCTCGACCTCGACACCCTGGGTTCCGCCCCCGCCTTCCCGGCGGCCACGGGCGCCAAGGCCTATATCGTGCTCTCGGCCGCCGCCCTGCACGAGGCGATGCCGAACTTCCAGATCCCCATCATGACCGCCTGGTATACCTACAAGCCGGGCACGACCAAGCCGCCCGCGGCCGCCGCTCAGGTCTTGGGCGCCACCGTCGCCGAACGGGCCGCGATCGTCGGCGGGTACGGCAGTGATCTGCTTTCCGGACTGTCCGGCTGGATCAGCCGCTTCGCCGGATTGCTCGACGTGCTGTTCTCCGCCGCCTGCGTGCTTCTCGCGGCTGCCATGACCGCACGGGCGAGGGCCGCGTCCAGCTCGTTCCTGCTGACCATGGGCACCCGGCGCCGCTCGGCCGCCACCATCTCCGTGCTCGAAACCGTGCCCATGCTCGTCGCCGTCGGCGTGGCCGCGATCGGCGCCGGCTACGGCGCGGCCGAGGCGCTGCTCCCCGCGCTGTCCGCGATCGGCGGCGTGCCGCAACCGGCCGCCGCCACCCTGCCCGCCGGGTCCCTGCTCGCCGCGGCCGCCGTACCCCTGCTCGGCGTGCTCGTCACCACCGCCGGCGCCGGGTTCGGCCGCGAGGCCCAGCTCTCCTTCCAACGAACAGGCGGGTGAGGCGACATGCCGAGCCAACTGCACCGACTCGAAGCGGCCGCCAACCGGCCCAGCGAGGTCTACGGCGGCGACGCGCACGTGGTGTGTGACCGGGTCGTGCGCATCTACCAGACCGAGGAGGTGGAGGTGGTGGCGTTGCAGGGCCTTGACCTGCTGGTCGGCCGCGGTGAGCTGGTGGCCGTCGTCGGCGCCTCCGGCAGCGGCAAATCCACCCTGCTCGGCATCCTCTCCGGCCTCGACGCCCCCACCGCCGGCCGCGCCACCGTCGCGGGCTTCGACCTCGCCGCACTCGGCAAGCGCGACCGGCTGCGCTACCGGCGCTCCACCGTCGGCTTCATCTGGCAGAACACGGCGAAGAACCTGCTGCCGTTCCTCTCCGCCGCCGACAACGTCGCGCTCCCCATGGCCTTCGCCGGCGGCGGCAAGCGGGAACGGCACCGACGCGCCCTCGAGCTGCTCGACCTCCTCGGCGTCGGCGAATGCCGCGACCGCCGCCCGGCCCAGCTTTCCGGCGGCCAGCAGCAGCGCGTCGCCATCGCCACCGCCCTGGCCAACCGGCCCGAAGTCGTGCTCGCCGACGAGCCCACCGGCGAGCTCGACTCGGCCACCGCCGCCCAGGTCTTCGAAGCCCTCCGCGGCGCCAACTGCGAACTCGGCGTGACCATCCTCGTCGTCACCCACGACAAGGCAGTGTCCGAACACGTCGGCCGCACCGTGGAGATCCGCGACGGCCGTATCAGCACCGAGACGCTGCGCGCCGAGGTGGAGTCGGGCGGTGAAGGCGCCCCCGCCGTCCGCGCCGAGCAGTACGCCGTCCTCGACCGGGCGGGCCGCGTCCAACTCCCGCGCGACTACACCGAGGCGGCCGGCCTGCGCGACCGGGTCCGGCTTACCCTCGACCCCGGCCACGTCGGCGTCTGGCCCGGCCACGTTCCGCAGCCGCAGCGAACACCGCCGCAGACGCAGACGCCGATCGAGCCCGAAACCCGTGCCGCCCGAGAGGACGCCAGCGATGACTGAGCTCGCCGACCCGTCCGAGGTGATGGTCTCGGCCCGCAACCTCCGCCGCACCTTCGGCAGCGGAGACCGGGCCGTGCACGCCGTGAACGACGTCTCCTTCGACATCCCGCGCGGCCAACTGTGCGCCGTGGTGGGCCGTTCCGGCGCGGGAAAGACCTCGCTGCTCAACCTGCTCGGCGGCCTCGACCGCCCCGACAGCGGCAGCCTCTCCATCGACGGCAAGCAGGTCTTCGGCGACGGCCTGCGCCCCAGCCGCCGCGAGCTGACCGCCCTGCGCCGGGACACGGTCGGCTTCGTCTTCCAGAACTTCTCTTTGCTCCCGATCCTCAACGCCGCCGAGAACGTGGGCGTCCCGCTCCGCGTCCGCCGCACCCCCGCCGCCGAGCGCGAGGACCGCGTCAGCCTCCTGCTCAAGCTCGTCGGCCTCGGCGACCATCGCGCCCAACGCCCCGGCGAGCTCTCCGGCGGCCAGCAGCAGCGCGTCGCCATCGCCCGGTCCCTCGTCCACACCCCGCGTCTGCTCATCGCCGACGAACCCACCGGCCAACTCGACTCCCAGACCGGCCGCGACGTCATGGAACTGCTCCACGCCGTCGTCCTCTCCGAGAACGTCACCGCCATCGTCGCCACCCACGACGAGGCGATGATCGAGCTCGCCGACAGAGTGCTGACCATCTCCGACGGGGCCCTCACGGGCTCCTAATCGACCTCGACGACGCGCAGCGTGCCCTTGGTCATGACCAGTACTGTGCCGGGTCCGTGGTCGCGAAGGACCCTGATGCGCTGTGCGATGCGCGCGGAGTGCGTCGAGTACCGCGGCGCCGCCGGGTCCGGATCGACGAGCGCCAGTCGCCCGGTGAAGTCGGCGACCACGAACCCCGAGCCGGCTTGCACCGCGTGATCGACGTCCGCCGCGGCGAACCGGCGCAGCGGCGTCCCGTCGTGGGTGTGGAGGGTCCTGACTGCGTGGGAACCGCACACGGGTAGTACCCAGAGGATCGAACCCGTTCTGCCTACCGCCTGAGGCGCCAGATCGACGTCGTCTGATCTGAAGAAGGTCGCGACGGTCCCGGTGGAGAGCGAGAACTCGACCACAGTACGCGGCCCGCACCGAGCAAGGACTCGATCGCCGTCCAGCGGCGTGAGGACCGGATGGTTGTCGCTCGAAGCCAGAGGTTCGGGCAGCGACCACTGCGCCTTGACGCTTCCGTCACGCGGTTCGATCAAGCTGATCTCGCTGCTGTGCGACTCGCCGACCAGGATGCCGGAGTCCACCACGACAGGAGCTTCGATCTTCACTCGCTTCGGACTCTGCCACAGCAGCGATCCGGTCTGCAGGTCGAACGCGGTCAGCGGAGTCGAGCCGCGCCAACCGCCGACCAGCACCGTGTCTCGCGTAGCGGCGAGATGCCCGGTGAACCTCGCCAGTTGCGCGCTCCAGAGGACGTCCCCGGTGCGCACGTCCAGGCATGACAGCTGATCAGGGCTTTGTGGGATCACCAGGCAGCGGTCGCCGGCGATGATCGTAGCGCGTGGCCAGGTGCCGCATGGGATATCCCAGCGCTGCGCACCGTCGTGGGGATCGAGACCGACCAGGCGGGTGGCTCGCTCGTGGACGACGATGTCCTTGGCGGTTGCTGCCAGCCCGCGAGCGCTGCCCGCCTGATGAAGATTCCGCTCCCACACCGTCTGCCCGAACATGTGCTCATCTCATCAGTGGCGTATCAAAGGCACAACGGGTTTCCGGGGCGCGAGCGGATCGCTCAAACGCTCAGCACGATCTTGCCCTGCGTCCGTCCGGACTCGATGAGCTCGTGCGCGACGGCGGCTTGTTCGAGCGGCAGTGTGTGCTCGACGAACGGCATGAGGCGGCCTTCGTCGACCAGCTTCGCGAGCGCCTCGAGACCGACGTAGTCCGGCTCCACAGTCACTCCCGCGAAGCGCCTTCCGGCGGAGATCGTGGCCGCGCGCAGCGCGGTGTCGGTCCGGTCGACGATGGTGAGAAGCAGGCCGCCGGGGCGCAGCACGCCGATCGAGCGAGGCCCGACCGGGCCGCCGACCGTGTCGAGTACGACGTCGAGGTCGCCGACCTTCTCCGTGAAATCCGTGCCGCGGTAGTCGACGACCTCGTCGGCGCCCAGGCTCCTGACGAAGTCCTGCTTGGCGGCGCTGGCCGTGGCGGTGACGTGGGCGCCTCGGGCCTTGGCGATCTGCACCGCGAGGTGTCCGACTCCTCCGCCGCCGGCGTGAATCAGGACCCGCTGTCCCGGACGGACGTTCGCGGAGTCGACCAGGGCCTGCCATGCCGTCAGGCCGACGAGCGGAAGTGCCGCAGCGTGGTCGTGGTCGATCGTGGTCGGTTTGCGGGCTAGCTGGCGGGAGGGCACGGCGACGTATTCGGCGTAGGCGTTTCCCGCCCGGGGGAAGAAGGGCATGCCGTACACCTCGTCGCCGACCTCGAACCTGGTCACGCCGGGAACGACCTCTTCCACCACGCCGGAGATGTCCCAGCCGAGGACGAACGGCGGCTCTCCGAGCATGCGGAACGTGCCCGAGCGGACCATCGCGTCGACCGGGTTCACGGCAGTGGAGCGAACGCGCACGAGGACTTCGGAGGGGAGCGGGACCGGCGTGGGCAGATCGACGGGTTGCAGGACGGCGGGCTCACCGAAGCTGCGCTGAGAGATGGCACGCATGAGAGGACTCCTCGAAATTGAAGTTGTCGTCGATTCGCTGATCACAGGAGCGTGGGAGGACGAGGACCGCGGGAGACGGTCAGGCGCGGGACTCGGGCGCGGCGAGGAAATCGGTCATCAGCGCGAGCCACTGCTCCGGCTTCTCGGCGAACGGTAGGTGGCCGGTCGCCAGCTCGGCCATGCGCGCGCCGGGGATCTGCTGGGCGAGCTCCCGGTGCAGGTGCGGGGATAGGAGCGGGTCCGCACTGGTCGAGATCACCAGGGTGGGCGCGGTGATGCGGGCCAGATCCTCGCGCACATCGATCCGCCGGACGAGGTCGACGTGCTCCGGCGTGCCGGGCGGGATCGCCTCGGCCAGAGCCTTGATACCAGCGGCGAGTGCCTCGGGATCGGTGGCCCGCAGCGCGTCGGTGCTGAAGGCGACCAGGCTCAGGAACCTTGCGAGCAGCTCCGTGTTCTTCGACGCGTACAGGTCGGCCCACACCTGCGCGGCGAGGTCCAGGCGTGCGTCGCGGTAGGCGAAGGTCGCCGTGAGGATGAGGGCGCTGATCCGTCCGGGATGGCGGGCGGCGGCGCGGATCGCCACCGGGCCGCCGAGGGAGAACCCGGCCAGCGCGAAGGAGTCGAGCCCTTCGGCGTCCGCGGCGGCGATCAGCTGGTCGGCCAGCTCGTCGGCATCCAGCGGTGCGTCCGAGCGCGGCGAACCGCCGGTGCCGGGCCAGTCGACGCCGACGACGGTGTGGCCGGCGGCCAGCCCGTCGAGGATGGGGCCGTAGTTGTCCGCGATGCTCCCGCCGGCGCCGTGGGCGAGCACCAGACCGGGGCCGATACCGCGCACCGTGCGGGCGAGAGTGGGCTTGGGCAGGGCGGAAACAGGCATGGGAGTCCCCTCCAGAATTTTGTAGCGATCGATACAAGTGAAGCGTAGCAGATTTTTTATCGATCGCTATAGAATGGGGTCATGACTTCTCCGGAACGACCCGCCCGAGGACGGCCCAGAGGCTTCGACCGCGAAGCGGCGTTGGAAGCGGCGCTGGCCGAGTTCTGGCGTCACGGGTACGAGGCGACCTCCGTAGCCGCCCTCACCAAGGCGATGGGAATCAACCCGCCGAGCTTGTACGCGAGCTTCGGCGACAAGCGGCGACTGTTCACCGAGGCCGTGGAGCGCTACGCCGAGACGCACGGCGACTACGGTGCCCGCGCCCTCGCTCAGCCGACCGCGCGCGGGACCGTCGAGACGATGCTGCGCCTGGCCGCGGAGCGGTACGCCGACGCCGGCCATCCGCCCGGCTGCCTCGTCATCGACGGCGCCACGAACACGACCGAGGCGTCACACGAGGTCAAGGAGCAGTTGCGCGGTTATCGCGAGAGGACGAAGCACGCAATCGCCGAGAAGATCGAAGTTGACGTTCGAGCCGGCATCTTGCCATCCGGCACGGACGCGGCCGCGCTGGCGATGTTCTACGCAGCCGTCCTTCAGGGCATGTCCACCCAGGCCAGAGACGGGGCAAGCCGCAGCGATCTCGAGCGCACCGTCGAGGTGGCGCTTACTGCCTGGCCGGCGTGATACGGCCGGCAGATTGCGTAGCCGCCCAGATGGCGAGGAGATCGAGCCGGTCTTCGGATGCAGTGCCGGGTTCGGCGGTGTAAATGATCAGGTCGTGTGCGGCTCTGCCCGGCAGAGGCAGCTCGAGGGACTGGAAGGTCAGTTCCAACAGCTCGCCGACGAGTTCGCGCAGTGCCCGGTCGCGCGGCTCGCGCCCGACCTCGGCGCGCAGCAGGGCGGCGGTGGCCATGCCGGCGGCGTCCCAGTCAACAAACAGGTCGTGGGAGTCGGGGTCGAGGAAGATGTAGCGAGCGAGGTTGGGGCGGCCGTGCTTGTCGGTGGTGGCGCTGTCGAACATCGGCGCGAACAGCGCCCGGGCCAGGGCGTTGCCGGCGAGGATGTCGGTGCGGCCGTTGCGTACGAACGCCGAGGACGTCGTCATGGAGTCGAGCAGCCACTGGACCCGGGGCGGGACCTCGACGTCCCGGCGGCGCGGCGGCGTGCGACTCTGCTGACGCGAGGAGCGGGCCAGGTCGAACAGGTAGGTGCGTTCGTCGTCGTTCAGTCGCAGGGCGCGGGCGACCGCGTCGAGGACGTCCTCGGACACGCCGCCGATGTGACCCTTCTCCAGGCGCGTGTACCACTCCGTGCTCACGCCGGCGAGAACGGCGACTTCCTCGCGCCGCAGCCCGGGGACCCGGCGGCGGTGCTGGTCGGCAGTCCGGCCTGCGCCGGGGTGATTTTGGCGCGTCGGCTGGCGAGGAAGTCCCGGATTTCGCCGCGGGTTCCGGGATGCTGGTCCATGCCATTGATGGTAGCCACCGGTCACGGCGCGAAGGGGGTCGAGCTTGTACCCCCGATAGACGCGGCCTTCTCCGGTGGCGGCGATGGCGGTCTCATGGGATCGAACCCTCTGGGGACCGAATAATCCGACCCGGTCGCAAGAGCAAGCAACGGAGATGAGACATGACGGACAAGGCGCTGACGGTGCCAGCGGTGGCGTTGGGCACGTGGGCCTGGGGAGACAGCGGTGAGGCGGGTGACGGCATCTTCGGCAGCCGGCTGAGCGAGCCCGGGCTGCGGGAGGTCGTGGAGAAGGCGCAGTCGAACGGGTTCACCTTGTGGGACACCGCCGCGGTGTACGGCATGGGCCGCTCGGAGACGGTCCTCGCCAAGGCACTGAAGGGCTACGACCGCGGCGAGTATCAGCTGTCGACGAAATTCACGCCACAGGCCGCCGGCGACAGCGATGATCCGGTCGGGGACATGCTGGAGCAGAGTCTCGAGCGCATGGGCACCGACCACGTGGATCTGTACTGGATCCACAACCCCCGCGGCGTGGCACGATGGACGCCGCTGCTGATCCCGTTGCTGAGGAGCGGCAAGGTCAAGCATGTCGGCGTCTCGAACCACGACATGCAGCAGATCGCTCTGGCCGATCAGATCCTCGGCGAGGCCGGCTTCCGCGTGGAGGCGGTCCAGAACCACTTCAGCCTGCTCTACCGCGCCTCTGAGCGCGCGGGCATCCTCGAGTACTGCCGCGAGCACGACGTGCGGTTCTTCTCCTACATGGTCCTCGAGCAAGGAGCCCTGACCGGCAGGTACGGCCCGGCCAACCCGTTGCCGGAGGGCAGCAACCGGGCGGAGGTGTACAACGGCATGCTGCCCAGACTGCAGGCGCTGACGGACCGGATGGGCGCCATCGGCGAAGACCGCGGCGCGCCTGCGGCCGACGTCGCCACGGCCTGGGCCATCGCCAAGGGGACCACTCCGATCATCGGGGTGACGAAGGCGGCTTACATCGACGGATTGGTCCGCGCTCGCGGCATCGAGCTCGCCGAGGAGGAGATCACGGAACTGGAGGCGTTGGCGGATGCCGCGAACGTCGACACGCGCGGCTGGTGGGAGCCGGACATGTGACGTGCGCGGCGGCCGCGTTCGCTGCTTGGCTGCTCAACCGCGTCAGCGCATGGAGTAGGTGGGGATCGAGGCTTCGGTGGCGAACGCGTCGGCGGCCCGGATCATGGTGCGCGCAACCAGCCGGTGCGCGAACGCCCAGTCGCGCAGCTTTATGCGCCGGTGCGTGGGCGGCGCCAGGAACGGGCCCGCGTTGCCGGATCGCGCGATCTTCGTGGGCTTGCGCATCCTCTCGTTGTAGGAGGCTAGAGCGGCGGCGTGCTCGCCGCGGGCCGCGACGAGCTCGCCGGCGAGGACGTAGGCGCCGATCAGGGCGAGTCCGGTGCCGAAGCCGCCGAGCGTGTTCGCGTAGCCGGCGTCGCCGAGCAGGGCGACGCGGCCGCGGGTGAACGACGTCATCCGGGTCCGGGCGAGTTCGTCCAGGTAGAAGTCGGGATCCTCGCGGCAGGCCTCGAGCATCTGCGCGACGCGCCAGCCGACGCCGTCGAAGTGGGCTTCGAGGAATCGCCGCTGTGACGGGATGTCGGATCGGTCGTAGTCCGGCTGCTCGGCTTTGAAGACGAACAGGTTGGGGGCCTTGTGCCCGCCGAGCACGACCAGGCGCCCGGGCGTGTTGAAGGCGTAGGCGACCGCGCGCCCGTCCGGCCGTCGCGTCTCGAGGCCCGCGGTGGGTACCGGCCCGCTGGCGAGGGCGTAGTAGTGCCCGAGGGTCGTCACCGAGCCGACGAGGGCCGAAGCCGAAGTTCACCTTGGAGCAGATCGCGGACGCCGCCACTGCGATCGCCGACCACGACGGCCTGGACGCCGTGACCATGCAGGTCGTGGCCGAGCGCCTCGGTGCCGCGAAGATGGCGCTCTATCGCTACTTGCCTGGGCGGGCAGAGCTCGAGGCCGTGATGCTCGACCGCGCCTTGGGCGCGCCGGACACCTTCGGCGACGGGGAATGGGCGAGCGCGCTCACGCGTTGGGCGACCGCGCTGTATGAACGCGCATCGCAGCGTCCGTGGACCGTCGAACTCATCCAGCGCCCCCACCTGCCCGGACCGAACGAGCTCGGCTGGTACGAAGCCGGGCTTGCCGCTCTGCAGGAGCTGAACCTGGATGGACGGGAGAAGCTCGACGTGTTGGCGATGCTGGCCGGCCACGTCGTCTCGATCGTTCGTCAGCAGGCTGCCGGTCCGGCGCCCGAGGAAGACCTCGCCAAGGCGCTCGCACCGGTCCTCATGCGCAACGCGCACGCGTTCCCGCTCACTGTGGCGGCATTCAGTCAACCGAGCGGATCAGAACACGATGATGCCCTGCACTTCGGGCTGGCCCGTATGGTCGCAGGCATCGAAGCGTTGGCCACCGCACGTGCGCACCCGCAACGTCGACGATAGCCACGCGAGCCACTTGGCCGGCAACTCAGCAGGCTGTGATCCGGTTGGATGACGGGTATGACGTCGCCCATGACTTTGACCGTCGGCCCCTCCGCGACCGCCCCGGCCCTGACCCTTCGACCATGGCAGGACTCGGACATTCCCGCCGTCGTCGCAGCCCACCGCGACGAATCGATGCGTCGCTGGCTGACGCGCTCCATCGGCAACGAGGACCAGGCCCGCGCCTGGCTCGCCGAGGTGGATGCAGGCTGGGCCGCGGACACCCTTCTGAGCTGGGCGATCGAAGAGGAAGGCGCGCTCGTCGGCTACTTCGTCATCAAGGCGGCCAACCCGCCGAAGACGCTCGCGACCGGCGTGGGCTACTGGACCGTCGCCGAAGCCCGCGGCAAAGGCATCGCCTCGCGTTGCGTCGAGGCGGCTACGGAATGGCTGTTCAGCGGGCAGGAGATCATGCCGGCCGACGAGATCGAACTTCTGCACACGGTCGGCAACGCGGGTTCGTGCCGCGTCGCCCAGAAGTGCGGCTACGTCCTCGATTCGGTGCTCGCGCCGCTGCCGCCGGAGTTTCCCGACCAGGGACACCGACACCTGCGCAAGCGACCCTCGTAGCAGCGCCGTCGGCCGCGCTGACGCTGTAAACGGTTTTTCTTCGAGTCGCGCATGCGCGACCATGGCCGAATGGACGCTCGTTTCCTTGGCATCGCCGAGCTCGTCGAAACCCCGTCCGTGGCGGTCGTAGTCGACGTCATGCGCGCCTTCACGGTCGCAGCCTGGGCTTTCGGCCAGGGCGCGGAAAAGATCGTCCTTGCCGAGTCGCTGCAGGACGCCCTGGCGCTCAAGGCCGGCCGCCCCGATTGGGTGACGCTCAAAGACGGTCCACCCGCGCCCGGATTCGACGCCGTCAACTCGCCGGGCCTGCTGCGGTCCCTTGACCTCGGCGGACGGACCGTCGTGCAGAAGACCACGGCAGGGACGGTCGGCGCCCTCGCGGTCAAGGAGGCGTCGCTGGTGTTGTGCGCCAGCTTCGTGGTGGCGGAGGCGACGGCTCGGCTTCTGCGGACGCGCGGTGGTGACGGCGTCACGTTCGTGGTCACGGGCGAAGACGGGCAGGCCGATGAAGATCTGGCGTGCGCTCAATACATCGCTCGCAGGGCGATGGCGGCCGAAACGGATGCGGCGGGATTCCTGCGCCGCGCTGCCGAGTCACGCGCCGCTGCTGAGCTGGCAACGGGAGTGCGTCAAGGAGTCCATCCCGATGACGTCGAGCTCTGTCTTGAACTCGACCGGTTCCCCTTCGCCATGGTGGCGACTTTGGAAAGCTCGCTCATGGTCTTGCGGCCGGCACGCTGACGCAGCGGCGCGAACGCAGTCCCTTCGCGTTGTTCGATGGCGAGGCCGGTTCGACGCGTCGAACTGCGCGGAGCCTCGGCCTCGGTGGAGTCGTGTGTCCGTCGCGTGCACGCGATCTCAGAAGAACTCCTTGAGTCGCTCGGCGACGGCGTTCGGGTTCCCGAGCTTGTTGCGCTGCCGGTCGATGTTCCAGGCGGCTCCGTGGTCGAGGCCGGCGAGTTCGACGCGGCGGACGCCGGGCAGGACCTTCTCCAGCGCGCGGAGTGCCTGGCCGAGGTAGCCCGGGCTCTTGCTGCCGCCGAGCAGCAGCACGGGCTGGGTGATGTCCTTGAACGTCGGGATCGAGCCGTCCATCGATGCCACGACCACGAAGTCGTACCGGAAGGCGCGGGCGAGGTCGGCCATGGAGGCGTACTGATCGGAGCCACTCTTGGCTTCCTGCTTCATGATCCAGCCGATGGCCGCCTTGACCACCCAGTCCGGCATCGCGCGCATGAGCGCCGGTCCGAACTCGGCGAGCTTCATTCCGGTGGTGAGCATGCCGCGCAGGTCGTCGGCCTTGGAGTAGGCGTCGAAGCGTTCGGCGCCCTTGCGCGGGATACCGCCCGGGAGGATCGCGGGCTCGTACAGCGCGATTTTCTCAATCCGGGGCAGGGAGCGCGCGGCTTTGAGGAGGATGTCGCCGCCGGAGCTGAGGCCGAAGACGTGGCGAGCGCCGGTGGCGGCCAGGACGGCGTCCAGGTCCCGGACGTCGTCGTCGACGGTGTAGGCGGCGCTGAAGGCGTGCGGGCTCAGGCCGCGGCCGCGCCGGTCGGGGACGACCACGGTGTAAGTGTCGGCAAGGGCTTCGGCGAGTTCGCGGAAGTTGTACGCGGTTCCCATCGTCCCCTGGACGAGGACGAGCGCCGGACCGGAGCCGAACTGCTCGAAGCCGATCCGGGTGCCGTCCGCGGAGACCGCGTGGCCGATGGTCGGTGCGCTGACGGTCATGAGTTCTTCCATTCCGGGAAATTTCCATTTCGGTAGTACTAGTATGGGGGACCATGGAGCGACGTTCAAATCAGCCCGCACCGCCCGAGGGCTCCGTTGCCGCGGTGGCCGAATTGCTGGCCTCCCTGGTCGGGCAGGCGATCCTGTTCAACGAGCAGGTCGCCCGGGCTCTGGGGATCGGCGCAGTCGACCTGCAGGCGTTCGGGGTCATCTCCCGCTACGACGGCCCCATCAGCCCGACCGAGGTCGCGGCCCGCACCGGCCTGCCGGCCAGCACCACGACGCGGGTGCTCGACCGGCTCGAGCAGGCCGGATACGTCGTGCGCAGCGCCGTCCCGGGCGATCGTCGCAAGGTCGGCGTGGAGGTCGTCCAGGAGAAGGCCGCCGAGGTCGCGCGGCACTATCTCGGCAAGGTCCAGCAGATCAAGAAGCTCAACGCGAAGCGGACCGACGCCGAAGTCGCGGCCGTGACCTCATATCTCAGCGAGCTCACCGCCCGCCCCTGACGATGTGCCCCGGGGCTGTCCATCCGGCAGCCCGCAAAGCAATGACGGACGGCGGGCAGGGCGTGTACGAGTGCTGCTTCACCTTGCCGGCGTGGCTGAAGATCGGGCGTTGACCAACACGGCACGATAGCCTTGGGATTCATGACCGCGGTCCGGGCGGATGGCGGATGGTGGGTCGCCGGAGCAGTGTGTCACAGGAAGAGACTGTGCGATGTCAGGGTGGCGCCCCGAGGGCGAGTCGTATCGGAGCCCCGACTATGCGACGGAATATCATGCGGAGAACACCGCCGGGCAATCCCCGGCCGTGAACGCGGGCGGGGACCTCATCGACCGCACCGACGACTGGTACCGGCAGACGCGTCATGATCAGCAGGCGCTCTGGTACCCGGACATACCGGCGGACGAGGCGCCTGAGGCGCGCGCGATACGCCGGGCCGCCTACGCGGAAGCGGTGGAGGCCACCAGTTATCTGCCGCCGATCAGCGCCGGCTTCCTCGATCCGGTCTCGCTCCAGCACCTCATCCCGCCGCGGCGTGGCCAGGTACAGGGTCCCGGCACCAGGCCGGACGAGGTGGGCGTCAGCGTCGAGTCCAAGGCTCCGGCGGCTGCGAAGACCAGTGTCTCGCGCGCGAGCCGCGTGATGGCCATGGGCACCATGGCCTCCCGCGTCACCGGCATGATCCGCGGTTCCCTGCTGGTGGCCGCGCTCGGCACGGCGAGCCTGTCCGACAGCTTCACCGTCGGCAACAACCTGCCCAACATCGTCTACGGGATCGTGATCGGCGGCGCGGTCAACGCGATCTTCGTCCCGCAGCTGGTGCGCGCTATGAAGGACGATGACGACGCCGGCCAGGCGTTCATCAACCGGCTGCTGACCATGACGATCGTCGTCGTCGGCGCGATCACCGCGCTCGCGGTGGCCCTCGCCCCGCAGCTGGTGACCCTCTACGCGCCGAGCGCGCACGGCACGGACCGCCAGGTCACCATCATGTTCGCGCGCTACTGCCTGCCGCAGATCTTCTTCTACGGCCTCTCGGTGATGCTCGGGCAGATCCTCAACGCCAAAGACAGCTACGGCCCCATCATGTGGACCCCCGTGCTGGCCAACGTGGTCCAGATCGCCGCCATCGGCTCGTATCTGTGGGTTGTCGGCAGCGTGTCGAACACCACCGCCACCATCACCGGGGGCGAGGAGCTGCTGGTCGGTGTCGGCTCCACCCTCGGTATCGTGCTCCAGGCCCTGACCTTGGTGCCGTACCTGCGCGGTGTCGGTGTCAGCTTCCGTCCGCGCTTCGACTGGCGCGGCACCGGCCTCGGCCGGTCCGTCACCCTCGCCAAGTGGACCCTCGCCACCGTCGCAGTGACCACAGTGGTCGGCTGGGCGGTGACGGCGATGGCGACCTCGATGGGCAACAAGCCCAGGTTCTCGCAGGCGGGCGTCGGCTACGCCGCGTACTCGAACGCGTTGACGCTGTGGATCATGCCGCAGTCAGTCGTCACCGTCTCGATCATCACCGCGCTGCTGCCCCGGATGAGCCGGTTCGCGCAGGCCGGGGACAAGCGCGCGGTCGGCGACTCGATCTCCTACGGCCTGCGTTCGACCGGCATCCTGATCGTGCCCGCGTCCTTCGCGCTCCTGGCCTTCGGGCAGCAGATCGTCTCGTTCCTCTTCGGCCACGGCAACGTCACCCCGACCCAGTCGCACAACCTCGGCTACATGCTGATGGCCTTCAGCCTCGGTCTGATCCCGTACTCGGCGTTCTTCGTGATGCTCCGCGGCTTCTACGCGTATGAGGACACGAAGACCCCGTTCATCCTGGCGCTGTGGATCGGCATCGCCAACGCGGCCTTGGCCTACCTGTCCTACCTCCTGCTCGGCAACACCCAGTGGGCGGTGGCCGGCATGTGCGCCGCCTACTCGATCTCCTACCTGATCGGCCTGATCGTCACCGCCACGCGGCTGCACACGCTCGTCGGCAGCTTCGACGGCAGGCGAGTGACCCGGGTGCACGTCAAGCTGTGCGTGGCCGCCGGCCTCGCCGCCGCGATCAGCGGCCCGGTCGGCATCGCCATCACCGACCTGCGCGGCGCCGGCACGATCGGAGCCCTCTCGGGCCTCGCCGCAGGCGGCCCGATCTTCGCCGTGGTCTTCTTCGCCGCCGCGCGAAAGCTGCGCGTGCGCGAGCTCGATTCCGCACTCGGCGCGGTCAGGGCACGCCTGGCCCACTAGAGCAAATTGATGATCGGCTGGGTACCCGGGTCGGGGTGGTCGTCGTAGGTGTGGGCGGCCGCTTCGCGTCGCCCGATTCGTCTGACCACCCGCCCACCCGTTGCGTGGGCGGGGCGGGTTGCGGTTTCAAGCTTTCGCCTCCGGCGCGGGCCTTCCCTCGGAGAGAGATGCCGGGGTTGCGTGGGGTGCCGGCGTGGCGGGGCGGGCTGGGGTTCGGGATGGTGAGGTGCCGGGGTGTGCTCTCTCCTCGGCCGGGCCCCGGAGGCAATCAGGAACCTGCCGGGAGGTCAAGCGGCGGAGGTTTCCGTTGATGGTGAATCATGCAGGGCGCCGCTTGACCTCCCGGCAGAACCCTGATCGGGCTTCGCCTGCCCGACCGAGGAGAGAGCCCACCCCCTGAGGTCCGGTGCGAGCTGCGCTCGGCCCGAGTCCTGTCCCGTGGCCCGGCCTCAAGGGGGGAAGTCCACGATGCGGAAGGATTCTGCATCCCCGTCCCGGGTCGCTCGTTCCTTCTCTCCTACTTCAACGCCGGGGAGCGCGCCCGAGTGCCCGGAAAACTCCCGTATTTTTCTTTTCCGGCGAAAGCCGGATCCGCGGCTTTTGTCGGTGGTGGCGTCTAGCATGGAAGAGTCCGGGGGATCGGCACGTGCGACGGGAGGGATGGTGGACGGGATGGCCGCGCGGACAGCGTCAGGAGTGTGGCCGAAAGCGGTGCAGGAACTCCCTTCGGCGTGCGACCGGGCCACGCGATCCTGCGCAGTGCGTGAGCACCGGGCGGATCCGACCGGGGCGATGCAGAACTCCACCGCAGGCACGACCGGAGTACCGACGCCTCCGCGCGGATCGAGGATCAGGTTGGCCGGACCGGGGCGATGCAGAATCCTTCCGGATCGAACACGGCCGGCCTGCGGGATTCTGCAGCGAGGTCTGGGATCGGGGTGGATCGCACGAGGGCGGCGCAGAATCTCACATCAGGCGCGACCAGAGCACCGACGCCTTCGCGCGGATCAAGGATCGGGATGGTCGGATCAGGGTGATGCAGAATCCTTCCGCACCGAGCACGACCGGGCCACAGGACGGGATCCGGCCCGAGCGCAGCTCACACCGGACCTCAGGGGGTGTGCTCTCTCCTCGGTCGGGCAGGCGAAGCCCGGTCAGGGTTCTGCCGGGAGGTCAAGCGGCGCCATGCACAATCCACCACCAGCCACAGCCACCGCCGCTTGACCTCCCGACAGGTCCCTGATTGCCTCCGGGGACCGACCGAGGAGAGAGCACACCCCCGCAACCCCACCACCCCGAACCCCAGCCCGCCCCGCCAACGCCAGCACCCACACGACCCCGGCACTCTCTCCGAGGAGGGCCTGCCAGCGGCGATTTTCGTCTTGAAACCGCAGCCCGCCCCGCCAACGCAACGGGTGGGTGGGTGGTCAGACGAAACGGGCGACGCGAAGCGGCCGCCCCACCACGACGATCACCCCGACCCGAACCGACCCGACCCGACAAGGCGCCACGCCCCACGAACACTCAGCCGATCATCAAAGGGCAGTAGGTGTAATGCCCCGGCAGGTCCCGGGATCGACCTCGGCCAGTAGCCGATTCGCTGAGTCTCGCGTGTGGAGTCGCTACCATCCTCGGATGACGGCGAATCGATCAGCGGCCGCTTTGAGTGGTCTCGCACGGGTGATGGCGCACTGTGGGGGCAGCCCCATGCAAGCCATACAGTACATAAACGGCGCCATCGCCTCAGCACCGGAGGATCCTGAGCCTTACGCAATCCTCGCCGATCTGTGGAAAGAACAGCGTGCGGCCGTGGCCGGACTCCTCAAGGGTGCCGACTCTCCAGGCGCGATACTGGTGCACTCGTATATCAGCTTCCTCGAGAACGATATGGACGACGCGGCGATGGCGATCGGCGGTGTCACGGGCGCGCGACCCACCGTCGCCTGGGCCGACGCCCCATGGTTCAGCGACGCCCGCTTCCTGGACGCGGTCAGTGCCGATGCGCTGGCCGAGGCCGTGATGCGGACGATGGACTTCGGCCACGATCTCGACACCGAAGACATGCGTAAGCGGTTGCGCCCCTGGTTCCGGGCCATCGACGTAGTCTGCGCCCGCGAGCCCCTTCCGGAGGCGATGGCGAAGATGGCGATATTCCTTCGGGCGAGCGGCCGCACCGACGCGTCGTTCGCTCTCTGCGATCGGGCGGACGCCGTCGAACCGATCATGCTGACAGAGACCGTACGAGCAGGCACATGGCGCAGACTGGGCGATTCCGATAAGGCTGCTGCCGCATTCCAGCGCGCTCTCGTCCTGGACCCGGCCAACTGGTCGCTCTATCTCGACCTGGCCGACATCCGCGCCGGGCAAGGCGACTTCGCGAGCGCGGTTCAGCTCGTTGAGCAAGGCTTGGAACATGAGCCGACCGAGCCCACGCTCCGTGCGGCCGGGGCGGCCTACCGTACCCGGATCACCGGGTCGCCCGACGGCCTGCGCGAGCTCATCGCACTCGCGCCGCAACTGCCTAACGGGTCCTATCGCGGCCTGCTGATCGACCTGGCTTGCGGAAATGCGGCGCTGCCTGCTGAACTCGTCGCCGAGGCACGCCGCCTGAAGAGCCGCTGACGACGCCGAGGTCCGGCAGTAGCGGCTTCACTCTTCTCATCCACGGTGTCGATCGGTGGGGCCTTGACCACAGGTTGACCACAGGCCCCGCCGACCGCTGCTGCTCGTCGTTAGCCGACCAGGCGCTTGCGCCAGTCCATCGGCTTGACCTCGACACCGCGCGACGGATCGCCGTCCCAGCACGCCGGCAGCTCGACTGCATCGAGCGCCGTAACCACCGCGCGGCCGATCGACGCGGTTGTCTCCGCAGTACCGTCGAACCCGCCATACAGCAGCATCAACCCGTGGCCGGCCGCGGCGGCGTCAGTGCACTGCTGATGGAAGTACACAAAACCGCGGGCATCCGACGGACCGGCAGCACCGATCTCGGCCTGGCCACACGAGCGGCAGCAGGTGAAGTTCTCTCGAGCGGTGACGCCTGAGCCCTCCAGAGCGAGGAAAGCTCTGGTCAACCGTTCTGGATCGGTCTCTCCTACCCAGGCCGACTGCTCCGCGACGCGCTCAAGCCAAAGACGGTCGACGAGTTGACCGGCCTGCGCCGCCGACACCGGGCGACGCTCCTTGGTCACCAGGTACTCCTGCGCGAGCTCGTTCAACTGTTCTCGCCCGTCGTAACCCGCGACGATCGCCAGCCGGACCCGCTGCTCAAGCAGGATGTGTTCCTTCTCTGCCAAGTCCAGCGCGGCTACCGGCTCGGCCGCTTCCAGATCCATAGGTCGCCAGTCCCAGGCCGAGCCCCATTCGGAACCGCCGTCTGCCCAGGCGGTCAGCGCAGCGAGCACCTGCTCCGGACCGTCGAGCGTTGATTCGAACTGACGATCCTGACCACCATCGCGGTATTCGACCACGTACGCTCCGCCGGCCTCATGCCACGTTTGGATAAAGTGATCAGGCAGGTCCGGTATCCGCTGGATGGTCAGAAACCGGTTGCCGCGCTCGCCAAGCCCGGAAACGAGCGCGCCGAGCTCCTCGATGCCAGGGCGGACGAATCGCTGCCATCCGATCTCAGCCCGCACGGTGATCTCCAACATGCGAGCCACCATCGCACATCGCGCCGACATCGCGCGAGCATCCACCAGGCTCGGCTGGCCGCGACCTGGACCATCGTTGCAACTACGGCTGGGTGTCAGCGACAGGCAGTGCAGCGCCACTCAGCCTCGTACTACGGCCGAGGCTGGACGTGCTGGACGTGCTGAGACGATGGGGCCGTCCGCCAGTCGGGCAGGTCCACCAGGTGCACATCGAAGCGGTCCTGCTCCGGGATCAGGGAGTCGAACTCCGCCTCGCCCCGGCTGATGGCGCCCAGCTGCTCGAAGTACGCGAACCGCTCGACACCCGGGCTCAGCAGGACGACGACGTCGACCGTGCTGCCCTGCGCCGCCCCGAAGGCGTGGGGCAGGTTTGGCGGGATGATGACGAGGCCGCCTCTACCCACCGAAGTCACCCTGTCGCCGAGACGGAAGACCATAGTCCCGTCCAGGATGTAGAAGACCTCATGGGACAGCTTGTGGTGGTGCGGAGGCGCCCCATCGGCGCCCGTGGCCAGGGTCAGCCGGCTGGCGCTGACCGCGCCACCATCGGCGAGCAGCTCGAATGCGCCGTCGGTGAGGGAGGCCTTTCCCGCCTCACCAGGCTGAACGACGAGCGCCGTGCTCGTGGCTTCCATGCTGACTCCTTTGATCGGACACGTTGACTTCGGAGTCGGAACAGCAAGACACCGTCCACGCTACGCGCGGGTACACCCAGCGGCATCCGCAGTCCATCACCGCTCTGAAGGCCGTGAAGGGTGAAGCTTCGACGTGGGAGGCCCCGTTCGTCGGCTGAAGGAGGCGTTGGCTTGCGTGGCCAGGTGCCTACCGTGGCTCGGCTCGATCGCGCGGCATCGCGCGCCAGTGCGCGGCGAGGCACGGCCTTCCCCGATTGACACTCGGGGCGGGATTGGCCGAGACTGTGCGCGTGACCGCGTTCGAAACTATGTTCGAAAAGAGCTTGACCTCTATCTCAGCGGTCGAGACGTCGAGGTCGGCGCGGCTCGCGCGTGCGGCGGCGGGGATCGAGGGCGTGTCGCGGGGGACGGCGCGGGTGCGGGCGGTGGCCGGGGACGGGCTGGCGGTGCCGGAGGCGTTGGCGGGGTTGCTGCCGCGCGGGCTCGAGCGGGGCGGGGTGCTGGGGGTGGATCAGGACCGGTATCTGGCGGCGAGCCTGGTCGGTTCGGCCGTGCGCTCGGGCGGGAGCGCGGCGCTGGTGGGGGTCGATGATCTGGGGATCGAGGCGGTGGCGGCGGCGGGTGCGCCGACCTCGCGGCTGGTGGTGGTGCGGCCGGACGCGTCGAGTTGGGTCAAGGCGCTGGAGGTGCTGATCGGGGCGGTGGAGGTGGTGCTGGTGCGTCCGCCGGCGGCGGTGGGTGACGCCGTGGCGCGGCGGATCGTCTCTCGGCTGCGGCGTGGTGCGACGGTGGGGACGTCGTTGCTGGTGGCGGGGCCGGCGGTGTTTCCGGCGCCGGTGCGGCTGCGGGTGGCGGCGGCGCGGTGGTCGGGGTTGGAGGCCGGGCATGGGCAGTTGACGGCGCGTCGGGCGACGGTGGTGGCCGAGGGGCGCGGGCTCGGCGGGGGTTCGCGGGCGGCGGAGGTGTACCTGCCGGGCCCTGACGGCGCGGCGCATCCGGTGCGCGCCGCGGCGCCGGTGGACGAGTTGGCCGCGCGCAGGCGCCTGATCGCGGCGTGAATACCACCATTGACATAGATGATCCTGGTTCACCTGCTCGAGTGCTGGCGGCGTGGGCTCCGGCGTTCACGGTGCTGGCCGCGGGTGCGGCGTTGGACGAGCTGGCGGCGACGGTGGCGGCGGGCCGGGTGACGGCGGTGACGCCGGCTGCGGCGCGGGCCGGCGTGCGGGTGGGGATGCGCGCGCGTGATGCGCACCGGATCTGCCCGCAACTCGCCGCGTATCGGGCGGATTCAGAGCGGGCGGCGCGGGTGTTCGAGCCGGTGGTGTGCGCGCTGGAGGAGGTCGCGGCCGGGGTCGAGGTGGTGCGGCCCGGGCTGTGCGTGCTGCTGGCCGCGGGCCCGGTGGGCTACTACGGCGGGGAGGAGCAGGCCGCCGGGGTGATCCGCGATGCCGCGGCGGTGGTGGAGTGCGAGCTCGGGCCGGTGGCGGTCGGGGTCGGCGTCGCGGACGGGATGGCCGCGGCGGTGCTCGCCGCCCGCACGGACACGCTGGTTCCGCCGGGCGGAAGCAGGCGGTTTCTGGCGGAGTTCGACATCGCCGCACTCGCCGACGCACAGCTGGCGCAGCAGTTGCGCCGGCTCGGGATTCGCCGGGTCGGGCAGTTCGCCGCGCTTCCGGCGTCCTCGGTCGCGACGCGGTTCGGGTTGGTGGGTCTGCGGGCGCACCGGTTGGCGCGTGGGCTGGACGCGCGGGATCCGGCGCCGCGCCGTGCGCCGCGGGAGCTTTCGGTGGTGCGCGAGTTCGAGCCGGTGCCGACGGTGGAGCCGCTGGTGTTCGCCGCCAGGGGCCTGGCCGAGCAGCTGCACGAGAAGCTGGCCGGACTCGGGCTGGTGTGCGATCGGGTCGAGATCGAGGCGCTGACGGGGGATGGGCGCGGTTCGGCGCGCTGGTGGCGGCACGAGGGCCGGCTCTCGGCGCGTGCGGTGGCCGAGCGGGTGCGCTGGCAGCTCGAGGCTTGGGCGCAGCGCAACCCGCCGCCCGCCGGCCATGACCCGCACGTGGAGTCCGGCGAGGGGTTCGTCTCCCTGTCGCTGCGTCCGGACGGGCTGCGGATCGCCACGGGCACCCAGATCGACCTGCTCGGGGGAGTGGCGCAGTTGCCTGAGACGGCGGAGGCGGCGATCGAGCGACTCCAGGACCTGCTCGGCCACACCCGCGTCGCGCGGCCCGTTCTGTCCGGCGGCAGGGGAGTGGGCGAGCAGATCGCGCTGGTGCCCTTCGGCGATCTCGATCCGGAGTCGCGGGGGACGGGTCCTTGGCCGGGCCGGGTTCCCGAGCCCGCGCCCGCGATGATCCCCGGCCGCTCCACCCCCGTGCGCCTGCTGGATGCGGCCGGGAACACCGTGGTCGTGACCGCGCGCGGCGAGATGCCCGATCCCCCGGCCGTGCTCGAAGTCGGGGCGGTGTGCGCGGATGTGACCGGCTACTCCCAGCCGTGGCCGGTGCACGAGCGGCCCTGGGACGAAGACGGCGGCCGCCGATACGCGCGCCTGCAGGTGACCACGGCCGACGGGCACGCGTACCTGCTCGCGGCCGAAGCAGGATCCTGGTACGTGCTGGCCGGCTATCAGTGACCGAACGCACCACCCCGGCATACGCGGAACTGCACGCCCACTCCTGGTACAGCTTCCTCGACGGCGTCGACGCGCCCACGACCCTGGTCGAGGAAGCCGTCCGGCTCGGCCTGACCGGTCTGGCGATCACGGACCACGACTCGATGGCCGCGGCCCCGCACCTCGCCGTCGCCGCACGCGGCACGGGACTCGCGACCGTGTTCGGCGCGGAGCTGAACCTGCAGCTGGAGGGTGAGCGTACCGGCACGCCCGATCCGCACGGCACCCACCTGCTCATCCTCGCCCGCGACCCGGACGGCTACCGGCGTCTGGCCGGCGCCATCACCCGCGGCCACCTGGCTGGTGAAGGCAAAGGCAGGCCCGTCTACGACCTCGACGATGTCGCCGCATCAGCTGATGGGCATTGGGAAATCCTGACGGGCTGCCGCAAAGGCGCCGTCGCCCGAGCCCTCGCCGAGAAAGGCGCCGAGGCCGCCGAGAAGGAACTTCGTACGCTGATGGAGCTGTTCGGGCCCGAGCGCGTGCACGTCGAACTGCACGCCACCGGCCTGCCGGGCGATGACCGGCGCAACGACCAGCTCGCCGATCTCGCCGCACGGATCGGCCTGCCGACCGTGGCGACCGGGCTGGTGCACTACGCCCGCCCGGACGGGCACGCCACCTACGCCGCCGTCGCCGCGCTCCGAGCCCGTGCCACCCTCGAGGAGATCGACTCGTGGCTGCCTCCCGGCCCTGGGATGTTCCTCCGCACGCCGGCCCAGGCCGCACGCCGTTTCCGCCGCTACCCCGGCGCTGTCGGCCACGCGGTCGATCTCGCTCTGGCCTGCCGGATCGAGTTCGACACCGACATCCGCCCGCGCCCGCCCCGATTCACCGCCCCCGACGGCCACGACGAGAACACGTACCTGCGTGAGCTCACCTACGAGGGCATCGCCCGCCGCTACGGCACGCGTGCCTCCCGGCCCGACGCCTATGCCCAGGCCGAGCACGAGCTGCAGGTCATCAAAGCCCTGGGTTTCTCCGGCTGGTTCCTGATCTCCTGGGACGTGGTGCGTTTCGCCCGCGCCCAGGACCCGCCGATCCTCGTCCAGGGCCGGGGCAGCGCCGCGAACTCGATCGTCGTGCACGCCCTCGGGATCTCCGCGGTCGACCCGATCAAATACAACCTGCTCTTCTCCCGGTTCCTGCACCCCGAGCGCGACGGGCCGCCCGACATCGACCTCGACATCCAGGCCGACCGGCGCGAGGAGGTCCTCCAATACGTCTACGCGAAGCACGGCCGGGAGAACGCCGCGATGGTCGCCAACGAGGTCTGTCTGACCTCGAAGTTCTCCGTGCGCGAAGCCGCCCGCATCCTCGGCTACTCGCCCGGGGCCGTCGACGCGATCAGCTCCCAGGTCGACCGGCACGAGCAGATCCCCGCCGCGCACGCGGAGATCCCCGGCCAGGTCCTCGCCCTCGCCCGACGCCTGGAAGGCCGGCCGCGGCACTTCTCCATCCACTCCGGCGGCATCGTCATCTGCGAAGGGCCCATCGCCGAGGTCCTGCCGGTCGAATGGGCCCGCATGCCCGGACGCAGCGTCATCCAAGGCGACAAGGAAGCCGCCGTCGACGCCGGCCTGGTCAAACACGACCTGCTCTCCCTGCGCGCCCTCTCCGCCGCGGCCGACGTCCTGACGATGCTCGCCGACGCGGGCACGCCGATGGAGTTCGCCGACATCCCCGCCGATGACCCGCTCGTCTACGACATGATCAACGACGGGGACACCGTCGGGGTCTTCCAGGTCGAATCCCGCGCCCAGATCTCCGTCGCCCCGGTCATGAGAGCCCGCACGTTCCGCGACCTGGCCGTGCAGATCGCCCTGATCCGGCCAGGGCCCGGGGCCTCCGGAGCCAGCAGGCGCTACCTGCGCCGCCGCTCCGGCAAAGACGCCGTCCCCGAGATCCACCCCACGATCGACCGGATCCTCGCCGTCTCCAACGGCACCGTGCTGTTCCAGGAACAGGCCATGATGCTCGCGATCGAAGGAGCCGGATTCACCCCCGCCGAAGCCGACCGGCTCCGCCGCGCGATGGGCGCCAAACGCTCCCTACCCGGCATCCTCGCCCTGCGCGAGCGCTTCCTCGCCGGTCTCGACCGCCTCGGCATCTCCAGCGCCACGGCCGAAGACCTCTACCAGCAGATCGAATCCTTCTCAGGCTACGGATTCCCCTTTTCGCACAGCCTGAGCTTCGCGTTCATCGCCGCAGCCACCGCCTGGATGAAGCGCTACCACCCCGCCCTGCTGCTCACCGGCATCCTCAACCACATGCCCATGGGCTTCTACGAAACCCCCACCCTCATCGCCGACGCCCAGCGCCACCAAGTCACCGTGAACCCCGTCCACATCAACGAGAGCCGCGCCAAGACCAGCCTCGAACCCCTCACCGACGCGGATCGCGCCGCTTACGTGCCCGTCCACCGCCACGCCTCCCCCCACCCCCAACCGCCCGTCCGCCTCGGCCTGATCACCGTGCGCGGCATGGGCACCGAGCTGGCCGAAACCATCGAACGCGAGCGCGACGCCAACGGGCCCTACACCGACATCGAGGACCTCGTCCGCCGCACCCAGACCCCCACTCTGATCCTTGAGAACCTCACTGCCGCAGGCGCCCTCGACACCTTCGGCCAAGGACGCCGCGAAACCCTCTGGGCTGTGGGCGCCGTCGCCGGCACCCGCCCCGACCACCTCCCCGGCACCACCCCCGGCACCAACGCCCCGCCCCTGCCGCCGCTCACCTTCGAAGAACAGACCTTCGCCGAACTCTGGGCCGGCCAGAACGCCGCCCACCACCCCATGCAGCCCATGCGCCCGCGCCTCGCCCGACTGGGTGTCCTCGAAGCCGAGCACCTCGGCGAACTACGCCACGGCCGACCCGTCCGGATCGCAGGCCTCGTCACCCACCGCCAACGCCCGCCCACGGCCAACGGCATCTGCTTCCTCAACCTCGAAGACCCCACCGGCATGATCAACGTCATCGTCCCCGCCAAAACCTGGGCCGCCCTCGACCGCCGCACCCGTTACGCCGGAGCGCTCCTCATCTACGGCACCATCGAGGCCCAAGACGGCTCCGTCAACGTCGTCGCCGGCCGCCTCACCCCGATCGTCGTCGGCGGCGCACCGGACAGGAGCCGCTCGTTCTCCTGAACGATCAGAACAGCCATCCGTACAGCCCTTGATCGGCCGACTCGCCCAGCGCGGCCAGTTCGGCATTGTCTGGATGGTGCAGCGTTGCGAACAGCGCCGGCAGCTGGGAAGCAGGGATCGGAGTGAGCGAGGCGCTATCGACGGTAAGTGCGACGTAGTATCCGTCGTAGAGCTCGATCTGAGTGACGGCCGTGTTCTCCGGAACGCCGACGTACTGCCAGCGACCGTCCGCCAAGCGGAGGCACGACTGGTCGCTGGCGCCGTTGTCGCCGACCGTACTATCGATCATTTTGCCGATGGATGCGCACGGAGTGGACGCCTCGGCCTTGTAGACGACCATGTCAAGGTCGTCTGCCTCGTAGTCGGGCACTGGCAGTGGCGTCTCGCCGCCGGAATCGTAGCTGCTCAAGAGGACGCCCTCGGAGTAGCCGAACCCTTCGAAGGCTGAGACTGATTGCGGATCCACCATCAGGAGCATGGCGCCGGGTATGCCGAAGCGAGCGCGGGTCTGCGCTGCGACCGTGTCGATCGAATGGTGGAGCAGTTGAGGCCATGCCAACGCCAGGCAGACCAAGCCCGCCACGGGAGCGACCCGGACATACCGGTGTGTACTCGGATGGATGAGTAGCGCCACCAGCGGATAAGGGATGCAACACAGGAGCCAGCGCGTCAGCACATCCCACGACGTGATCGATCCGGTCGCCGCCAGCGAGTCGGCACGGGGGAGCATGAAGAACACGCTGCCGAGCAGAAGCACCGCGAGGACCCGCACACTGGCCGCACCCGCTCCATGCCATTGAGTGCCTGCCGCCACGAAGGTGAACACGACAGTCCATACGATGAGGAGCAGGTCTGCGAACAGTGACCCGGCCACGAAGTGGCCGTGGTTCACGCTCGCGGAGGTGAGTGGGCCGGCCAGCAGACCGAAAGCAGTGCTCTGCGCGACCCACACAGCCGGGCCGCGGCCCGCTGACCGATTTTCAGATGCCGTATCGGCCAGCGCGGCACTCTCGACCAAAGGCGCATCCGCCATGACGACGCCCTCCCTCCGGCCAGGGGGACGCAGAACCATGACACGGCGGTTTCGCGCAGAGGATGAGCGATTCGCGGGCTCTGTGGTTACCCGAGAGTGGTGCTGCCGAGGAGTGTTCCGTCGGATGCGTAGGCCTTGAGGGTGTGGGTGGTTCCTGAGGTGTTCAGGCGTAGGGTGACGGTTTCGCCGGGCCATGCGGTGACGGTGAGGTTGGCGGTGGTGTGCAGGGTGGCGGTGGTGCCGTCGGCGAGGGGTGCGGTGGCGACGGCGGTGCCGGCGGGGATGAGGGTGCGGGCGGTGACTTGGGATTCGGTGCTGGATATCGCGGTTTTCGCGGCGGCGAGTCCGACGCCGAGTTCCTGGCCGGTGGGTGCGTCTTGGCCGAGGACGGCGCCGGAGAGGGTGAGGGTGCGGCCGTTGACGGTGAAGTCGGCGTGGAAGAGGAGGCAGCCGCCGGCTTGGCCGGTGGATCCGGTTTTGATGCCGTTGACGCCGTCGTAGCCGAGGAGGCTGTTGTAGTTGGAGATGGTGCCGGCCACGGGGATTTTCGCGCTGCCCTCGTCCACCAGTTGCGCGAAGTAGCCGAGGCCCATGGCGTGCTGGGCGAGGGTGATCTGGTCGGGTGCGGTTGAGACGGAGTCGGGGTCGTAGCCGGAGGCGTCGGCGTAGTGGGTGTGGCTCATGCCGAGGGCGGAGGCTTCGGAGTTCATTTTGCTGACGAACGCGGCGTCGGTGGTGGTGCCGGTGTCCCAGTGGGCGAGGACGTCGGCGATGTTGTCGGCGGAGGCGAGCATGAGGGCTTGGAGCGCCTCGCTCTCGGTCAGCTGTTCGCCGGCTTTGACGGGTACCGAGGACATGTTCTCGCTGACGTCGTATTTGTAGGCGGTGACGTCGGCGGCGGTGAGGGTGATGGTCGGGCCCTGTTGTCCCGGGCTGAGCGGGTGGTCGTGCAGGATGAGGTAGGCGGTCATGGTCTTGGTGACCGAGGCGATCGGCTGTGAGCTGCTGACGGGTCCGTAGCTTTTGATGACGCTGCCGTCGAGGTCTATTTCGGCTTGGCCTTGGTTGGGCCAGGTCGGTTGCAGGGTGCCGGCGACGTTCTGGCTGGAGCCGATCGAGAGTTTGGGCGGGCCGGAGAACGCCGCCGTCGAGGTCGGTGTCGCGGAACCGGACGCCGAGGCCGACGCGGAGGCGGAGGCGGAGGCGGATGCGGAGCTGGAAGCCGAGGCCGATGCGCCGGCCGATGCCGTGCCGGTCGCGGAGGCGCCGGGCGCGCCGGAGCCGTCACCGATCGCGGAGTTCGCGGGGAGGTCGGCTGCCGTCTGGGTGCTGCCCCGGGGTATGAGCAGCACGGTGCAGCCGATCACGACCGCGGCGCCGACGGCGGTGGAGACGACGGTCGCGCGGCGGCGGCTACGGGGAAGGCGGCGCTCGGAAGACATCGGTGGCTGATCCTATGTTTTCGGGCACATGGGTGCGAGATCAGTGCGTGAGGGCACGGGCGCAGTGGATGCGCGGGCCCAGTGTAGACGAGCCCGTACGTGAGTGGTGGATTCTCTGACGTTTCGATGGCATGGCCGCTGTCACCATCGAACAGGTGCAGCACCACCACGGCGTCGGCTCGGGGTCGAACCGCTCGGGCACGAGGTTACCGCAGGGTTCTGATGGTCGCCTGCAGGGTGCCGGTCAGCCCCGGCCGCCGCGCCGGCGCAAATGTGCCTTCCCGGTGACCGTGGACGCGCATCCGAGAGAAGCGCGCGAGGGTCGTCACGGCCGTGGCCGGCCGCCCAGGGCCCGCCACACCAGCGCGGCCGTGCGCCGGGGCCAGTCTTCTGGTATCGGTTCGCCGGCCAGGGCCCGGCCGTACCAGTTGCCGGTGCACATCGTCACGGCGACGGTCAGATCCGCGTCCGCGTCGATCATGCCGAGCTGCTGCGCGGCGCGCAGGACGGCGGCGAGCCGCTGCCGGCGCGGATGGATGACCGTGGCGCGGTAGCGCTCGAGCACTTCGGGGCCGGTGGTCTCCTGCAGCATCGTGCCGACGAGGGACAGCCGCCCCGGCCGGGACACACCCCGCTGGAAGTCCGTCAGCTCCGCGACGAGCGCGTCGAACGGATCCTGTGGGGCGCCCGATCCGCCGCGTTCCTCGCTGATGGCCGCGACGGCGTCGCAAGCCAGCTGCGCCTTGTCCGCCCACCGCCGATACAGCGCCTGCCGCGTCGTCCCGGCCTCCTGGGCCACCGAGGCGATCGACATCCCCTCGAAGCCGAGCACGGAGAGCTGACGCCTCGCGGCAGTCAGAATCCGTTCGTCGATCGTGCTGTCGCGGCTCCGCCCCGAACGGGCCTGGGCCGAGGAGGACGCAGGTTCGGCCGCGGGTCGCTGTCGGTTCACGTTCCCATCTTAGCTTCGGTGATACAATACTGTATTGTATTGGAATGGACGCGGGGCCAACGGGGCCGCGAGCCGACGCCCGAAGGGGCTTGTCATGACCGTCGAATACATCCGTTACCAGATCCCAGCCGAAGCCGCCGAGGGGTTCGAGCAGGCCTACGGGCGAGCCGCGGGGCAGCTGGCCGAGGCGCCGGAGTGTGTGGACTACGAGCTCTCCCGCTGCGACGAGGACCTCGAGTCCTACATCCTGCGCATCACCTGGACGTCCACGGCAGGGCATCTGCAGGGCTTCCGGGCCAGTGAGCACTTCCCGCCGTTCCTGGAAGCCATCAAGCCCTACATCTCGAACATCCAGGAGATGCGGCACTACACCCCGACCGCCGTGGCCGGCCAGGGCGGATCGATCCCCAGCCTCTACGAATGGCTCGGCGGCGCCGAAGCGCTCGAGCGGCTCACCCGGTCCTTCTACGGCGAGGTGCTCAAGGACGAACTGCTCTATCCGCTGTTCAAGGACATGGACGAGCACCACCCGCATTTCGTCGCGCTCTGGCTCGGCGAGGTCTTCGGCGGCCCGGAGAACTACAGCACGGAACGCGGAGACTACCGGCACATGGTCAGCCGCCACCTCGGCAAGCACATCACCGAGCAGCAACGGCGGCGGTGGGTCAATCTGCTGATGGACGCGGCGGACCGGGTCGAGCTGCCCACGGATCCCTCGTTCCGCGCGGCGTTCGCCTCGTACGTCGAATGGGGCACCCGCCTCGCCGAGATCAACTCGCAGCCCGGCCGCGAGGCCTACGACGCACCCATCCCGCACTGGGGCTGGGGTGTGGCCCCGCCGTATAAGCCCGCTGCGAAGTCGGAGGAGTGATGCTACGCAGCCGCGCCGCTCAGCAGCAGAAGCTGGTTCGGATTCTCCCGATCCGTCAGCCGCACCGTGGTGTCGTAGCGGTCGGTCTCGCGCAGCTGCCACTTGACGCCCTCGAAAAGCCAGTCCTCCAGGATCTGTAGGTACGTCGCCACATCGGCCCGGCCGGCGATCGTCGCGTCGCAGAGGCCGGAGCCGCTGCGGAACTGCTCCTGCACGTCGAGGAACTCGGCGGCCTTCTGGTGGAACTTCGCGGCGGCCCGCTCGACGTTCGCCTGTAGCGTGCCGCCGTGCTCGTGCTGCAGGGACAGCACGAGGTTGTCCCGGATGCCGCGCAGCAGATCCGCTTTCAAGCCGATGATGTCATTGGCGTAGGCGATCGCGGCGGTGCCCACCGAATCGGCTTTGCGCAGGAGCGGGTGCCGGACAGTCTCGGGGGTGAGCTCGATGCCGTACGCGTACTCGGCCATGGTGTAGACGGGCCGCGCGGCGCTGGCCAAAGGGCGTAGCTCGCTTGCCGCGCCGAGCGGATTGACGCGGCCGCTGCGGACCAATCGCGCTTCCTCCACGGCGGTCCGCAGATACATTCCGAGCTCTTCGCGCAGCCGGTCACGCCACTGGGGCGAGGTGTCCTCCCGGATCTGCGCCCAGATGGTGCGCATGCTGCGCGCCGCGGGCAGGTCGAAGCGGCGGACGTCGTCCTCGTCGTCCGCGAACCAGGTCTGGATATCGTCGACCATGCCGGCCACGTCCTCGGGCAGCAGATGGCGGCCCAATTGCTCGGCCCAGTCGTCGTAGATGAAGAACCAGGCCATGAGCTTGCCGTAGATCTCGCGGCGCGCCTGCGTGACGGCGCCCGGCACCACGTAGGCGCACATCGTTCCGAAGTGCTGCGTGGTGTAGTAGTCGAGCGCTGTTTCGGTCGTCAGAAGCCCTGTGGCGCGCACGAACGCGATGAGCGACGCGTCGAGCTGCGGGCCCCAGGGCGCCGCGCGTTCGCCGGGAATGAGCTGCAGCTCCGGCAGGTCGAAGAGGTGGGTGATCTCCGTTGCCGACATCGGCCGTCCCTATCGGTCAGGGGACGGGCGGTCTTCCCGCCCGGTCCGGGGAGGTTCAGCGGTGGTCGGCGACGCGCATGCGAAGCCGGTGTGGAGCGAGGCCCGCGGCGACGGACGGGCGTACGTCGGGGCCGGGCAGCGGCTCGAAGCGCCAGCGGGCGACGAGGACCGCCAGAGCGAGTACGACCTCGGCGAACGCGAACTGATCTCCGATGCACCTGCGGGCGCCGAAGCCGAAGGCGATGAACGCTTCACGGCGCGGCCGGTGCGCGGCGTCCCAGCGCTCGGGCGCGAAGCGGTCGGGTGCCGGGTAGAGGTCGGGGCGGTGGTGGATGACGTAGGGGCTGTAGCCGAGCGTGGTGCCGGCAGGCAGATCGTGACCGCCGAGTCGGACGTCGCGGGCGACCGTGCGGGTGAGCAGCCAGCCGGCCGGCGGCCAGGCCCGAAGCGCCTCGGTGACCACCCGTCCGGTGAGTTCCAACCGGGGGACGTCGGCGTAGGTGCCGGGCCTGCCGCCCAGAACCTCGTCGACCTCGGCCCGCACCCGCTCGCAGATCTCCGGATGGCGTCCCAGTGCGTAGAGCGCCCAGGCGAGGCCGGAGGAGGTCGTCTCGGTGCCGGCCACGAAGAAGCTGACGGCCTGGTCGATCGCCTCGGTGTCGGTCAGCGGGCCGTCGTCGTCTTCCCGGCTCGCGGCCGCCGTGGACAGCATCGCGGAGAACAGGTCGCCCCGGTCGGCGTGGTCGGCGCGGCGCTCGGCGATGATCTCGCCGAGGGTGGCCCGCAGCCGGGTGTGGGCGCGGCGGAAGCGGCGGTCGGCGGGGGTGGGCAGCCAGGCCAGCTGCGGCGGCATGATCATGCTCCGTATGATGCCGGGGATGACGACGCCGAGGTCGTCCAGCGCGGTACTCAGTGCCGCGGGCGCCAGCGCGTCGGAGAACATCACCTCGGCGATGATCCGCTCGGTGAGCTGCATCATCAGCTTGTTCACATCGATGATCTGGCCGTCGTGCCACTGTTCGGCGGCCTCGCGCGCATGTGCGGTCATCACCGGCGCGTACCGGCTGAGGCGCTCGGAGCTGAAGGCGGGCTGCAGGACCCGGCGCTGCCGGCGGTGGTCCGCGTGTGGACAGGTGATCAGGCCGTTGCCGAGCACCACCCGGCTCCGGTCGTAGAGCAGCCCGCCCTTGTCGAAGATCCGATCGTCCCGCAGTACCCGGAGCGTCGTCTCGAGGTCGCAGACCACGACGATGGTCATCGGGCCGAACCGGACCCGGACCAGGTCGCCGTGCGCCGGCAGGCCCGAGACGAAGCCCAGCGGGTCGCGCAGCAGCTGTCTGAGATGGCCGGCCAGGGGAAGCGCGCCGGGGGCGGCCGGGATGTCGGCCGGCACCTTGGCCATCGGTGCTCCTTTCAAGCGTCGTCGAGGCTTCGGCGGATCCGGCGGATCCGGCGGCTTCGGCGGGTTCGGCGGGTCTGACGGCTTCGGCGGCTCGGGGGCGCTCACGACCGTCTCCAGACGGCGTCGTGGGCCAGGGACCGAAGCGCCTGGTCCGCGTCGGCGGGCAGCGCGGCTCGATCGAGGGCGGTCAAGGTCCGGCGGTACCGGTCGGCGATCATCTGCTCGACCCGGGCGGCGGCGCCCGTCTCGTCCAGGACCTGCCGGGCTCGGTCGGCGTCGGCGTCGCTGATCGCCTCGTTGCCCAGGACACCACGCAATACCGCGGCCTGGCCTGGGTCCGCGTCGCCGAGAGCCAGCGCGATCAGCGCGGTGTACTTGCCCGCCCGCAGGTCGTCGAGCTGGGACTTGCCGGTCACCTCCGGGTCGCCGAAGGTGCCCAACAGGTCGTCGCGCAGCTGGAAGGCCTCGCCGAGCGGAAGCGCGATCGCGCTCAGATCGGCCAAGAGGCCCTCGCCGGCCCCGGCGAGGGCGGCGCCGATCTGCAAGGGCCGTTCGACGGTGTACTTCGCGGTCTTGTACCGGATGACGGTCAACGGCAATTCGGGCCCGGCGCCGTTCCGGGCGTCGGCGGTCAGGTCGAGGTACTGACCGAACATCAGCTCTGAGCGCATCCGGTCGATGAGCTCGAGCACGCGCATGAAGACCGCGGGTTCGAGCCCTGCGGTGTGGACCAGCTCGTCCGACCAGACCAGGGACAGGTCGCCGACGAGGATCGCGGCGCTCTCGCCGAGACGCGCGGAGTCACCCGCGGGGTGGGAACGGGAGAAGTCCGACTCCAGCAGCCGGTGGACGGTGGGTCGGCCGCGTCGTCGGTCGGAGCGGTCCATCACGTCGTCGTGGATCAGCGCGAAAGCGTGGAACATCTCCAGCGCCGCTCCGACCCGAATCAGGCTCGCCGTCTCGCGCCCGCCCCGTGCGGCCAGCCAGCCGCAGGCGCATATCAGTGGACGCAGCCGTTTGCCGCCGGCGCGGAAGAAAGCGCGCAGCGACTCCACCGCCGGGGCCGGAAGCCGCTGGGTGTCGACGGCACGTGCCTTGGCATCGAGGAACTGTTCGATCCTTGCCTCGACGCGGGCCCGGAAGAGATCGAGGTCGAGGACGGGTACTCCGGGGGAGCCGACCGAGGCGATCACCAGGCCGTCGTCGGCGCTATGCGGCTCGCGCTGAGGACCCGGGCGCGGTCGCGGCCGGGCGATCCCTCGCGGCTGCGGCTGCGGCGCGGGTGCGACACCCCTGACGGCAAGCTCATGGGAAGCTTCCTGTCCCTTTCCACGGCGTCTTCTTCATGACGATCGGTCACTGGGAGCATGCCACCGCGAAACGGCCGGTAGCTGTGCAACGCAACTACGCGCGTTGCACGCCACTGCGTGCGCCCGAGTGCGCCGTTCGCCCCCGGAAATGCGGCCGGGGACGAACGGCCGACGGTCGCGCAGGGATTGGCTGCCGCCGCTGGCATGGCCCCGGTTCGGGGAGCACCATGGTGTTGTGGGGGACATAGGGGTATCACGGCGCTCGTCGCTGGTGTCGCGCCTCCTGGGCGCTCGTCGGCGGACCTACCTCGTGGGCGGGGCGATCGCGCTGGTCGGGATCGCGCTGGAGTTCGTCGGCCTCGGCCGCACTCCGCTGGCTGCGCAAGATCGTGTCTGGCACGATATCGGGCTCGGATTCGTCGTTCTCGGGCTCGCCGTACCGCTGCGGGTGTGGCGCCGGTTCGAGCGCACGCGATACTCGGAGGCGTTGGGGGCCGAGGCGTGGAAGCGGATCATCTGGCGCGCCGGAGTCAGTCCGCTGCTCCTCGGCATCCTGGGCCTGCTGGCAGGACGCGCGCTGGAGAGCGAAGGAGCCGGCGCCGCGTCACATGTCGTGTGGGTCGGTGCGCTCGTCTGCGTGGCCTTGTGCCCGACCGTGCTGTTGACCGGCCGGGTGGCCCTGCGTTGCGCCCCGCGCGCGCTGCGCAGATCCGAGATCACCAGTGAGATCGTCAGGGAACTGTCCGCGGGCAACGCGTTCGGCGTGATCCCGTTCAATCCCGACCTCGGCGCCGCCGGCAGGCCGGATCCGTTGCACGAACGCCTGCCCGGCCCGGCCGTACCCTCACCGCGCAGCGTCAAGATCCGCAAGATCCTCGGCGAGGAGTGCACACTCGAGTGGACGGGCGAGCGGTTGTGCGTGCGCAGAGCGCACCCGGTCACCGGGGTGGCTCGCGACTTGCCTCGCGAGGTCGCCGAGATGGTCTGCTCGGCGAGCCTCGACGCGGGGGCGCCTTACTTCGCCAGAGACATCGGCCCGCGGCCGGTCAACAGGCTGCGTCTGCTCGATGCGCAGGGTTATGTCGTGGTGGACTTCGGCGTCGTGCTCAACGACTGGGAGCAGTTCGCCGCGCTCGCCCGACGGGCCGGTCTGCTGTTCCGGGCCTACGAGCTGCGCTGCGAGGAGAAGCACGATCGTAAAGTCGACCGGCTCCTGTTCCCGCGGCGGGGTGATGTCCTGGAGTTTCTATAAACACCTGGTCATTCGGCAGTAGTGATGAAGGCTTGCGCTGCCGGGCTGGGGTTGAGGGCGTTCCAGGCGAGGTATTCGGTGCGGGTCGGCCCATCGGTGATCTTGATCGTGGCGAGGGCGGGATCGGCGGGTACGTAGCGAGACGGCAGGAGCGTGATCGCCAGCCCTTCGCGTACGAGGCCGATCATGAGGTCCGTGGCGAGCGCCTCGAAGGCGACCTCCCGATGAATCCCGGCGGCGGTGAAGGCGAGGTCGCTCTGCGCACGGCCCGGAGTTCCTGAAGGGAAGTCGGTGAACGTCTCGCCGGAGAGGTCTTCGAGGCTGACCCTCTTGCGCCCGGCGAGGGGGTGGTCGCGGCTGACGACGGCGACGAGCCGGTCTGTGCCGAGGTTCCGCCAGGCGACTGCCTGCGGCTTGCGGCCGGCCGCGAGGCCGAGCACTGCGATGTCGAGTTCGCCGCCGGTGACAGCCGTTTCGAGTTCGTCGCTGCCTGCGACCCGGAGGACGATCTTCACTTGCGGATGCGCCTGCCGGAAGGTGCGTAGCGCTGCGGGAAGGTCGATGGCGGTGACGGTCGGGATCACCCCGATGCTCAGACGGCCCCGGACCAGGCCGGATGCGGCGGCCGCGTCGTCGGCGGCCCGTTCGGCGGCTTCGAGGCTGGCCCGGGCGGCGGGCAGGAACGCCTGACCGGCGCTGGTGAGTTCGACTCGACGGCTGGTGCGGGCGAAGAGCGCGACCCCGAGTTCGTTCTCGAGGGCTTTGATCTGGTGGCTCAGCGCGGACTGCACCACGTGGCAGCGGGCGGCGGCGCGAGTGAAGCTGGCCTCCTCGGCGAGAGCGATCACGTACCTCAGCTGCTGGAACTCCATTCATCGATTCTAGTCATAGATGCACTGAAGAGAATGTGTTGGACTCATCAATCGGTGTGCCCGCACGATGAAGTCGTGACTGCGATGAGAGAGAGCGCCGCCGGTGGCGGCAGGGCCGGGATCACGGCCATGACGGCGATAGCTCCGGCGGTGTGGGGCACGACCTATATCGTCACGACCCAGTTCCTGCCCGGCGGGCACCCCCTCTTCGCCGGGTTGATGCGTTCGCTCCCGGCCGGGATCATCGCCCTGATCTGCTCCCGCGCGCTGCCGCATGGCTCGTGGTGGTGGAAGGCGCTGGTGCTCGGGACGCTGAACATCGGGGCGTTCTTCCCGCTGCTGTTCCTGACGGCGCAGCGCCTGCCCGGCGGGGTCGCCGCGACGCTGGGTGCGACCCAGCCGATCATCGTCGCCGTGCTGGTCGTCCTCGTCCTTCGCGAACGCTTCTCCGTCTGGCGAGTGGGCTGGGGCGCCGTCGGCGTCACCGGGGTCGGGATGGCCGTGCTCGGCCCCGATGCCGCGCTCGACCCGACCGGCGTCCTCGCGGGCATGGCCGGTGCGGCGTCGATGGCGCTCGGAGTCGTCTTGACGAAGCGCTGGGGCCGCCCCGAAGGTGTCAGCGCCCTCGGACTGGCCGGGTGGCAGCTCACCGCAGGCGGCCTGGTGCTGCTGATCCCCACCTTCGCGATAGAGGGTGTCCCCGCGCATATCGACGGGCGTGGCATCGCCGGATATCTGTGGCTCGGGCTGATCGGCGGGCTGCTCACCTACACGATCTGGTTCTCCGGCATCCGCCGCCTGCCGGTGACGGCCACGGCGCTGCTCAGCCCGCTTTCTCCGCTCATTGCGGCAGCCCTCGGCGCTATCTTCCTCGGCCAGTCTCTCAACCTGATCCAGCTTGCCGGGTTCGTACTCGCGGTCGCCGCGATGCTCGCCGGGCAACTCACTCCGCGCGCCGCAACCGGCGGCCGAGACGTGCGCGCCCAGGCTCTGCTCGAAACCGACATGCGAACCCTGACTTCACCCTCACCCTGCTGCTGCAGGGACTGGTGCCGCCGGGGTGACAAGCCGGGGTGACAAGCCGCGCGGCCGACGGAACGGATCCTCTTCGCAGAGGCCTGTCATTCGCCTGGGGAGTCATCGTGCCGTTCGAACGCGTTTCCTTCCTTCCGAACCGTGAGCAGCGCGCCGCCTCGAAGGCTGAACGAGAGGGCCGCGGCGTCGGCCGAGGCCTAGGGCGGCGGACGTGTGCGCGCCTGTGTGGGGGCGGCAGGAACGCGTGAGCGAGCGGCGGGGGCGGCGTAGAGATCGTGTGAGGAGCGGTGCCGCGATCAATCGGCGGGTCTAGCTTCGAACTGTCAGGCCGCCTACCGGCGGTTTCATACGACAGGGAGCCAGCGCCATGCGCGAGATCGAGGAGCCTCCGGATACCTTGAACGGCCGTCGGCTGTACGTGCCGATGCGCGAGTCGGGCTGCGGGGTGAGGTTGGCGTTGTTCCGGGACCGGCACGGGGCGCGGTGCGCGGTCGGTTTCACCGACGCCGGCGCGCTGCAACGAGTGCTCGGGCCGGATTACACCGTGCTGCCGCTGGCCCGGCGGGTGCTTCGGGAGCTGGCGGCGGCGCGCGGGGTGGAGCAGATCCAGGTCGATCCGGTGTTCGCCGCGGCGCCGGTCGCCCGGCCGGCGCGCCGGATGGACCCGCAGATGGCCGGGGCGCTGGCGGTCTGTGCCGCGGCAGGCGCGGCGGCCGCGTTGCTGGGAGAACTGCGATGAGTCTGCGGGTGGAGTTGCTCGGGGAGGAGTCCGACGAGCGCGAGACGGGCGCGGTGCTCGGCTCGCCGTGGCCGGCCGGAGCGCGCGAGCAGGCGGGACGCATCGTCGTGGGCGGCGTCGATCTGGGCGAACTCGTCGAGCGTTTCGGGACCCCGTTGTACGTGCTCGACGAAGCGGAGTTCCGCTCGCGTGCGGCTGCGTATGCACGGGCTCTGCCGCAGGATTCGGTGCGCTACGCGGCGAAGGCGTTCTTCAGTCCGACGCTCGCGCGGTGGGTGCGGGAGGAGGGCCTCGGGGTGGACGTGTGCTCGGCCAACGAGCTCGCCCTCGCACTGGACGCCGGCTTCGAACCGGAACGGATCGTGCTGCACGGGGTGGCCAAGACCCACGAGGAGCTCGAGACCGCGACGCGCGAACACGTCGGCCGAATCGTCATCGACGGGTTCACCGAGATCGCGCACCTGGCCTCGCTCGCCGGCCGGCACCGGCCGTATCAGCCGCAAGGCGTGTACGTGCGCGTGATCCCCGGCATAGCCGTCGGCCACCACGAGGCGGTGCGCACCGGGATCGAGGACCAGCAGTTCGGTCTCAGCCTCGCGGACGGCTCCGCGCTCGACGCCGTCACCCGCATACTCGGCCAGGCACACCTGCGCCTGTGCGGCCTGCACTGCCATCTCGGGTCGCAGATCTCTACGATCGAGCCCTACCTCACCGCCGTCGACCGGCTGACGGCCTTCCTCGCCGAGCTGCACGTCCGGCACGGGATCCAGCTGCCCGAACTGGACCTCGGCGGCGGCCAGGCGATCGGCTACCGGCCGGGCGACGCGTCGCTGCGACCGGGGGAGTTCGCCGCCGCGGTCACGGCGCGGCTGCGCGAGCGCTGCGCCGAACACGGGCTGGCGGTGCCACGCCTGGTGATCGAGCCGGGCCGCTCGATCGTGGGCCCGGCCGGAATCGCGCTCTACCGCGTGCTGGCGGTCAAGACCAGCGCGCACGGGATCCGGTTCGCGGCGGTCGACGGCGGGATGAGCGACAATCCGCGCCCGGCGCTGTACCACGCCGCGTACACGATCCGGCCGGTCGCGCAGCACGGTGGTGCGCCGCTGCGTCCCACCCGCGTCGTCGGACGGCACTGCGAGGCCGGCGACGTGCTCGCGCCCGAGGCGCAGCTGCCCGAGGACCTGCGCGCCGGGGACGTGCTGGCGGTCCCGGCCTCCGGCGCGTATCAGCTCTCGATGTCCTCGGCGTACAACCTGGTCGGCCGCCCGCCGCTGGTCGCGGTGCGCGACGGACTGGCCCGGCTCATCCAGCGGCGCGAGACCCTGGCCGACCTCACGAGCCGCGAGGGAGCCTGGGGCTGAGTTACTGCACCGCGCGAGCTTCCTCGTCGTCGAACGAGGCCGGCAGTCGATGGATCTGCGCGAGAGCTCCGGAACTTCGGAAGAATCCCAGCAGCATCCAGCCATCGTCGAACGGCGGATGCAGCCGCCTCGGGCCGAAGAGGCTGTAGATCTGCAGCGGGCCCAGTCCCGTTCCTGCGAAGGGTGTTGGGCCGATGGGCTCGAGGACCGGGTCCGGGGCGTGCAGACGTTCGGAGTCGACGAGGACCCAGATGTCGTAATCCTCGCTGGTCACGCCGCACATGACGCCGCCGGCGGCGGCGAGGTGGGCCGAGAGCTCGGTTTGCTGACGGCCGGCAGCTCCGCGGACTCGTCGAATCCGAGGATCTCCAAGCCACACCGCTCGAAAAGCGCGAGTGCTTGCTCCTGCCGCCCGATCATGTCGGATAACCGTTACCTCCGCGCTGGACCGCGGGGTCGGGGCCGGGGGCGGCAGTACCGGCCCGGTGAGGTAGCGGATCGGTAACGAGACCGTAAGCGCGCGGTAGGCGTGCGGCGCATGCTGTGAGCCGCCGGCGGTGACCCGGCCGTTCGGCTCCGAGAACGAAGGAGGTGCCATATGACGACCGCCATGCGCTCGTTCGGTGACCGTATGCTCGGCGCGCTGTTGGGCAAGGAAGTCGCCGCGGCGGTGTACTGCCCGCATTCCGGACCGACCTGCGCCACGAGCTGCTACTCCCACGGCGTGACCGGCTGTGAGTACATCTGCGAGACCGACTGCTACGCGGCCGCAGTTCTCTGCTGGACGCACAGCGCCTGCTCGAACTGAGAGCCTCCCCGCTCTCTCCCGGCCCTGTGGCCGGGCATGTTGCCGCCGAGCTCGCCTCGGCGGCAACATGCCGCGATCCGGGACCCCGATGCCGTGAGCCGCAGACCGCCCACGTCCAGCCGCGAGGAGGCGCATGGAAAAGGCCCGATCGGCAGCGGACCTCGCGGGGGCCGAGGCCGCACGGACGCGGATCGCCGTTCTCGGGCCGGTCCAGGTGTGGCACGAGGACTGCGCGACCCGGATCAAGGGGGCCCGGCCGCAAGCGCTGCTCACGGTGCTGCTGCTCGAAGCCAATCGGGTGGTGACGCTGGAGCGGCTGGCCGAGCTGATCTGGGAGCGGCCGCCGGCGTCGGCGACGGCGAATCTGCGCACGTACGCCTGTCGGCTGCGTTCCGCTCTGGACGGCGCGCTCGGGCCGGCCGGCGCACGACGGCTGACGGCGACGCCCTCGGGGTACCGGCTGCAGGTGGCGGCCGAGGAGTCGGACATCTGCGTCTTCGCCCAGCGGATGCGTCGCGGGCTCGAGTTGTCGGCCGGCGATCCCGCTGCGGCGGCCGGGTACCTGGAGTCCGCCCTGGGTCTCTGGCGTGGCGCGGCGGCCGAGGACGTGCCGCGGACGCAGGGACTTGCCGGCCGCCTGGCCGCGCTCGAGGACCAGCGCCACCGTGCGACGGAGCACCTCATGCAGGCCCGGCTGGCGCTGGGCGAACACGAGCGGCTCGTCGGCCGACTGCACGAGCTCGCCGTCGCCCACCCGACACGCGAGCGATTCTGGTGTCAACTGATTGTCGCGAACTACCGTTGCGGGGATCCGGCGGCAGCCATATCAGCCTTCGAACAGGCGCGGCAGGTCTTGCGCCGGGAGCTCGGCATAGCGCCGGGGCCGGAGATGACAGAGCTCTACCGGCGCGTCCTGCACCGGGATCCGTTGCTGCACGCCGCTTCCAGGGACGGGGCGTGGTTCGCGTCTCAGCATTCTGTGTCGTTGCGCGAGCGCGCGATACTCACACCGGTCGTGGCTGAGCAGGCCGAAAAGATAAACGGTACCGGGCAGGACGCGGCGAACGAGCTGTTCGTGGGAAGGGCGGATGAACTGGCCCGCCTGCTCGACCATCTGGCTGCTCCGAGCGCGCCGCACGCTCCGGCCGCGCAGCGCCTCGCCGTGATCAGTGGCGGCGCCGGGATCGGGAAGTCCGCGCTTGCGGCGAAAGTGGCGCGCGTGCTCGACGGGCTGGGGCACGCGCGCTGCATCGTGCTCGATCTGCGTGGCACGACCATGGGCCGAGCGCCGCTGGCTCCGGCCGTGGCGCTGCGCCGGCTGCGCGAACTGCGCGGGGAGGCCGCAGGGGCCGAGCCCTTGGTCGTGTTGGACAACGCGGCGAGCGCCGAGCAAGTGAGCCCCCTGATACAGGCGTTGGCGCCGTGTCCCGTCCTGATCACCAGCAGGTCCGTGTTGGCCACCTTCGGTTCGGCGATGCGGATCGACCTGGCGCCGCTTCCCCTGGCCGAGTCGCGGCGGTTGCTGGCCGCGTTGTGCGGCGAGCAGCGCACGGAAGGCGAGCGGGACCAGATCGATGCGTTGGTGCGCGCCTGCGGCGGACTACCGCTGGCGCTGCATATCGCAGGCACCCGGTTGGCCGCACGGCCGGAGTGGTCGGTCACCGCCTTCGCGGAGATCCTCGCGGACGAGCGGTGCCGCCTGGACGAACTGTGCGGCGACGGCTTGTCCGTGCGTGCGAGTTTCGCAGTGAGCTACCGCGCGTTGACCGAGGCCACCGGCGCCGCCGGCGCCGCTGCGGAACGGGCGGCGCGCCTTTTCGGCCGGCTGGGCCGGGCTGGGAGCACGTTCGTCGATGCGGATCGGGCCGCTGGGATACTCGGCTGCGACCGCGTGCCGGCCGCCGCCGCACTCGGTCGACTGGCCGACGCGCGCCTCCTCGAGCCCGCGGGCGCGGGCGGATACCGGATCAGCGAGCTGATGCGCCTTTTCGCGGCCGAACAGCTTGACCGCGGTGAGGAGCAGGACGAACCGGGAAGACACTGCGCGAGGACACGCCCCGTGCCCCGGGACGTCGACGTGTCCTGCTATCGGCCGTCCAGCCTTCTTCGGACGACGCCGAGCAGCCGTTCCGTGGGCAGATAGCCCCAGACGCGAGAATCGGCGCTGCGGGAGGGATTGTCGCCGAGTACGACGAGGAATCCCGCGGGCACCGCCGTTCCCGGGGTGACACCGGCCGCGGCCGCCACCGAAGCCGGCACCGGGTCACCGGCCACGGCTGCCGCGCGCTTGATGGCCCAGTCCCGGCGCCGATCCAGCCGATCCAACTGCAGCGGCTGTTCCGCGGCCGCCCCGGCGCCACTTCGCTCGATGACGACGATGTCGCCGGTGCGCACGGATTCCGCGGGTATCCGTCTGACCAACACGCGGTCGCCCTGTCGGAGCGTGGGCTCCATGCTCGCTCCGTGGACGTCGACGACCACCAGCCTCCGTCGCAGCACCCATACGGCATACCAGCCGATCGCTAGCGCCGGCACGGTGATCGACGTCGCAATCAGAATACTCATCCACGTGCCCTGCATCACCCGACCTCCTGTCGCACCGGAGATTCGGCGCCCACCGCGTACGCCCGGGCCTGGGTCTCGAACATCCGGGCGTAGCGGCCGTCCGCCTCGATGAGTTCGGCGTGCGTGCCGCGCTCCACGATCTGCCCGTTTTCCAGGACCACCAACAGATCCGCGTCCCGGACGGCGCCGAGCCGGTGCGAGACCAGAACGCTGGTGCGTCCGGCGCGGAGCTCGCGCAGGCGCAGGTGAATCTCGTGCTCCGCTTCCGCGTCGATCCCCGAGCTCGGTTCGTCCAGGATGAGCACGTCTCGTTCGCCGCGCAGGTACGCGCGGGCCAGGGCGAGCCGCTGCCACTGGCCGCCGGACAGCGGCATGCCGGACCCGCCGCCTGCCCCGCCGCTTTCGTCATCGTCGTCGTCGGCGGGAAAGAGCCGGGACAGCGGCGTGTCGTAGCCGCGGGGCAACGCCGCGACCGTGTCGTGGATCGCGGCCCGGCGTGCGGCGGCGTGGATCCGTTCGCGATCGGTGGCGCGGCCGAGATCGCCGAGGGCGATGTTCTCGAGGGCGGTCAGGTCGTAGCACATGAAGTCCTGGAACACCGCGCCGATCCGCTCTCGCAGCTCGGCCGGGTCGAGGTCGCGCACGTCCACCCCGTCCCAGAGCACTGCGCCTCGCTGCGGGTCGTAGAGCCGGCACAGCAACTTGACCAGGGTGCTCTTCCCGGCGCCGTTGCGGCCGATCAACGCCACCGAGGAGCCGTACGGGATGCTCAGGTTCACGTCCCGCAGGGCCCAGGGATGAGCGTCGGAGTAGCGGAACCACACGCCTCTGAGTTCTATGCCACGGCGCAGCGCGGGGGTGGGGGAGGGCTTCGCGGCTACCGGCAGATCGGGGCCGCCGGCCAGCACGGCCCGGAAGTGGCCGAAGACCAGCAGTTGCTGGTGCGCGGTCGAGACCTCGGTGACCAGCCCCGACAGCGCGCCCTGGATGCCCGCGACGGAACCGATCAGCAGCGATACATCGCCGACTGTCAACCGGCCCTGCCCGGCCGCCGCCAAGGCCCAGAGCAACGCGGCGCCCGCCGTGACGGCGGTGACCAAGGCCAGTCCGGTCTGGCCGGCCAGCTCGCGTCGGTCCATGTCCCGCTGGGCCAGGTTCGCCGAGCGGCGCTCGACCGCCATCCGGTCACGCAGGTGACGGCCGGCCGCGAACAGTCGCAACTCCTTGGCCGCCTGGACGGAGGTCAGCAGGTGCTGGAAGAACAGTTCGCGCCGCACCGAGGGCGCGATTCGCCACATCGTCGCGGCCCGCCGCCGGGCCAGGGCGAGTTCGGCGATCAACGCCGGCACCGCGGAGAGCATGACGGCCACCGCGACCCACGGACTGATCGCGGCGAGTGAGATGACGAAGCCCGCTGACATCAGTACCCCGCGACCGATGCCGACCACACCGGTCACCACCGCGCCCGGCCCGACGCCGCCGGCCTGGTTCGCCAGGCGCAACCGGTCGATGAACGCGGGGTCTTCGAACCTGCTCAGGCCGACGAGGTCTTCGATGGCGGCGAACAAGCGGTCCTGGGCGAGCAGCCCGGTGCGCCGCTGCGACTCCTCGCGCGCGTACCGCTCGGCATGCGGGAGCAGGCCGATCAGCAGTCCCGCCCCCGCCAGCGCGGAGCCGACCGCGAGCAGTCCGCTGTGGCGGCCCGGCGCGGCGATCAGGTCGAGCGTGTCCTTGCTCAGCCAGGCCGCGGCGACCGGCAGCACCGCGCCGAGCAACGCGACCGCGGCCTGGGCGAGAACGAGATGGCGCCCGGCGCTCCAAGCGAGAGCCGTTGCATCGGCTGTCGCGCGCGCAGTGCCCTGAATCGCCGTGCGCAGAGCGGCGAGCTTCGGCACCCGTAAGGGCTCTGAATCAGCCGTCGATGGCATTTCCGACTCAGACTCCTGCCGGAATCCTGAGCCAGTCCGTGTTCGTCCCGGCGGACACCATGGTGCCCGAGTCGTCGAGGATGCCGAACGCGGGGAAACCGCGGACCTTCAAGGCTTTGGTGATCGAGCCCTCCATGTCCTCGACCACGACCCGGGCTATCGGAGACAGGACGGCGACCTGGTCGGCCGCCTCGTCCGGCTCGCCCACCACGATGGCGATGGTCTGGTCGCGGCCGCCGGGGAAGGAGCGGGCGAAGTCCAGGAATCGCGGAAGCCGCTCCTCGCAGGCCGGGCAGCTCGGCGAGAAGACGCCGACGAGCGTCAGCCCCGACAGCGCGGCCCGGGAGACGTGATCGCCCTCGACGGTCACCGCGTCGAAGGGATCCGTCCGCTCGGTGACGGCGAGCATCGGGTTCGGCGGCTCGGGGGAGAGCCGGGAGATCCGGTCGGCGTGCTCGCGCAGGCGCCGTATGACGCCGAGCACGAGCACGAGGTTCAGGACGCTCACCGCGCAGGCGAAGACGGCGAGGGCGATCAGCAGCGGGTGCATGGGGGAGCCTCCGGAGGCCGGGTCTGTCGTTCACGTCGGTATCGGCCGTCCGGGTCGGCCGCAGGGGCCGGCCCGGACGTTCCGTGGACGGCCGCAGGCACTGCGGCCAGGCCTAACTCAGAGGCACTTGGCCCCGGCGGCGGCGCAGTACTTGCTTCCGGGCGGGTACTCGCAGTAGCACCAGACCCGGTTGGTCCCGCAGGACCCTCCGGCGCTGCACTGCGTGGCGTGGGCCGGCACCCTCGGGACGAAGCGGCCCAGCATCCGGTCGCCCATCCTCTCCAGCAGGTTGAGCATCCGCTCGACTCCTTCCGCTCGACTATGGTCGGCTCCTGATATACGGCCGACCGATCCGCCACGCTAGGGCGCCACGGCACACCGCACGTCGCGCGCGGATACACGGCCCTGATTCAGCCGGCGGAGCGGAAGACGTCGGCGAGGTCGTCGGCGATCGCGAAGAGCAGAGCGAAGACGACGGCCAGCGCCACCACCACGGCCGCGTCCACCGCGGCGACGGGGCGGGCGGCCGACGAGGTCCCGGCGATGACACCGGCCAACGCGAGGACTGCCAGCACGACGTTGCGCGTCACATGCCCGCTGGTGAGCTCGCGCTGCGAGAAGCCGAAGCAGTGGCACGGCGCGTTCTCCCCGCGGCGCAGCGCGGCCGCGGTGGCAGCGGCGAAGACGGCCATCAGGACACACGAGAGTGCCAGGCCCGCGAGCACTGAGGCGGGCACGGCCAGCAGCACCGGCACGGCGGCCTCCGCGGCGAGGATGCCGGGCGCCGCCGCGCGCGCCGGGATCCGGGACGCCGCCCACCGCGGCATCAGCCGGCGGGTCGCGGCCAGGTAGCCGTCATAGCGCGTGCGTCCCCACGCCTTGCCCACGAACGAGACCAGGAACACGCACCCGAGTAGCGAGCGGGTGCCGAGCAGCAGATACATCACGGCGATCTCCTTGGGAACGAGGACGCGGCGCGCAAGAGCGGGCAACGCTATCGCGCCGGGATACACCGGAGATTGCCCGTCGATGACTGCGCGCCCGTCCCACGGACGCCGCGGTGCGAAAGTTTCAGCACCTACGCATGGCACGCCGCGAGCCGCTGCCGAATCCGCTCGGCGTCAGGAGTCATCCCCAATCGTTCATAGAGGGCGAGGGCCCGGCGCAGATCATCGAGGCCTGATTCGGTCTCGCCCAGAGACAGCCGGCATTCGCCCAGCCCTTCGTGGGCGAGGGCCTCGTCGTCGGGCTTGTCCAGCTCCTGATTCACGGCTCGGGCCCGCTCGTAGAGCGTGAGCGCGCCGGCCTGGTCGCCGCCGGCGGCGACGGCCGCGGCGTAGAAGTTCAGGGACCAGGCCTCGGCGTTGCGGTTGCCGGTCTCGCTGAAGATCTCCAGTGCCCGGGCGATCGTGTCCCGGGCGCCGGGCGGGTCCCCGGCGGCCAGCTGCACCCGCCCGAGCTCGACCAGCGCGGAGCCTTCGCCGTGGCGGTGGCCGATCCCGTGGTAGATCTCGAGGGCGAGGGTCGCGGCGTCGGCGGCGCCGGACAGGTCCGCGTTCAGCCGCCGCACGCCGCCCAGCTCGATCAGGACATTGCCCTGGCCGTGGCGGTGGCCGATCGTGCGGTAGATCTCCAGGGCCCTGGCGAACGCGTCCTCGGCGCCCGACGGGTCTCCCGTCGCCACCCGCACGCGCCCCAGATCGCCGAGGGCGTCGGCCTGGCCGTGGTGGTGGCCGATCTCCCGGTAGATCTCGAGGGCCAGTGCCGCCACGTCGGCGGCGCCGGACAGATCGCCCGTCAGCCGCCGCACGTTCCCGGACAGAATCAGGGCACTGGCTTCGCCGTGGCGGTGTCCGACCGCGCGGTAGATCTCCAGGGCCCGGGCCAGGGCGTCCCCGGCTCCGGGCAGTTCGCCCATCACCAGCCGCACCCGACCCAAGCCGATCAGGCAGTCGGCCTCGCCCAGGGGATGGCCGATCTCGCCGAACAGGGTGAGGCCGAGCGTGCACTTCTCGGCGGCCTCCAGGTAGTCCCCGGTCAGCAGCCGCACCCGGCCCAGCTCGGCCAGGGCCGCGGCCTCGCCCAGTCGTTGCCCGATCTCCCGGTAGATCTCCAACGCGCGCGCGTGCACTGCCGTGGCGCCGGGATAATCCCCGGTCAGACACCACACCTTGCCCAGCTCGGTCAGTGCGGCCGCCTCACCGTGGCGATCTCCGACGGCACGCCAGATCTCCAGGGCGCGCGTCTCGGCCTGCGCGGCCCCCGAAAGGTCTCCGGTCAGCCGGCGCACGCTGCCCAGCTCACCGAGCGCGGTGGCGTGCGCGGCGGCCCAGCCCCGGCGCTCGGCGGTTTCGACGGCGGCCTGGTGCAGGTCCAGGGAACGGGTGAGAGGGCCGTCGGTCTGCAGGATCTCGGCCATTCCGGCGGCCAGGGCGACGGCGTGGCGATCGAGGCCCAGGGACCGGGCGAGCGTATGCGCCGCCTCGAGGTTCTCGCGCTCGGCGCGCAGCCACGCGCGGGCCGCGTCGGGGTCGGACAAGGCGGGGGAGTGGATCGGCGCGGATCCCGTCGGCCCGGGCCGGGGGTGCCGGGCGATGGGGACTGAGGCGCGCAGCGCGGTGTGCGCGTAATAGTGCAGCAGCCGGTCCAGCGCGTCGGCGCGCTCGGGCTCCGGATCGGCCTCGGACAGCCCTCGGGCGTAGGCGCGAATCAGATCATGGAGTCGATAGCGGCCGGGCAGATACGCGATCAGCAGGCTGTGATCGACCAGGTCCTCCAACTGCCTGGCCGCGGCGACGTAGTCGGAGCCGAGCAGGGCTGCGGCGGTGAAGGCGTCGAAGTCCGGGCCGGGCAGCAGGGCCAGCCGGCGTAACAGCCGCCGATGCTGCTCACCGAGGCCGAGATAGGACACGTCGAGCACGACGGCGAGATCGTGGTCGCCGTCGGCCAGGGTGGCCAGCCGCCCGCGCTCGTCGCGCAGGAGACCGGCCAGGTAGTGCGCGGTCCACGCCGGACGGTGGCGCAGGAGGGCACCGACGATGCGCAGTGCGAGGGGCAGCCGCCCGCAGAGTTCGGCGATCTCGGTCAGGGTCGGCTCGTCGGCCGTGGCGTCCACCGATGAGATCAGCGTCCGCAGCAGGCCGACCGCATCCCGCTCGGGCAGCACGTCCAGGGCGACCACCTGGGCGTCGTGCAGGCCCTTGAGCCTGCGCCGGCTGGTGATCAGGACCAGGCAGCCGGGTGCGCCGGGCAGCAGCGGACGCACCTGCGCCTCGTCCAGCGCGTTGTCCAGCACGATGAGGGTCCTGGATCCGGCCAGGCGGTCCCGGTACAGCGCGGCGCACGCTTCGAGATCCGCCGGGATCTGCGGCGCGGGCATACCCAGGGCCTGGAGCAGCGTGCCCAGGGCGGCGGCCGGCTCACGTGGCGGGACACCCTTGGTATGGCCGTGCAGGTCGACGAACAGGTGCCCGTCGGGGAACGCATCGGCCAGCCGGTACGCCGCGTGCACCGCCAGCGCGGTCTTGCCGACGCCGGCCATCCCGTCGATGGCGGAGATCACCACCGTGCCGCCCGGCACGTCAGCGGATCGCGGCGGGTCGACCAGGCCGATGATGCGGTCCAGTTCCTCGCGGCGGCCGGTGAAATACCCTGCCGCGGCGGGCAACTGACGCGGCGTCACCCGCTTCGGCGTGCCCGCGGATTTCGCGGCATCGGACGGCACGACCTCCTCGACCTCGTCGGCCAGGATCCGTTCGTGCAGGCCCCGCAGGTGCGGGCCGGGCTCGGCCCCGAGTTTCGCCACGAGCTCCCTGCGCGCGTCCTGATACGCGGCCAGCGCCTCGGCCCGCCGCCCGCTGAGGTGCAGCGCGAGCATCAACTGGCCGCGCAGCCGTTCCCGCAGCGGGTAGGCCGCCACCGTCTCGCGCAGGTCCGCCACCAGAGCCTCGTGCCGGCCCAGACTCAGTCCCGCCTCGGCGCGGTCCTCGACGAGCTCGATCCGCATCCGCTCGAGCCACGGCACCACGTTGTCGCGCAGCAGCTGGCTGGGCACGTCCACCAGCGGATCGCCGCGCCAGAGACGCAGCGCCTCGTCGGCGGCGTCCTCGGCCGCCTTCCACGCGTGTTCGCGCCGCGACGCGCCCACGGCCCGGCACAGCCGCTCGAACTCGAGCACGTCCAGCTCCTGCGGCTCCACCCGGATCAGGTAGCCCGGTGCCCGCGCCTCCACCCGCTCGCCCTCGGGGCCCAGCAGCCGGCGCAGCCGTCCGACATGGCTGCGCAGCGTACGGGCGGCACCGGGCGGGGGATCGCCGTCCCACACGGTCTCCGCGAGCTCCTCCGTCGAGACCGCCGCGTTGGCCCGAAGCAGCAAAGCGGCGAAGAGCACCCGCAGCCGCGCCCCGTCCACCGGCACCGCTTCATCACCAGCCCCATCGGCCAGCATCAACGGCCCCAGCAACCCGAACCTCAAAGCCACCACCGCTCAATCGCCGGAGCATCTTCGAGCTCGACGATACAAAGCCGGGGCGCGTTGCGCTCGCGTTGCGCGCGGATTGCGCCGCGTCACTCCAGACTCGCACCGCCGCACGGCCGGGGAACCGCGCAACACCTGCGGCGTCCCGGTGACCCGCCGGGGCGCCGGACACTGAGCGAGCACGGTCCGGCGAGGCGCCACCCGCCTCATCCGGGCCGAAGATTCGTGTGCTGATGGCGTGAGCTCGACGGCTCGCCGGCATCGGCCACGGCGCGATTCCCGCTCTCTCCGGCCGACCGCGCCGACCGCGCCTTTCGAGCTCGGCACCCCACCGCGGCGGCGAATTCGTTCCCTGTCAAACCGCGACTGACGCGGCGTCCTGCTGTGCGGGCCTCGCCGTGTCGGCCCATCGTGTGGGGAAGGACCTCAGTGTCGCAAGAGCCTGATTACCCGCGGTCGCGCCGAGGGCGGGCACGTCTGCTGCTGCTCGCTTGCGCGGACCTCGCCGGCGCCGCGCCGACGGCCCTGGCGGTGAAACTTACCACCACGCTCGTCGGCGGCGCCTCGCCCGTCGCCGTCGCCTGGCTGACCATGGTCGTGGTCAACCGGATGGTCAGTGACTCCGGCATGCGCGGACTCACCCTCCCGCTGGCCCTGCTGTGCCTGGTCGGACTCGTGATGGCGGTGGCCCAGTACGCCGACCGGTACGCCGACCGCGAGCTCGGCCGGCGCGCCACCGTACGCGGGATGTCGCGGCTGTTCGGCGCCGTTCTCGCCCCGGTCGGCATCGGCGAGCTCGAGGATCCGGCGTACCAGGACCGGGTACGCCTGGCCCAGCAGTCGATCACCTCCGGGATCACCCAGCTGGTGCACGGGCTGATCGGCGCGGCGCAGCCGGCGATCACCACTGCCGGCTATCTGGTCAGCCTGTGGACCGTCTCGCCGGAGGTCACCTGGCTGGTGCTGGCCTCCTCCGTGCCGGCCCTGATCGCGCAGCTGCGACTGTCCGGCCGCCGCGAAGCGGTGCAGCGGGCAATGAGCCCCCTGATGCGGCGGCAGCTGTTCTACAGCATGCTGATGCTCGATGCGCGCGCCGGCACGGAGATCCGGCTCTTCGGGCTCGGGCCGCTGCTGCGCCGCCGGCTGCTCAACGAGGTCACCGCCGGCCAGCGGAAGGATCGCGCGGTCGACCGGGCGACCGTGTGGACCGAGAGCGGGCTGGCCCTGCTGACGGCCTGCGTGGCCGCGGCAGCCCTCTTCGGCGCCGCCGACCGGATCACCACCGGGCACGCTCCGGTCGGAAGCCTCGCGCTGCTGCTGGCCGCACTCGCCGGGGTCCAGGCCGCGCTGGCCGGCCTGCTGATGCAGGTGACCAGCCTCGGTCCGGCGCTGGCTCTATACGAGGTCTACCACGGGATCGTCGGCGCGCCACCCGACGACGTCGCCGCGGCCCCGACCGATCCGGGACCGCTGCGGATCGGCATCGAAGTGCGCGACGTCTGGTTCCGCTATCACGCCGACCGCGATTGGGTGCTGCGGGCCGCGGACCTGACCCTGCCGGCCGGCACGTCCACCGCCCTGGTCGGACTCAACGGAGCCGGCAAGAGCACGCTGGTCAAACTCCTGTGCCGGATGTACGAGCCCGAACGCGGCGTGATCACGTGGGACGGCATCGATATCCGGCAGCTGGACCCCGAGGCGCTGCGTCGGCGCGTGGGCGTGTTGTTCCAGGACTACATGACCTACGCGATGACTGCCGGCGAGAACATCGGCGTCGGCGAGGTCTCGACGCTGGAGCCCGGACCGCCGGACCTCGACCGGATCCGGGCGGCCGCGAACGCCGCGGGCATCGACGCCGAGTTGGCCGCCCTGCCCGAGGGCTACGACACGATGCTCGGGCGCATGTTCGCCACGCCCGGCACCTCGTCCGGGCCGACCCAGGCCGTCGGCGCCTCCTCGGCCGGAGCCGCTTCGGTCCGCCGAGCCGCCGCCCCCGGCCCGGCCCGTCCGACGCCCGGCACCAGCCTCTCCGGCGGCCAGTGGCAACGCGTCGCACTCGCCCGCGCCCTGCTGCGTCGCGACGCCGACCTGCTCGTCCTGGACGAACCCTCCTCGGGTCTCGACGCCGTGGCGGAAGGGCAGATCCACACCAGGATCGGCGAGCTGCGCGCCGGGCGGACCAGCCTGCTGATCTCGCATCGGCTGGCCGCGGTCAGAGGGGCGGACCAGATCGTGGTGCTGCGCGAGGGTCGGATCGTGGAACGCGGCGACCACGAGAGCCTGATGCTCGCCGACGGCGTCTACGCGGAGCTGTTCCGCACCCAGGCCGCCGGCTACCAGCTCACGCCCGCCGACTCGAGCGGAGGCCACCGATGAGCGTGTACGCCCCGGCCCCCGCGGACGAGGCCGTCCAGATCTCCGTGCTCGGCCCGCTCGAGGTGTTCGACCGCGGCGGCGAGCGGCTGCTGCTGCGCGGCCCGCAGACCCGCACCGTCTTCGCGCTGCTTCTGCTCGGGGCCGGAACCCTCGTCCCGACCGAGCGCCTCATCGAAGGGGTCTGGGGCGAGTGCCCGCCCCCCTCGGCGGTACTCAAGGTGCAGGGGCATATCTGTACCCTGCGGAAGCTGCTGCGTCCCGTGCGGGCGGCGGAGCTGCTGGTGACGAGGCCGCCGGGCTATCGGCTGCAGACCGAGTACTACCGGTGCGACCTGGACGAGTTCACCGCCGCGGTCCGGCACGCCGCCGCACTCTCCGCTGCCGACGACATCGAGCAGGCCTGCGAGGTGCTCGACCGGGCGCTCGGATGCTGGCGCGGACCCGCGTTCGCGGACATATCGAGCGAGCACGTGCAACGCCACGTGGTGCGGATCCACGGTCTGCGGTCCATCGCGGTGCAGGATCGGGCCTGGTTCGAGCTCAGGCTCGGCCGGGCGCTGCGCGCGATCGAACAGCTCGGCCCCGAAGTCGACGCCTATCCACTCGACGAGCGCGCACGGGAGATCCTCATCCGCGCCTACCTGCGCCTCGGCCAGCGGCACGCCGCGCTCGCCTGCTACGAGTCCGGGCGCTCCCGCCTGCGCGACGAACTCGGCGTCAGCCCGGGCCCGGCGCTCCAGCGGCTTGCCGCCGTGATCCGTCACGGCGCCGCGTCGGGCCTCGATCCGGAGGGCGCGACGCCGTGAGCCGGGCGGGCGGCCGGCCGGGTGTCCGCGCGGGCGTCCGCCCGGGCCGGGATCGAGACCCGCCGCCCGGATCCGGAGAGCCGGCGCAGCACGACGCCGGTCACCTGATCGGCAGCCAGGTAGCCGAAATCCCGTGAATCCGTACTCTGCACGCCGTCGCCGATCACGACGAGGAACCCCTGCGGCACCCGCGTCCCGGGCTGCGCGTCCACAGCGCCCAGCACGTTCCGCGGCACGAGGTCCCCGGGGACGGCGGCCACCCGCTTGATCAGCTTCTCCTCAGGCCCGCTCGCGTACCGGAACACCACCACGTCGCCGACCGAGATCCGGGTGGAGCGGCTAGAGCGCGCGACGAGCACCTGGTCCCCGGAGGACAGAGCGGGGCTCATGCTCTCGCCGTCCACCAGCACGACCGTCAGCCTGCGCCGAACCGTGGCGGCGACCGCGGCTAACGCCAAGACGACTATTCCCGCGCCGACGAGCGCGGCCTGCAGCATGGGCACGCCCCCACGTTCCCGCAACTCCGCCCTGAGGCTCAAGGCCCTCGTCAACGGACCGGTAGTGGACTGGTAACGGCCCGGTAGCCGGTCGACACATGCTGATGGCCCCGCCGCGCAAGCCGTCAACCGCGGCCGGCGCCACTGTGGAAGGGATCCCTCCTCATGCCGATTCTCACTGCCGCCGTGATCGTGGTGGGCGTCCTGTGCGTGCTCAACCTCATCCTCGTCGACGCCGTCATCCGCAGGCTGCGCGAGGTCTCCTCCCGTCTCGGCAGGGACACCGAGAAGCTGCTGCCGATCGGCAGCGCGATCGGCGAGGTCCCCGCCGACAACGCGGCGCTAAAGCATGGCACGAAGATCGTTGCAATGATGTCAACCAACTGTAGTGCCTGTATGTCCGCCCTCGACGCCACCGTCGGCTACGCCCGCAACCTGCCCGGCGGCCCCGCCGACATCCTCGTCGCCGTCCAAGGCGAAGGCGGCCATCTCGACGAGCTGACTGCCGCCCTCGGCGACGTCACCACCCTGGTTACCGGCCAAGCCGCGACCGACCTCGTCGCCGCGCTGCAAGGCCGCGCCTTCCCCACGTTCTACCTGCTCGAAGACGGCCGCATCAAGGCCGCCGGCCACACCCCGCTCGCACTGCCCACCCCGGCCGCGGTGGCAGGGGACTGAAGCGGTTCACTGCTCTACTGCGAAGTTGTGATCGGCTTGGGGCTTGTGGGGTTCGGTGGCCTGCCGGGTCGGGGTGGTCGTCTTGGTGTGGGCGGCCGCTTCGCGTCGTCCGTTTCGCCTGTAAACCCGCCCACCCGTTGCGTTGGCGGGGTGGGCTGGAGTTTCAAGATCTCGCCTCCGGCGCGGGCCCTTCCCTCGGAGAGATTGCCGGGGTCGTGTGGGTGCTGGCGTGGCGGGGCGGGCTGGGGTTCGGGGTGGTCGGGTGCCGGGGGTGTGCTCTCTCCTCGGTCGGTCCCCGGAGGCAATCAGGGACCTGTCGGGAGGTCAAGCGGCGGTGGATTCCGTTGATGGTGAATCCTGCAGGGCGCCGCTTGACCTCCCGGCAGAACCCTGATCGGGCTTCGCCTGCCCGACCGAGGAGAGAGCCCACCCCCTGAGGTCCGGTGTGAGCTGCGCTCGGGCCGGATCCCGTCCTGTGGCCCGGTCGTGCTCGGTGCGGAAGGATTCTGCATCACCCTGATCCGACCATCCCGACCCTTGATCCGCGCGAACGCGTCGGTGCTCGGTCGCGCCTGATGTGAGATTCTGCACCGCCCTCGTGCGATCCACCCCGATCCCAGAGCTCGCGGCAGAATCCCGCAGGCCAGCCGTGTTCGATCCGGAAGGATTCTGCATCGCCCCGGTCCGGCCAACCTGGTCCTCGATCCGGGCGGAGGCGTCGGTGCTCCGGTCGTGCCTGCGGTGGAGTTCTGCATCGCCCCGGTCGGATTCGCCCGGTGTTCAGAGACTGCGCGGGATCGCGTGGCCCGGTCGCACGCCGAGGGGAGTTTCTGCACCGCTTTCGGCCACAATTCTGACGCTGTCTGCGCGGCCATCCCGTCCACCACCCTCCCGTCGCACGTGCCGATCCCCTGTACTCTTCCATGCTAGACGCCACCACCGACAAAAGCCGCGGATCCGGCTTTCGCCGGATAAGGAAAAATACTGGAGTTTCCGGGAACTCGGGCGCGCTCCCCGGCGTTGAAGTAGGAGAGAAGGAACGAGCGACCCGGGACGGCGATGCAGAATCCTTCCGCATCGAGCGCGACCGGGCCCGCGGGACGGGACTCGGCCTGAGCGCAGCTCGCGCTGCTCCCTGAGGGGGTGTGTTCTCTCCTCGGTCGGGCAGGCGAAGCCCGATCAGGGTTCTGTCGGGAGGTCAAGCGGCGCGATGCAAGATCGAGCATGAGCGGAAATCTCCGCCGCTTGAGCTCCCGGCAGGTTCCTGATTGCCTCCGGGGACCGGCCGAGGAGAGAGCACGCCCCCGCTACCCCACCATCCCGAACAACAGCCCGCCCCGCCAACGCCGGCACCCACGAAGCCCCGGCATTCTCTCCGAGGGAAGGGCCCGCGCCGGAGGCGAAAGCTTGAAACCGCAGCTCACCCGCGAACGCAACGGGTGGGCGGGGTGGTCAGACGAACCAGGCGACGCGAAGCGGCCGCCCACACCCCGACGACCACCCCGACCCGGCAGGCCACCACGCCCCGAGCCCTAAGCCGATCATCACTTCGCGTTAGTCAGTCAGATGCGAATGGCTCATCGTTCCAACGGAACCAGGCGCGGCCTCCCTTGATATGCAGCAGAAACTCCGCGACCGGGCCGTCCGGCGACTCCATGGCCATCGACTTCGAGATCACGTCGTAGGCGGCCTCCCAAGCCTCATGGTCGGCTCAGGCTCGAAGACCTCCTTCCAGCCAGGGAAAGTCGGAACCGTCGATCGTGATCCGCCCTACCAGTTGGCTACCCTTCAAGACCCGCCAGACTCTTCCCACTGGGGCTGAGACAGCGCGGCCCAGTGTCTTGGTGCGTATATGGCCCCTGATTGACCTCACCTGCGCGAGCGCCGCGCGCGCCCGATCCCCAGCCGCGGCTTGGTTAAGTCATGACTAAGGCTTGACTAACCATATGCGTGCACCGATAGCCTCTCCAGCGCAGTCCGCCAGGCGTCGCTGACCACACCTGGTGCACGTCTGCGCGGTTCACGGCTGTCAGTGCATTTGGCCATGGAGGGGTTCATCAATGAGGTTCAATTCGCCGCCGGGCTGGCCGCAACCGCCGGAGGGCTGGACCCCGCCTCCGGGCTGGCGCCCCGATCCGTCGTGGCCTGAGCCGCCGTCCGGCTGGCGGATGTGGGTGGGCGACGACGAGCGGCCGGGTACGTCGTTCGCCCCGCAGCGTTCGACGACAATGCCCTGGTACGGGCGGACCCGCTATGTGACGCTGCTTCTGATCTTCGTCTTCCCGGTCGGGCTCGTGCTGTTGTGGCTCCGGGGGGACTGGTCGGTCAGGCGGCGTGGTCTCATATCCGGCGCGACGGCCGTCTGGGCGCTCATCCTCCTGATGACGGGCACGACGTCCACGCCCCCGACCACAGTTTCTCTCAGCCCTGCGGCCGGCCAGAACTCGACCAGCCCGATCGCGACAGCTGCCACCACCGCGGTCGCGCCGTCCCAGTCGCCCTCGGCCTTGCCGTCACCCAGTGCCGTCAAACCGTCTCCGAGCAAGGCCGCGGCGTCGACGACTCAAGCCACGCATGCTGCGACCACGCACGCTGCGACCACAAAGGCTCCCACCACAAAGACTCCGACCACGCACGCGGCGACTACGCAGGCTGCGGCGGAAAAGTCCACGTGCGGCGCGCCGAAGAACCCTTACGGCTACAGCTTCTGCGGCACCGGTGGCCACCTCACCAGCCCCGCCTCCGACGTCTGCAGCTACTTCCAGTGCATTGCCAGCTTCTGGAACGGCAAAGGCTACATGGTCGAATGTAACGATGGTGATTTCAGTATGTCCGGCGGTATCCGCGGCGCCTGCTCGGACCACCAAGGGGTAGAGCAGGCCGTCTTCAGCGGGTAGGTCCGACGTCGCCAGCACGACCCGTCGCGCTACTGCGCCGTCCCGGCGTTGCGGCGGCGCAGCAGCACTCCCACCACGACCGCGCCGAGCAGTGCGGCTGCGCTGGCACTGAGCAGCGCTGACTGCATCCCGGCGAGGAAGGCGCTTTGGGCCTGGGCGCGGACCGGGCCGCCCATGTTAGCGGCCACCGCGAGGGAGGAGCGGGCGGCGTCGGCCGCGGCGACGGGCATGTGCGGCAGCGGGAGGTTCGCCCGGTAGACGGCGCTCAGCACGCTGCCGAGCACGGCGATGCCCAGGGCGCCGCCGACCTCGCGGGACAGGTCGTTGACCGCGCTGCCCACGCCCTGGAGCGCGGGCGGCAGGGCGTCGGTGACGGCGGTGGTCGCGGGCGTCATCGCCAGCCCCATCCCGACCCCGAGCGGTACGAGTCCGACGGCGAGGTGCCAGTACGCGGTGGTGGCGTTCATCTGCGCGAGCCAGGCCAGGGCGAGCGCCGCGAGCGTGAGCCCGAGCGCGCAGCAGGCGCGGGCGCCGAACTTCTCGCTGGCCCGCGGGGCCAGGCGGGAGGCCGGGATGAGCCCGGCCGCCATCGGCAGCACGCTGACGGCGGCCGGCAGCGGGTCGTCGCCGCGCACCAGCTGCAGGTACTGCATGATCACGAAGATGAAGCCGAAGAAGGCGAAGAACTGCAACGTGATCGAGGCGGTGCCGGCCGCGAACGCCGGGTTCTTGAACAGCCGCGGATCGAGCAGGGGGTCGCGCCGGCGCAGTTCCCAGGCCACGAACACGGCCATGACCACCAGCCCGCCGCCGAGGCCGCCGAGGGTGGCCGGGCTGGCCCAGCCGCGTTCGGGCGCCTCGATCACCGAGTAGACCAGCGCGCACAGCCCGACCACTGAGATCAACGCTCCGACCACGTCGACGCGCGGGGCGTCCGGGTCGGCCGACTCGGGCACGACCGCGATGGTGCCGACGAGCGCGGCCGCGGCGAGCACGACGTTGAGCAGAAACACCGAGCGCCACGACCACTGCGTCAGCAGTGCGCCGGTGGTCAGCACGCCCACGATCGCACTCGCCCCGGCCACGGCCGCCCACACGCTCACTGCGCGTGCGCGCTGCTCGCGCGGGAAGGTGCTGGTGATCGTGGACAGCGTGGCCGGCATCACCAGCGCCCCGCCGAAGCCGAGCACGCAACGGATCGCGATCAGCACAGCCGGGGTGGCGGTGAACACCGCCGCTCCCGACGCCAGGCCGAACACCGTTAGACCGATCAACAGGGTCCTACGACGCCCGAACCGGTCCCCGAGCGCGCCGCCCGGCAGCAGCAGCGAGGCGAACACCAGACTGTAGGCGTCGATGATCCAGGTCAGCTGCGTCAGCCCGGCGTGCGTCTCGCGGGCGATCGAGGGCAGCGCGACGTTCAGCGACGCCATCGCCGCGACGACGGTGCCCAGGGCCAGACACGTCACCGCGAGCACAGGGCCGTGGCGTACCGGGCCGGCGTCGGCGCGCCCACCACCTACTCCGACGGGGCCGGGCGCGGGGATCGGTACGGCTGCGGATGGCATCTCGGTCTCCTTGACGGTGCGGGGTTTCGGCGCCGGCCCGGGCGGGCCGTGCTTGAACGTTCGCTCCGGCGGGCCCACCATTTCAACCGTGATGAATAAATCGCCCGGGCGCGGGCGCAGGGCCGGGGGACCGGACACGCGCGAGCAGATCCTCGAGACGGCCCGGCGCCTGTTCCTGGCCAACGGCTACGGAGGCACCACGATGCGCGCCGTGGCCGCCGAAGCGGACGTGGACGCCGCGCTGATCAGCTACTTCTTCGGCTCCAAGCGCGGATTGTTCGGCGCCGCGCTGGCGCTGACGGCCAATCCGCTCGAGGTCGCCCGCCAGGAACTGCCCGGCGACCTGGCCACTTTGCCCGAACGGGCGCTGACCGCGCTGCTGCAGGCGTGGGACGACCCGTGCACCGGCGAGCCGCTGGTCGCGATGCTGCGCGGGGTCGTGCTCGACCCGGGGATGGGCGAGCTCGTGCGCGAGGCGATGCACGGCGAACTGCTCGCCCACCTCGCCGAGCGCCTCGGCGGGGTCGAGGGCCGGCGCCGGGCGGCGCTTTTCGGCGCGCAGATGGGCGGACTGATCTTCACCCGCTACCTGTTGCGCCTCGAGCCGATCGCCTCGATGAATTCCGATGAGATCATCCGCATGTACACCCCGGCCCTACGCGCCGTCATGTTCGGCCCGCGCCCCGGTCGCGCAGTGCTCGCCCGCACCACCCGCACTGCCCGCTGAATTCGCCGCGCGTCGCACGACTGCCGCGCAGCAGACCGCGTAGAGCCGCTGGAACCACGGCACCAACGGGCCGATCGCACGGGTATACCAAGCCGCGCCGGTACTGAATACCGTGATCGTCAGCCAGACGTCATCGTGGTCGTCCCACTCGATGAGGAAGGCCTCCTCGCCGCACTCCGGGTGGCCCGGCAACGTTCCGTAGGCGAAGCCGCGGCGCCGCGGCTCGTCCAGCGCCCAGACCACGGCGCACTGAGCCCGGATCGGCCCGAGCGCGAGCTGGACCCGGCTGCCGGGCTCGGCCCGTGGCCGTTCCGGCCGCGGGCGCAGGTGCAACGCGGCGTGCATCCGCCACTCCAGCACCATGCTCGACGCCTGCTCGAACGCGTCGCGGCCTCGCCCGACCTGTGCTCGGTACTTGACGTGCTTGTATCCTGCGGGCAGGGGGCCGCCGTCGCGCGTCGCCCCGACCTCCGGGTAGCTGAATTCTGCCATGCGGCCCACCCTATGCCACTTTTTGAACGCGTTCAATTCTGCTGCTACGCTGAGTTCGGCAATGAAGGGGGTTTCCATGAAGGTTGTCATTCCCGGCGGCACCGGGCAGGTCGGCACGCTGCTGCGCAGGTCCCTGGCCGCGCAGGGCCACGACGTCGTCATCCTCACCCGTCAGCCGGACCGGACGGCTCAGGCGACCCGGACGGCCCGGACGCACGAGGTCGCGTGGGACGGGCGGAACCTCGGCGCGTGGACGAGGGAACTCGAGGGCGCCGACGCCGTGATCAACCTCGCCGGGCGCAGCGTCAGCTGTCGGTACAACGAGGCGAACCTGCAAGCCATGATGGACTCGCGCGTGCACTCCGCCGAGGTGATCGGCGAGGCCATCGCGCGCTGCGACGCCCCGCCCGCGATCTGGCTCCAGGCCTCCACCGCCACGATCTACGCCCACCGTTTCGACGCGCCGAACGACGAAGCGACCGGCGTGATCGGTGGCAACGAGGCCGGGGTGCCGGACTATTGGGAGTACAGCGTCCGCATCGCCCGCGCCTGGGAGCAGGCGCAGCGCGAAGCCGACACGCCCGGCACCCGCCGCGTCGCACTGCGCTCGGCGATGGTCATGAGCCCGGACCGCGCCGGCATCTTCGACTACCTTTCCTGGCTGGCCCGGCTCGGCCTCGGAGGCCCCGTCGCGGGCGGCGCCCAGTACGTCTCCTGGATCCACGAGCACGATTTCGTCCGCGCGGTATGCCACCTCATTGCCGACGACCGCCTCGACGGCCCGGTCAACCTGGCCGCGCCCGGACCGTTGCCGCAGCGCGAGTTCATGCGGATCCTGCGAAAGGCCTGGCGGCGGCCGGTTGGCCTGCCGGCGACGGAGTGGATGGCGCAGGTCGGCGCGTTCGTGCTCCGTTCGGATGTCGAGCTGCTGCTCAAGAGCCGGAGAGTGGTGCCGACGAGGCTCCTCGAAGCGGGGTTCGCGTTCGACTACGAGCGCTGGCCGGCCGCGGCAGACGAACTCGTCGCGCGTAGAAGGCACGCCGACTCGTGAGCCTCAGTCGGCCGGTTCATTCGTCCGTGGCGGAGCTGTCGAGGGGGTCGTTGAGCATCCCGGGACGGTAGTCCCACGGCAGAGATTCCCCGAGCGCGATCTGCGCCCGCCGCAGCCGGTCGCGGTCCGGTTCCAGCGTCGCAAGCAGTTCGAAGGCCGTGGCCGTCGCGTTGATGGAGCGATCCAATGCCAGCTCCCTGTACAGCAGCCAAATGCCGCGGCTCGCGAGCCGCTCGCACGCTTCCGGCAGGTCGGTGCCCTCGCCGTGGACAAGCGAGTTGAGCAGCTCGAGGAACTGCTCGTGCGCCTGCTGCGATAAGTCGTCGGCGAGGGCGGCCAGCGCCACCTCGGCTACGGCGGGTGCCGGCGAGTAGAGCACTACCGGGCTCCACACGTGGCATTCCGTTGCGCCTTTCAGCTCTATTTCAGCACTCTGAGCTGCGCGTCGCAGGAGGTCGGCGAGGTGACGGGCGGACTGGCTGCAGCCGCAAGGGATATCGTCCCAGGGCTGACGAGCGATCTCGAGGTCGACCAATCTCATGCGGCGAAGTCTAGATGTGGACAGCTGCGCGGAGGTCGTGTGCTGAGTCGCCCCCGAGCCACGAATTTCCCCGGACTCCGTTGACAAGGCCGCGGGCCGGTGCATCAATCAAGTCAGCGAGAGTCGATGACAACGTTGTCACGCTGTGATCGCTCCCGCCGCCCACTCGACCGCAACCGCGGATCCACGTCGGGCCAGGCGGGTTCCGTGCCCACACGCGGGCCTTCCTCCGTGCCTGCCCGATCGCTTCGTCCCGGGGCGTGCAAGTCAGCGTCCTGCCACGAGCGTCCATCCGCCCAGGGATCCCCGGATGCGGGCGCAGCGCGCACATCTCCTCATTCACGCCACACCACCCACGAGGATTTTCGACATGCAGCGACCCTTTCTCCTGGCGGTGGCGATCGCCGCGGCCGTCGGGTCGGCCTTCCTGACCCCGACCGCAGCGAGCGCCGCGACCGGCGGCGGCCAGTCCCACCCGGCCGCCGCAGCCGCGAAGACGATCACCACCAAGCACGCCTGCGCGAAGCCGCTCGAGCCCGACGGCCCGGTCTGCTACGCCATCATCCGCACGGACGTCGCGCCGGTTTCCGCCCAGGCGCTCAAGCCCGACGCGACCCCGTCCGGCTACGGACCCAGCGATCTGCGCAGTGCCTACAACCTCGCCTCCGCCGCCTCGGCGGACGGCTCCGGCGCGACCGTCGCGCTGATGGAGGCGGCCGACGACCCGAACCTCGAATCCGATCTCGGCGTCTACCGCGCCCAGTACGGACTGCCCTCCTGCACCACCGCGAACGGCTGCTTCCGCAAGGTCAACGGATCCGGGCAGCAGGGCAACTACCCGCCCGGGGACACCGGCTGGGGCGGTGAGGCTTCGCTCGACGTGGAGATGGTCTCGGCGATCTGCCCGAACTGCCACATCCTGGTCGTCGAGTCGACCGATCTCGAAGGCGCACAGAACGTGGCCGTGAGCCTCGGTGCCCACTTCATCTCGAACAGCTGGGGCACGAACGACGGGTCGGGCGACTCGGGCGCCGACGCCGACTTCAACCACGCCGGCGTGGTCGATGTGGCCAGCTCGGGCGACAGCGGATACGGCGTCAGCTTCCCGGCCAGCTCGAGGTACGTGGTCGCGGCCGGCGGCACCAGCCTGAACCGCAACTCCTCGACCTCGCGCGGCTGGAGCGAGACGACGTGGTCGGGCGCGGGTGCGGGCTGCTCCAGTTGGGAGTCGAAGCCGTCCTGGCAGGCAGATTCCGGTTGCTCCCGGCGCACCGTCGCGGACGTGTCCGCGGTGGCGGATCCGGGTACGGGCGTTGCCTTCTACGACAGCTACGGCCAGGGCGGCTGGGGTGTGGTCGGCGGCACCAGTGTCTCCTCGCCGATCATCGCGTCGGTGTTCGCACTCGCCGGCGCACCGTCCTCCGCCGCAGCCTCCGTCCTGTACGCGCACTCCGGTTCGCTGAACGACATCACCTCCGGTTCCGACGGCTCGTGCAGCCCGTCGTACCTGTGCACGGCCGGGTCCGGCTATGACGGCCCGACCGGCCTGGGCACCCCCAACGGGCTCGGCGCGTTCAACGGCTCGGGCTCCGGCGGCTCGGGCGGTTCCGGCGGTGCCACCGGTCCGATCGTCTCGGGCGTCTCCTCGAGCCTGTGCGTGGACGACAGCAACTCGAGCACCTCGTCTGGATCCCCGGTCCAGATTTGGAACTGCAACGGCACCGCCGCCCAGAGTTGGACGGTGGCGGCCAACGGCACGCTCCAAGTGCTGGGTGGCTGCCTCGACGTGACCTCCAGCGGCACCTCGGCCGGTACGAAGGTCCAGTACTGGTCGTGCAACGGAACCGGCGCGCAGCAGTGGACTGCGGGCGCGAACGGTTCGCTGGTCAACCCCGAATCCGGGCTCTGCCTCGACGATCCCGGCTCCAGCACCACGGAAGGAACCCAGTTGCAGATCTGGACCTGCAACGGCACCGGCGCCCAGCACTGGACGCTCCCGTAGGTCCACGCGGCACACGGGTTCTGCAGCTGTGAAGGCGACGATGGAGTGTTCGTCGTTCAGGTCATGTGGCTGAGGTGAACGCCCTCAGCCACATGACCGCGCCGAGCGCCCGCAGACTTCCGCAAGCCTCACTTGACTGTCTCTTAAGGTAACGGGATTGACCGCGATATTGGTCTAGTCCAATCATCCTTGGTGCGGCACTTCCCCGGCGCGACGTGGCGCCCGGCCGCACTCGTGAAGGGACCCGCCCCACCCATGGCATCCACACCCGCGCCCGGCAAGCGCACCCGCGCCGCGCTCGCGGCCACAGCCGTCGCGGCGCTCGCCGTCACCGGCGCCGTCTTCGCCACCCAAGCTCAGGCGGCGAGCACCAACATCCTGGTCAACGGCAGCTTCGGCACCGGCGACCTGACCGGCTGGACCTGCGACGCGGGTACCGGCTCCGTGGTCACCAGTCCGGTCTACACCGGTGACACCCACGCTCTGGCGGGCGCCGCGAGCAGCTCCGACGACGCGCAGTGCACCCAGACCGTCTCGGTCCAGCCGAACACCTCCTGCACCCTGTCCGGCGAGGTCGAGGGCGCCTACGTTTACCTCGGCATCGTCGGCGGCACCTCCACCTGGACGCCCTCGGCCTCCTCCTGGGCGGCGCTGTCGACCACCTTCACCACCACCGCGTCGCAGACCTCGGTGACGGTCTTCACCCACGGCTGGTACGGCCAGGGCACCTACTACGCCGACAACCTGGCGCTGACCGGCCCGGCCGGCGCGGGCTCGAGCCCGTCGGTCTCCCCGACCACGGCATCCGCCAGCCCTTCGGCCAGCCCGTCGGCGTCGCCGAGCAAGTCCGCGAGCCCGTCGCCGAGTGCCTCGGCCAGCGCGTCGCCGACCTCCACCGGCACCGGTGGCGGCGGGACCGGCGGCCTGCCCGCGCACTCGCTGGTCGGCTACCTGCACTCGAGCTTCTCCAACGGGGCCGGCAATGTGAACATCCAGGACGCCCCGGCGGCGTGGAACGTGATCGCCCTCGCCTTCGCCGACTCGAACGGTGCCGGTGACATCACCTTCACCCCGTGCCCGGCGAGCGAATGCGCGGGCGCGCAGACACAGGCGCAGCTGATCGCCGGGGTCAAGACAGTGCAGTCCCAGGGCCGCAAGGTGCTGATCTCCATCGGCGGGGCGAACGGCCAGGTGACCCTGAACAGCGCGTCCGACGCGACCGAGTTCGTCAACACGGTCAGCTCGATCGTCGACACCTACGGCCTCAACGGCGTCGACCTGGACTTCGAGAACCAGTCCCTGACGCTCAACAGCGGCGACAACGACATCACCCACCCGACCACGCCGGCTGTGGTGAACCTGATCTCGGCCGTGCAGCAGCTCAAGGCCAAGTACGGGTCCGGATTCATCGTCGCGATGGCGCCGCAGGTGTTCTTCGTCCAGACCGGCTACCAGTACTACGGCGGCAACAGCACCGGCGCGTCCGACCGCCGGGCCGGCGCGTGGCTCCCGGTCATCTACGGCCTGCGCAACCAGCTGAACCTGCTGGACGTGCAGGACTACAACTCCGGACCCACGATGGGGCTGGACGGGCAGTACTACAACACCGGCGGCGAGGACTTCCTGACCGCGATGACGGACATGCTGCTGCACGGCTTCACCGTGGCCGGCACCGGCGAGACCTTCCCCGCGCTCAGCCCGAGCCAAGTCACCATCGGCCTGCCCGCCGACCAGTACGCCGGCAACGGCGCCGTCAGCGCCTCCGACCTCGACAGCGCGCTCAACTGCCTGACGAAGGGCAGCAGTTGCGGCGGCTACAAGCCGCTCGGCACCTACCCGGCTCTGGGCGGCCTGATGGCGTGGTCCATCAACTGGGATGTGTTCAGCGGCAACCAGTTCGCCACCACCTATACCGGCTACTTCGGCTGAGGCCAGGTGCTCGCGCCTTCGCTCCGGTCCCGGGCAACGGGGACGGGGCGAGGGCGCGACGCCGCCGCACCGCACGGGCGGTGGCTTAGGAGGCCCGCGCCGTGCGGCGTGCGGAAGCTGCCTGCATGCCGCGGACGTGTTTTGCCCAGACCTCGCGGTATTCGCAGGCTGCGTTGGGATGCTTCTCGGCCCATGCGAGCATGGCTTGTGCCGCGGCCAGTTGCTCGGCGAACTCCGCTGCGGGCAGGATGGTCACGGCCGTGTCGTCTCCCACCACGCCAGGCAGCGTGGATCGCGTGGCGAACCCCGTCATGAGGACCCATCACTCCGCCCGCTGCCCGTCAGCCCGTCAGCCATCCGGCCACCCTAGCGAGGCATCCAGTGGCTTACAACGTTTTCCAGTCGCTCGCGAGCAGCGCCATCAGGTGCGCGTCCACCCACTCACCGTCCCACCGGAGCGCCTGGCGCTTCGTGCCCTCGTGGACGAAGCCCGCCTGCTCGTAGACGTGCCGGGCGCGCGGGTTGAACGCGTAAACCTCGAGTTCGACGCGGTTGACTCCGACGGTCTCGAAGGCGTGCGTCAGCGCGAGCCGCGTCGCCTCCGACCCGAAGCCGCGGCCGAACGCGCGCGGGCCGACTAGGCAGATGCGGAAGCCGCACGAGCGGTTGACGGGGTCGAGTTCATTGAGCACCACTTCGCCCACGTACGCGCCGCCTGCGCGCTCGACGATGGCCAGGTCGAGCCGGTCGTCGTGCTCGGCGCGCGTGGCGTACCAGTCCTCGGCAGCCCGGGCGTCGGGCTCGGAGTCCATGTGCGTACCGGTCATGCGCGCGCTCTCCGGATCCCGCAGCAACTCGAGCAGTCCCGGCACGTCCGCGACGCCGACGGGTCGCAGGAGTACAAGGTTGCCGACGAGGGTCGCTTTGTCCGCGAAGGAGATCTCCGTCTCGGTCACGCCCTGCCCCAGCGATTGATCGAGTTCTTCGCGTGCTTGCCGGTGGAGATGATGCCCTCGTTGTGGTGGACCGCCACTGACCCGGCGCCCTCGGCTGAGACCTGCACGCCCGCAGCCTCCAGCAGCTTCGTCAGGTCCTCGACGAGCGACGGGTCGTCCACGCTGTCCGTGCCGGCCAGGGCCTTCTTGACCTGGCCGCGCAGGGCCGCGCGGAAGTCCTCGTCGTCCGGCGCGTTGGCGACGTCGACAGCCGCGGCCTCGAGCTGCGCCCGCGCGGGATCGGTCGAGCCGCCGCGCCGGCGCAGACGTGCGAGCAGCTTGTGGCCGAGGCCGACGATGCCCTTCGCCGCGTCGTCCTCCGCGTCGGTCAGCGCTTTGTGACCGATCGCGCCGAGCGCGGCCCAGATCGGGCCCATGACGGCTTCGAGCAGATTCGGATCCATGAAAACCCCACCCCACAGCATCGGACTGCCGATGTGCCAACGGGGCCCATTGTGCCCGCGATTCTGCTCACGCGTGCGGGATTCAGGCAGACGAGACAGGGCGGATCGCTACGGCCGTAACGGATGCCCGGGGAAAACGGGTGGCCTACGGTCATGTTCGATGCAACCCTCGGCGAGGTGGCAACGATCAGAGATTATCGTCCGGGCGACGCTCCCGCGCTCTGGACTCTCAGCACCCTGCCGAACGTCGGACACACCGCCGACGCGACCGTGCCGATCGAGCTGCCTGCCGCGCGCGCAGCACCGAGTCAGTTCGCGGACTTGGCCGACATCCCCGCCCATTTCATCGGACCCGGTGGGGTCTTTCTCGTCGCAGAACACCACGGGCACCCTGTCGGCATGGGCGGATTCCGCCCTAACTCCCGCGGGCAGGCCGAAGTCCTGCGGGTGCGGATCCACCCCGCGCTGCGCCGGACTGGCGTCGGTCGCGCGCTGATGGAAGGGCTCGAATCACGCGCCGCAGACCACGGCTTTCGCGAGATGTCTTTGGACACGGCGACGAACATGCCTGAAGCGATGGCGTTCTACCGCGCACTCGGCTACCGGGAAACCGCCCGGGAGACTCGCCCGGAGTGGACATGGACACTGGTGTACTACACCAAGCAGCTTTTCCCGGCGCAGTAGGCCGGCCTGCACAGCAGCCGGGGCCCAGGGAGCTGCTGCTAGGCGCGTCTGTATACTGACAGCCAGCTCAGACTCCCGGGGGAGAGGCAGGCCATTGTCATCGCAGGGTTTCTTCGAATCCGAGCCTCGTTACGCTCGTCGGCTCGTGCAGGAGGCGGGCGAGGACGCGGCGAGGTCTGATGAGCGGATCCGCCGTTCGGTGCTGGACGCGGACCAGCGGATCGACGACCTGACCCGGCAGGTCGAGTTCCTCACGCGGGCTTTCGAGGCGTTCGTCGAGCTCGGCGATGTCCGGACTGAACTCGCCCGCTTCCTTCCGGCAGCCGCCGCAAGAGCAGCAGCCCGCACCTTCATCAAAAGCCTGGTTCCCAGCCAGGATTCCGTACTGCTGCGCGATTCGGGCGACGTGCCAGGGTACTGGCTTCCTCTCGCCGCTTCCGGATTGGCCCTGCTGCTGCGCGCCGATCCGGGCGCCGAGCCACAGGTTGCGGCGGCTTGCGAGCGCGATGCGGAGCGTACTGCGCTCTTCCTCGCTCTCGGGCTGCGGCTCGGCGGCGCCGCGCAGCTCGCCGGGCCATACCTCGCCGCCGCTCTGCCCCCGCCGTCGGCGGACGGGGTCGTCACCGTGGCGGCGCGACACCTGTGGTGCGCCCTCGCCGACGGGCACTACGGACCTGCTGCACGCACGGCTCTGGCGAGCTGGCTGGAGGCGCTCGTCGCGTCCATCTCGGCGGCAGACCTGCGCGCGGCCGTCGAGGCGCGACGCGGTCAGAGCCCGGTCGAGTTCGGGCCCTTCCCGCGGCCGACTTTCGGCCCGCGCGTACCGCGATCGGCGGCGATCGAGGCGGCGCTCAAGTCCGCCGCTGCGGCGGCCACGAGCCTGGTCCGGCTGGAACGCTGGTACGGTGCCGAGCCGGACGACCCGAACGCCCCGGCCGCGGCGGCGGACGTCGCCGCGTGCGAGCCGGTCATCAACATGCTGATCGACGAGGGCAGCCCGGAGGAGGGTCCGCTCCTGCGCAGAGCCGCGGAGCTCGAGATCCTCACCCGCACCAAGATCGCCCCGCCTGCCGCGCCGCGGTGGGACGACCCGGCCGGCTACGGACCGGAAGTGGTGGTCGCCGACCTGCTGGCCGCAGACCCCGAGCTCGCCGCACGACGCGACCTCGCCCGCGCCGCTCTGTGCCGACCGGTGGCGGAACTCGCCGAGTCCCTGCTCGCCGACGCGTGCCCGCAGCCGCCGGCGGAGATGACGGTCAGCCTGGAAGACGACACGCTCACGCTGGCCTACGACCGTTCCCCGGACGCGGAGATCGACCGGATCTGCGCGGAAATCGAGCGCCGGGCTGCTGAGGCCGGTGCCCGCGGCAACCGCAAGTACGCCGCCGACCAGCTCCGCCGCGCCGTCGACCGCAAGGCCGAGCACAGCACCCTGATCCGCTCGGCCGGCGAGCGCCTGCTCGACTATCGCGCGCAGGCGGCCGAGATTCGAGCAGCGGCCGAGGCCTCGCACCAATCGCTGATGCACCGCATGGGCCAGGTCGCGGAGTGGGCGAACCCAGAAGCCTGATCCACCGGAGACGGGCAGCGCCAGATGCGCGCTGCTCACGCGCTTGTCGAATCAGTTCCGGTCCTGCTGAGGGGATCCACGCGCGATTCGCGCCTGCCAACTGGGTGAATACGCCTCTTGCGGGGCTGTGGAGGCGGATGCTACCGTCCCTGCCCGTCGAATCAGTTCAACAACGATGCGGAAGGGAGCCTCGGATGGCGGTCACGATCGCTGACGTGGCGAAGCTGGCGGGGGTCTCTCGCAGCACCGTGTCGTACGTGCTCTCCGGCGCCCGCTCGATCTCGCCGGACACCCGGCGCCGAGTGGAGCGGGCGATCGAGGAGCTGCAGTACCGACCGCACGCCGGGGCACGCTCGATCCGCAGCGGGCGCAACGGCGTGATCGCCATGGCGTTGCCGATGGTGCACGGCCCGCAGAACCAGGTGCAGATGCCCTACGTGTGGGCGGCGCTGACCGCGGCACAGGACCTCGGTTTCAAGATGCTGATGCTGACCGACGACGACGGCGAGGCCGCGATCCGGGACTCGGTGGTCGGCTCGCAGGTCGACGGCGTGATGCTGATGGAGGTCCAGCGCAAAGACCCGCGGGTGGCGCTGCTCGGCTCGCTCAAGTGCTCGGCCGTGCTGGTCGGGACACCTGACGACAGCGCCCGGCTGCCCTATGTGGACTTCGACACCGGGTTGGCCGGCCGGCTGTGCGCCGAGCACCTGCTCGAGCTCGGGCACCGCGGCGTCGGCTACATCGGGCAGTCCTCCGCCACCTTCCGCCGCGGCGTCGCGTACGCGGTGCACGCCCGGGACGGCGCGCTCTCGACCCTGCGGGCCGCACGGGCTCGCACCGCCTGGACGGCCTGCGACGGCCAGCCTGGCGACGTGGTGCGGGCCGTGGACCAGCTGTTCGCCAAGGTGCACGATCTGACCGGCTTGATCGTGTACAACGAGCGGGCCCTGCCGCTGGTGCTCGACCGGCTGGCCGGCCTCGGGCTGCGGGTGCCGCACGACGTCTCGGTGGTCGCGGTCTGCCCGGACGACGAGGCCGAGCGGCTGCACCTGCCCGCCACCTCGGCGTCGCTGCCGGTGGAGGAACTGGCCCGGACCGCCGTCCGGCTGCTGGCCGGGCAGGTCAACGCCGAACCGGTCGCCTCGGTGACGATCCTGCCGCCGACGCTCAAGATCCGCGACACCACCGGATCGGCGCCGAGCCGGTCCGAGCGCTCCTGACTTCCCTTCGCCGCTGTCTGCTCTTCGGCCCACCCGGGGGCGGCAGCCTCTCTAGTGCAGTTTCGAATCGATTCGAAAGGTGAAGGCCATGACAGAGTCGTCCAGCCGCCGCACCTGGGCGGTCGTCTCCGCCGCATCGGTCGCGTTGACCGTGCTGTCCGCCTGCTCGTCCTCGCCATCGGCAGCGCCGCCACCGAGGACTGAAACCCCACCTCTACTCCCGGAACACAGGAGAGTCTCGTGCTAACCCCGTTCTTCGTCGCCGACGACACCCTGACCTGGCGCAACGGCCAGCACATCTTGACCGTCCAGCCGTGGGGCGCGGACAGCGTCCGGGTGCGCGCGGGCCTCTACCGGATCCAGCCGGAGCTGCCCGGCGCGCTCGAGGCCTGCCCACCTGCCCCCGAGCCCGGCGCGAGCCGGATCGAGATCGACGCCGACGGTGGCCGCGCCACGCTCGTCAACGGCCGCGTCCGGGTCGAGATCGCCGGGGCGAACGGGCTGGTCTCGTTCTTCGACGACGTCACCGGCGAGGTCGTCGTCGGCGAGGCGCCCGCCCACTTCTGGTATCCCGGTTCGCGCCATTTCGAGGCCGGCGAGGGCGGGTTGCATCGGGTCGAGCAGCGCTTCGCCGCCTACCCGGACGAGCGCATATACGGGCTCGGACAACACGGGCACGGCCGACTCGACCAGAAGGGCATGGTCATCGAGCTCGCCCAGCGCAACGGCGAGGTCTCCATCCCCTTCGTCCTGTCCAGCCGCGGCTACGGCATGCTCTGGAACAACCCGGCGGTCGGCCGGGTCGAGTTCGCCGGCAACGGCACCCGCTGGGTCGCGGACAAGGCCCGGCAGATCGACTACTGGCTCACCGTCGGTGAGACGCCCGCCGCGATCATGACCGCGTACGCGGGGGCCACCGGCTTTCCCTCGGCGATGCCCGAGTGGGCCTCAGGGTTCTGGCAGAGCAAGCTGCGCTACCGCGACCAAGCCGAATTCCTTGAGATCGCTCGCGAATACGCGCGTCGGGGCCTGCCGCTTGCCGTGCTCGTCATCGACTACCTCCACTGGCGCCACCTCGGCGACTGGGACTTCGACGCCGAGGCCTGGCCGGATCCGCAGGCCATGGTTGAGGAACTGCGCGCGCTCGGCGTGGAGCCGGCGGTCTCCGTCTGGCCGTCAGTCAGCCCCCTGTCAGAGAACTACATACCGATGCGCGACGCCGGGATGCTCGCGGAGACCGCCAGCGGCACCGCCGCGATCGGAAACTGGCCCGACGGAACGACGCCCGCCGAGATCGGCGTCGCGTTCTACGACGCCACCGATCCGCGCGCCCGCGACTTCCTCTGGGAGAAGGTCGAGGCCGGATACGCCAGACTCGGCATCCGCGCACTCTGGCTCGACGCGTGCGAACCCGAGGTGCGCCCCGGCCCGCAGCACCTCAACTTCGCCGCCGGCACCGGCCACGAAGTGGCGAACCTCTACCCGCGCGAGCATGCTCGCGGCGTCTACGAGCACCAGCGCCGCGCCGGCCAAGACGCGGTGCTCTCGCTGATCCGCTCGGCGTGGGCCGGCTCCCAGCGCTACGGCGCGGCCCTGTGGTCCGGCGACATCCCCGCGACGTTCCCCTCGCTCGCCGACTCGATCCGTGCCGGACTCAACGTGGCGCTGAGCGGAATTCCCTGGTGGAACACCGACATCGGCGGCTTCCACGGCGGCGACCCTGAGGACCCTGAATTCAGGGAACTGATCGTGCGCTGGTTCCAGTTCGGCGCCTTCTGCCCGATCATGCGCCTGCACGGCCACCGCGAGCCGCGCGGCAGCCACGGCCCGGTGGGGGAGAGCGGCGGGCCGAACGAAGTGTGGTCCTTCGGCGAGACGGCGTACGCGGCGATCACCCCCCTCCTGCACCTGCGCGAGCGGCTGCGCCCCTACATCCACTCCCACCTGCGTGAGGGCGAACGCACCGGCATCCCGCTGATGCGCCCGCTGCTGCTCGCGTTCCCCGACGATCCGGAGGCTTGGAAGGTCGAGGACCAGTACCTGTTCGGTCCGGACATCCTGGTCGCCCCGGTCACCGAGTTCGGCGCCCGGCAGCGCCGCGTGTACCTGCCGGCCGGAGCGGAATGGACGCACACCGGCTCTGGCAACCGACACGCCGGCGGCGGCTACATCACGGTGGACGCGCCGCTGGAGTCGATCCCGCTGTTCGTGCGCGACGGCGCCGACACCCCGCTGTACCCGTGAAAGCTTTACCAACTCAGGAGTCGCAGTGAAGCGAAGTATCCTGTCCCACCCGCTCACCCTCGCCCTGATCAGCGCGACCGCGGCCCTGGACGCGGTGCGGCTCCCGACACGCTCCACCAATTCTGAACTCTGGCGAACTGAATTACCCACTCCCGCCGCGAACTCGATCCGGCCGAAAGCGGCTGGCAGGTTCCGGAACTGACCTGTTTAGAGCCATATCCTCGGGCTCCTTTGGGAAACGGTTGTCTTGGTGAAGTTTTGACTGTATCCAGCTGAATAGCGCTGCTACGTTGGCGACGCGGACACCCCACATGTTCATCCGCCTGCAGAACCCTCACTCACCCACACACACGCTTCGCGCGTTTGAGGAACTACCATGACGATCTCTCGACGCAGGCTTCTGTCCACCGCGCTCGCCGGCACCACGGTCGCGGCCGTGGGCGCAACCGAGCTCATCTCCGCCCTGACCAGCCCGGCCAGCGCCGCCTCGCCCGCCGGCGACGTGGTCGGCAAGATCACCGTCGGCTATCAGGGCTGGTTCGCGTGCATCGGCGACGGGGCGCCGATCAACGGCTGGTGGCACTGGAGCGACAACTGGGGGCAGGCTCCGTCCCCGAGCAACAACAACATCAAAGCCTGGCCGGACATGACGGTCTACAGCAAGGGTTATGAGACCGGGTACGCGAATCTCGGCAACGGATCCCAGGCCACGCTGTTCTCCTCCTACGACCAGTCCACGGTCAACGAGCATTTCGCGCTGATGGCGGCGAACGGGTGTGACACCGCGGCGCTGCAGCGGTTCGACCCGAACGGCTCCGAAGGACCGACCCGCAACGCGGTGACGGCCAGGGTGAACACCGCCGCGCAGGCCAACGGCCGGAAGTTCTACATCATGTACGACGCGAGCGGGTGGACGAACATGGCCACCGAGATGCCGGCCGACTGGACGGCCAACATGAAGCAGTACACGTCGTCATCCGCCTACGCGCACCAGAACGGCAAGCCCGTCGTCGGTATCTGGGGCTTCGGCTTCAACGACTCCAACCACCCCTGGTCCGCCTCCGATTGCCTGTCCGTGATCGACTGGTTCAAGAGCCAGGGCTGCTACGTGATGGGCGGCGTCCCCACGTACTGGCGCACCGGCGTGAGCGACTCGCGGGCCGGGTACTCCAGCGTGTACAACGCCTTCAACATGATCTCGCCGTGGATGGTCGGGCGGATCGGGACGGTCGCGGATTCGAACAACTTCTACAACAACGTCAACGTCGGCGACCAGTCCTCCTGCAACGGCAACGGGATCGACTACCAGCCGTGTGTTCTGCCCGGGGACCTCTCCGCCCGCCAGCGCGCGCACGGCGACTTCATGTGGGGCCAGTTCTACAACATGGTGCGCGTCGGCGCTCAGGGTATTTACATCTCGATGTTCGACGAGTACGGCGAGGGCAACCAGATCCTGCACACCGCCGCCACCCAAGCCGCCGTGCCCGCCGGCTCCGGCCTGCTCTCCCTGGATGAGGACGGCACCGCCTGCTCCGCCGACTACTACATGCGCCTGACGAACGACGGCGGCCGGATGCTCAAGGGCCAGATCGCGCTCACCGCCACCCGGCCCACCGTGCCCAACCCCGGCTCCTCCACCGGTGGCGCCACCCCCGGGTGCGGCCAGATGACCGGCAACCAGCAGATCACCGTGAACCAGTCCATCACCTCGTGCGACGGCCGGTTCCAACTGATCCTCGGCGGCGACGGCAACCTCGTGCTCTACCAGGGCAGCACCGCGCTGTGGGCCTCGGGCACCGCCGGCCAGGCCAGCGCCAAGGCGATCATGCAGGGCGACGGCAACTTCGTCATCTACAACGCCTCCGGCAGCCCGCTGTGGGCCAGCAACACCGCCGGCGACAACGGCGCCTACCTCTCCGTGCAGAACGATGGCAACACCGTCATATACAACTCGGCCGGAACCGTCCTGTGGAGCACCGGAACCGCAGGACACTGAGACGGCAGGGCGCTGAGGCAACTGGAGACGAGGCCCGTCCGGCGGCAGATGTCGCCGGGCGGGCCTCGCCGGTCATCGCCACGTCCGCCTCGTCATCGCCGCCACGATCTGTCGGCCGGCTGCTCGAAAAAGCGCGCTGATCGGCTCGGCCGACGGTCCCGCAATGCTCGAAACTGCGCATTTTTGCCTGTTGTCGAGCATCTTCGAGCGCTGTACGCTGACCGCGTTTTGCTGGCCGCGCCTCCGCTGTGCAGAGGTCCGGTCCAGGTCATCGCTCCGCCTGGTTCCACCCAACCTTGCTCCAGGAGGAATCCCATGCTCATCCACCGCGCCCGAGCCGCCCGGCTCGGACTGCATCGGCGCGCCGCGGCGGCCCTCGCCGCGGTCACGGCCGTGCTCGTCGCAGCAGCCTTCCTCGCGCCCGCCACGGCGCAGGCCCAGAGCACGACCGTCCAGCACGTCGGCGTCCCCGCGTACTTCAATCCGAACGCCAGCCCGGGTTCGACCTACTGGACCCAGCTCGACCAGAGCGCTCCCAACGGGGGAGTCGCCATCGCCAACCCGAACAGCGGCCCCGGGACCGCGTTCGATCAGGGCTATGCCAACGCGATCCAGGCAGCCACCAGCGCCGGCATCAAGGTGATCGGCTACGTCGACACCGGCTACTTCGGCACCACCGGCCGCACCACCCGCGGCGGCTCGACCACCAGCGCGGCCTGGACGACGCAGGTCGAAGGCGACATCGCCAACTGGTACAGCTGGTACGGCAGCTACGGCCTCGGCGGCATCTTCTTCGACGACGCGCAGAACGTCTGCGGTACGAACAACGCGTACGTCAACCTCTACATCGCCGTCAACACGTACACGAAGCAGAACCACGCCGGTGCGCTGACGGCGGACAACCCGGGCGCCGTGGCGGACCAGTGCTACGCGCAGGCCGCGGACATCCTCGTCATGTTCGAAGGCACCTACGCCAGCTACAGCACGTGGACCGCGCCGGCGTGGGAGCTGAACGCGAACAACCCGAGCGCGTTCTGGAATCTGGTGTACGACACGCCGACCCAGGCCGACATGGAGTCGGCGATCGCGCGCAGCAAGCAGAACGACGTCGGCTACGTCTACGTCACCTCGGACAATCTGCCCAACCCCTGGGACACCCTGCCGGCCAGCGCCTACTGGAACGATGAGATCAGCCAGGCCGGCGCGGGCAGCAGCGGCGGTGGCGGCGGCACCTCGCCGACCGCACCGACGAACCTCCAGGCGGCGAACGTCACCTCGACGAGCCTGACTCTGTCATGGACCGCGTCGACGGACAGCGCGGGCGTCTCGTCCTACGCGGTTTACGCGGGCGGCTCGGCCGTGGCCACGACCAACGGGTCGACCACGAGTGTCGCTCTCAACAATCTGAGCCCGAGCACGGCCTACTCGTTCACGGTGAAGGCGACCGGCGCCGAGGGCGTCGTCTCCGCTGCCAGCGCGCCGCTCACGGTGACGACTCAGGCCGCGAGCGGCGGTGGCGGCACCTCGTGCACCACGTCGGCCGGATCCGGGGCGCTGACCAGCCTGACGGCGTGCAAGTACAGCACGTACGAATACTTCCAGGCGACCTTCAACACCACGACCAGCCTGCACCACGTCTTCATCAACACCGACGCCAACACGGCCACCGGCTATCAGCTCCCTTCTCCGTCGACGAGCAAGCTCGGCGCCGACTACATGCTCGAGAACAACACGCTGTACCGCAGCGCGTGCGGGTGCTGGGGCTGGAGCGCGGTGAGCGGGGTGAACCCGCAGATGACCGTCAGCGGCAACACCTACACGTGGACGGTGCCGCTCAGTGCCCTGAGCAGCCCGGCCGCGACCGAACAGGCCGAGTTCAACGCGAACACCAGCTACTCTTCGCCGCTCACCTTCGGCCAGAGCTGAGTAGCGCACTCTGAGGGCGAAGCCCGTGTGCCCGGTCCGCGCGGACCGGGCACACGGGCTGCCTGTGCTGTCCCGGCCGACCCGCCCTTCCCGAACCGACCCCGCGCCCCTTATATTTGCGATCTAGAGTAATAATTGGCAGCGGGCGCCTGACCCGCCGTGCCCGACGCCTGTCGCCGGGACGCACGGCGGATCGGGGCAGGTCGCGCGAGGAGGGGTAGATCCGTGGGAGATCCTGGAGCCGCCGGGCAGGAGCCGGTTCTGCTGCGCCGCGTCCGGCTGCTGGCCGTCATCGACGCGCTGCGCGAGGCGGGGCCGACCCCGTTGACCGTCCTCGCGACCAAGACCGGCCTCTCGCGCCCGATCGTCCAGTCGCTCGCCGACGAGCTCGTCGAGATGGGCTGGGTCGAGGCGCGGACGCCGGAGGAACTCGGCGATGGCGGTCGTTCGGTCGGCCGCCCCGCCCGCCGCTTCCGCTTCCACGCCGAGGCCGGGCTGATCGCCGGCCTCGACATCGGCGCGCACACCGTGACCGGCCTGGTCACCGACCTTGACGGCACGGTCCTGGGGCGCAGCCGGCTGACCGTCTCTCCGGCTGCCCCGCCGGCCGAACGGCTCGAACGTGCCCACGCCGCGCTGCAGGATGCGTGCGCCGAGGCGGGTACGACCCCGGCGAAGCTGTGGCATCTCGGAGTCGCCAGCACCGGTGTCATCGACCACGCCGGCCGGGTGATGCTCTCCGTCGCGCTGCCGGGCTGGACCGGGGTGGACATCGCAGGAGCCTTCGCCGAGAAGGTGGGCTGCCCGGTCGTCGTGGAGAACGACGGACGCGCCGCCGCGCTGGCCGAGCAGTGGCGTGGGGTCGGCCGCGGCGTCGAGGACATGGTCTACGTGCACGCCGGGCTACGCACCGGCACGGGCATCATCGTGGGCGGCAAGATGCTGCGCGGCCACTCCGGCGCCGCCGGCGAGATCGGCGCGCTGCCCTCCGCCGGCTGGGCCGAGGCGCCGATGCACCTGCTCGGATTCCCCGGGCTCGCGCCGGATGCCCCGCAGGAGCAGCTGCCCCAGCATGTCTTCGCCCGGGCGCGGGAGGGCGACGAGGCGGCGCTGGCCGCGACCCAGCGCTATGTACGGGCCCTGTCGTCCGGCATCGCCGCACTCGTGTTGACCTTCGATCCGGAGCTCGTCGTGCTCGGCGGCGGCATCTCGCGTTCCGCGGACCTCGTCCTCGGCCAGCTGGTGTCCGAGCTGGAGCGGGTGTGCGTGCGGCTGCCGCGCGTCGTGGCCTCGCCGCTGGACGCGGAGTGGGTCGCCCTCGGCGCGGTACGCGTGGCCCTCGACGCTGTGCAGCAGCGCTATTTCGACCCCGCCGCCTCCGAGGCGCTCGCGGCTCCGGGTCAGCTCGCAGCCTGAGGACCGCGAACCGACCCCTGCCGCCGCGTCCTCGGCACCGGCCGCGACGAAACCGCTGAGTCTCACTCAGGGCTTGGCCGAACCGTAATGTATTTGCTCGAAAATGCTCAATATTGGCCTTGTGGCCGCACCAACACGCACCTAAGGTCGGTGTACATCCCCCGGGCGAGCCACCATCGCCGCACCTGTCCGACGTTCTTCCCCCGGACCTCGAAGGATTTTTCGATGTCCAGCGCGGAACTGCGGCCGCGGACGCGCCCGGGTCCGTATCCAGCGGGCTTGAGAAGGGTGCACGACGATGAGATCGAAGAAGATCGCGGCGCTGGCAGCGTCACTCGCCTTGGTCGCCACGGCGGCCGCGGCATGTTCGAGTTCGAAGACGTCAACTTCGAGCGGCGGCAAGACCACGCTCAGTTACGCCATCTGGGACCAGACCCAGCAGCCGGCCATGCAGAAGATCATCACGGCGTTCGAGCAGCAGAACCCGGATATCACCGTGAAGATCCAGCTCACCCCGTACGCGGACTACTTCACCAAGCTGCAGACCGCGGCCTCGGGCGGCTCGGCGCCCGACGTGTTCTGGATGAACGGCCCCAACTTCCAGCTCTACGCCGCCAACGGCCAGCTCATGTCACTGACCTCGGCGTCCATCAAGACCGCGGACTATCCGTCCTCGCTCGTCTCCCTCTACACCTATGACAACACGCTCTACGGAGTGCCGAAGGACTTCGACACCGTCGGCCTCTGGTACAACAAGGCCCTGTTCAAGGCCGCCGGCGTGGCCGATCCCACCGCGAACTGGACCTGGGCCGACTTCCAGTCGGCGGCGGCCAAGCTCACGAACAAGGCCAAGGGCGTCTACGCGGTAGGCGCGACGCTCGAGGGCCAGGAAGACTACTACGACACGATCTTCCAGGCCGGCGGCCAGGTCATCTCGGCGGACGGCAAGAGCTCGGGCTACGGCTCGCCCGCCTCGATCTCCGGTCTGGAGTTCTGGACGAACCTGATCGGCAAGGGCGAATCGCCGAGCCTGGCGCAGATGAACGACACCGCCACGATCGACATGTTCGAATCCGGCAAGCTCGCCATGTACTGGGGCGGCTCCTGGGACGCGAACGCCTTCGCCCAGAACGCCAACACCAAGGACAACGTCGACGTCACCGTCCTGCCGGAGGGCGTCAAGCGCGCGACGGTGATCCACGGCCTCGCCAACGTCGTCTACGCCAAGACCGCGCACCCTCAGCAGGCTGAGAAGTTCGTCCAGTTCCTCGGCTCGCAGCAGGCCGCCGACATCGAGGCCGGCACCGGCACGGTGATCCCCGCCTTCAACGACACGCAGCAGGCTTGGGTCAAGTCCTACCCGCAGTACAACCTGCAGTCCTTCCTCGACGAGCTCCCGTACGCGGTGCCCTACCCGATATCGAAGGACACCGCCGCCTGGAACACCCTCGAGGCGAACCTGCTGGCCAAAGCCTGGAACCTGAGCGAGCCGACGCCGACGGTGGCCGCGCAGCTGGCCACCCAGATGAACCAGGCGCTCGCGAAGGAAGGGTCGTGACCGACACGGCCACGCCGCGGGTGGCGGGCGACCCGATCGGGTCCCGCAGCCCCCTGCGCCGCCGCGCCGCGTCCCCGAAAGGGGGCGCGGCCCCGGCCGCGGGCGAACGTCGGCGCGGCCGCGGCCCGGCGACCTCGGGCTGGTGGGCGGTGTTCTTCCTGGCGCCCATGGGCATCGGCCTCGGCGTGTTCTACATCTGGCCGGTCTTCCAGACGCTCTACTACAGCTTCACCTCCTGGGGCCCGTTCGGCGGGCACACCTTCACCGGCCTGGCCAACTACCGCGCCCTGCTGCACGATCCGGCGCTCGGCTCGGCCTTCCTCAACACCCTGTGGTACTGCCTGCTCGGCCTGCTCGGCATCCCGGTCTCGCTGATCCTCGCGCAGGTGCTCGGCCGGCGCGGGCGCCGGGGCGTGAGCGTCTACCGCACGCTGATGTTCCTGCCGGTGATCACCATGCCGGCGGCGGTCGCGATCGTCTGGCGCTGGCTCTACAACGGCGACTACGGGCTGATCGACGAGCTGCTGCGCAAGGTCGGGATCAAGGGCCCGTACTGGATCAGCGACCCGCACACCGTGCTGATCGCGGTGGCGATCGTGGGGATCTGGTCGACCGTCGGCTACAACATGGTCGTCCTGATGGCCGGGATCCAGGGGATCCCGCGCACCTACTACGAGGCGGCCGAGCTCGACGGCGCGGGGCCGGTGCGCCAATTCTTCTCGGTCACCCTGCCGCTGCTCACCCCGAGCATCTTCTTCGTGACGGTCTACTCGGTGATCGGTTCGCTGCAGACCTTCGACCTCGTCTATGTGCTGATCGGCCCACAGAATCCGGCGCTGCCGCGGGCGCAGAGCGTCATCTACCTCTTCTATCAGGACTCGTTCATCGACAACAACCGCGGCTACGGAGCGGCCATGGCCTTCGCCCTGATGCTCGTGATCATCGCGGTCACCGGCCTCCAGTTCCGGCTGCAGAAGAGGTGGGTGCACTATGGCTGATTCGACCCTCCCGCAGCGGCCGCCCGGTGCGGCGCGGGCTCTCGACGAGCCGTCCCGGCAGCGGCCGAACCGGCGCGTGCTCGGCTCGATCGGGGCGCACGGCTTCCTGATCCTCGCCAGCGTGCTGCTGGCCGGACCGTTCCTCTGGGAGCTGCTGACCTCGTTCAAGTCGCTGACCGAATCAGTGGCCGTACCGCCGACGCTGCTGCCCTCGAGCTGGCACCTGAGCAACTACACCAACGTGCTCGACGCGGTGCCGTTCGGCAGCGAGCTGGTCAACAGCGTGATCAACGCCCTCGCCCGGACCGCTGCGCAGCTGCTGTTCTGCTCGATGGCCGCGTTCGCGTTCGCGTGGCTGAAGTTCCGAGGCCGGGGCGTCGTGTTCGCGCTGTTCCTGTCCGTGCTGCTCGTGCCCACGCAGCTGCTGGTGATCCCGCAGTACCAGATCATGCAGGACCTGCACCTGCTCAACACGATCCCGGCGCTGTTCCTGCCCGGCATGTTCAGCGCGTTCGGCACGTTCCTGCTGCGCCAGTTCTTCCTGTCCCTGCCGCCTGAGCTGCACGAGGCCGCGCGGCTCGACGGCGCCGGACCCGTCCGGATCTTCTGGTCCATCATGCTGCCGCTGGCCCGGCCGGGCCTGCTCGCCCTGGGCCTGCTGACGATGATCTGGTCCTGGAACGACCTGCTGTGGCCGTTGATCGTGAACGACGACCCGGGCAAGATGACGCTCAGCGTCGGGCTGGCCAACCTCCAGGGTGTGTACCTGACAAACTACCCCGTGCTGATGGCCGGGGCACTGATGGCGACACTCCCGCTGATCATCGTGTTCGTCGTCATGCAGCGCCGTGTCGTCGAGGGCATCGCGCTGACCGGAACAAAGGGCTGATCCCATCACCATGAGCACCTCTGAGATAGGCACTTCCCCTGAGATGAGCACCGCCCGTGAACTGCGTGTGGGCGTCGTCGGCGTGGGGCAACGCGCCGTACTCGCCGAATACGCGAACCGGCCCGGCTACTCGCGCGTGGTCTCCTGCGCCGATCCGACCGAACGCGGACGCGCGGACGCGCGCCGGCTGTTCGGTCCGGAGGCGAGGATCCACGACGACTACCAGGCCATGGTCGGCGACGACCTCGACGCCGTGTTCGTCTTCACTCCCGACTACGTGCACACCGGGCCGGTGCTGTTCTTCCTCGAGCAGGGCGTCGCGGTCTTCGTCGAGAAGCCGATGGCCATCAGCATCGAGGACTGCGATGCGATGCTGGCCGCGGCGAAGGCCAAGGGCGTGCGCCTCTACGTGGGCCACAACCTGCGGCATCTGCCGACGCTGCGGACGATGCGCCGGCTCATCGACGAGGGCGCCATCGGCCAGGTGCGCGCGGTCTGGTGCCGCCACTTCGTGGGCCACGGCGGCGACTACTACTTCAAGGACTGGCACGCCGAACGGGATAAGACCACCGGCCTGCTGCTGCAGAAGGGCGCGCACGACATCGACGTCATCCACTGGCTCGCCGGCGGGTACTCGCGCGAGGTCGTGGGACTGGGCGCGCTGACGGTGTACGGCGACAACCCGCACCGGCGCGGCGCGGGCGAACCGCCCGCCGCGGAGCGGATGCCCGAGTGGTTCGACCGCACGGCCTGGCCGCCCGCGCGGCTGCGGGACCTGAACCCGACGATCGACGTCGAGGACCTCACCATGATGACGGCCAGGCTCGACAACGGCGTGTACATGAGCTACCAGCAATGTCATTACACGCCGGACTACTGGCGCAACTACACCGTGATCGGCGACGCCGGCCGGCTGGAGAACTTCGGCGACGGGATCGAGGGCGACCCGGCCGTGGTGCGGGTTTGGAACGAGTACCGCTCCGGCTACCGGGCCGAAGCCGACCTGACCCTGCAGATCGAGCCGGACTCCGAGGAACGCCATGGTGGCGCGGACCTCAGGCTGGTCGCCGAGTTCCTGCGCTTCGTCCGCGAAGGCGGCCCGACCGAGATCTCGCCGCTGGCCGCGCGCGAGGCGGTGGCTGCCGGCGTGGCCGCGACGGCCTCCCTGCGGGAAGGCGGCCGTCCCGTGCCGGTCCCGGCGCTCGACCCCGACCTTGCCGCCTATTTCGCCGGTAATGAGTGAGCTGATATAAGAAAGCGAAGACTCGCCGCGGGGCCTGAATCAACCGATTCGGACCCCGCGGCGAGTCGTCAGCGCGCGGCGCGGACCGGCCCGCTGCTCGCCCGCACCGTCAGGCTCGGGCGCAGCAGGTGCAGCGAGTTGGTGCCTTCCTCGGCGCCGGCCAGGATCCGCAGCAGTTGCTCGGCCGCGAGCCGGGCCATCTCGCGCTTGGGGATGGCCACCGTGGTCAGCGCCGGCCGGGCCAGGGAGGCCTCGTCGTTGTCGTCGTGGCCGACGATGGAGACGTCCCCAGGGATCGCGCGGCCGGACTCCTTGGCCGCATCGATCGCGCCGAGCGCCAGGATGTCGTGGGTGGCGAAGAGCGCGGTCACCTCCGGGTCCGCGGTGAACGCGGCCTGGGCGGCGAGGAAGCCTCCGGTGGAGGTGGGCTCCGGCGCGAAGTGGACGTCGTCGTCCGCGAGCACGATTCCGTCCGCGGCCAGGGCTCGGCGGAAACCCTCGATCCGGGCGCCGTGCGCCGGACTGGCGATCACCGCCACGCGCTCGTGGCCGAGCTCGCGCAAGTGGCGTCCGGCGAGACAGCCGGCTCGCTCGTAATCGATGGTGACGACCGGGTACCCGTCCGGAGCCTCCGTCTCCCAGGCGCACAGCGCCACCGGGAACGGCGCCTCCGCGAGCACCGGCAGTTGGGTGGGCAGGTCCTGGTCTCCGGCGATCAGCAGAGCGTCGACGTTGCGGCTGGACAGGCCGGCCAGGTGGCGCCGCGCCCGTTCGCCGTCCAGGTGGGTCGTGCACAGCAGCAGATGGTAGCCGTGCCGGTTCAGCACGTCTTCGACCTCTTCGACCAGCACGGAGTAGAAGCCGCCGGACAGCGTGGGTACGAGCATCCCCAGGGTCTTGGTGGTGCCGGTCGCCAGCGAGCGGGCGACGAGGTTCGGGGTGTATCCGAGTTCTTTCACCGCGGCCCGCACCCGGGCCGCCGTCTCGCGGCCCACCCGCCCGCGGTTCCCCATGACGTTGGACACGGTCTGTTTCGTGACACCGGCCCGGTCGGCCACGTCCTGCATCGTCGCCATCGGGACTCCATGTTTATCGGTCAAGCAGCTTCAGGCCACGCTAGGGTCCGTGGTGTCATAATGTCAAGGAATTTGCCGTTGCGCATGCAACCTGTAAGTATCCTGAACTGCACCTGAACGGAAGCTGTAGACGCGGCCTGGCGGAAAGATCTCAGCGACGTCGTGTTCACCGGTCAATCAAACTCGCCGCCACGAGCGCCCGTCGGCCTGGACGAGGGGCTCCAGACGCCTCGGCGGCGAGTGGGTCGCTGGTGATGCAGCAGCCGGACACCGGCACGGCTCTGCAGGCCTGGACCGTCAGCGGTATCGGCTCCGGCTCCAGCTCCTCGAGGTATAGCTCCAGCTCCAGCTCAGCCCGCCGCGGGCACCTTCGCCCTGGCTAGTATCGGTGGCGGCACTGACCGCCACGTCCGACTGATCGAAGCCTCCTGAACGCGGTCCGCCGTCATTTCGCGCGGGCTGCGTTCAGGCTTCCCAGCGCAGCAGATCGCCCGGCTGGCAATCGAGCACCTCGCAGAGCGCTGCGAGCGTCGTGAACCGCACCGCCTTTGCGCGGCCGTTCTTGAGTACCGCGAGGTTGGCGGGCGTGATCCCGACGCGGTCCGCGAGTTCGCCCACGGACATCTTCCGCTTGGCCAGCATCACGTCGATGTCGACGACGATCGGCATCAGATGACCTCGTCCAGCTCGGCCTGCAGCTGCGCCGCCTCCACCTCGCGCGCGACGGCCTGGGCGAGCAGCATCCGCAGCACGTACACGATGAGCGCGACGCCGAGGATGGCCACGCCGATCCCGCCCATGATGCCGGTCACGCCCGGATCCGCCCGCTGACCGGGCGCGTTGATGATCGTGACCGCGAACCATACGAGCGCTGCCGCCACGATGGCGCCGATCACGACGTCCACGTAGCGGAAAGCGGCGTCGGAGAAGACGGTCCCGCGGCGCACCATCGTCACCAGCCGCCAAACGCAGACCACTGCGACTTCGACCGACGCCATGCCGATGATGGTGGCCACGCGCAGCGGCGTCAGCGGCAGCGACCCCACGACCGGCTTGGTGGCCAGCGCCCAGACCATCAATGCCTGGACAAGGCAGGTGCCGGTCAGCACCACGGTGAGCACCGCGCGCAACGCGCGCACGACCAGGTTTCCCATGTCCCCACTCTCCATCGATTTGCGATGGGAATCTATCGAATCTCGATAGGCGGGGCAAGGATCGAGGCTCGGGCGCCCAGTCACCACCCGCCGATGCTCGGACTGGTTCCTGCAGTATCTTTGCCGCCGCCCGCAGTCCTGCGTCACGCGCACGCCCTCCAGGTTGACCATGATGTCAGCACCCACCGTTACTCTGCGGAACATGGCACACGGTACTGAAATGCGGACGGTCGTCGACGGCGAGGTGTTCGTCCACTACGGCCAGATCTACGTCAACAGCGATCCCGACTCGTTCGGGCCCGAACTGAAGGCGGCGTTCGCCGGGCAGAGCGTGGGATTGTGCGGTGGGGCGGATCCGGGCGCGCTTTGGCTGGTGACCGGGCTGCATACGGGCAACGTCGGGTTCACCGTCGAGGTCCACGATCAGCCGCCGCTGCTCGATCCGGCCTGGGAAGAAGCCGTTGAGGTCTCCTTCCGCCCGGCCTCGGGACGCAGTCTGCTGGTGCAGTGGGCGGGCTCGGCCGCGTGGGAGCTGGGGCTGGACGAGATCGATTACCGGGTGCGGTACTGCGCGCAGGGCATGGAGGGTGCCCGGTTGAAGGACACCCGCACGCACGGCCCTCAACTCGACCGTTATCTGCTGCAGTTCTGGCCCGCCCCGCCAGAGCCCGAACGGCTGCTCCGGCGGACTTCGTCGGTCGCAGAGTATTGGCACGAGTTCGCTCGCAAGCAGCCGCCGCCACCGACGGCCGCCGAGCGCGCCGAAGCCGAACGCGTTGCCCGGGAGACCCAGGAGCAAGCGGACGAGCAGGCCCGCACCGCCCGGGAGGAGTGGAAGTGGGGTGGGAAGTTGCCCAGCGAGAGGCTGCGCCAGGTCAGTGGCTGCGTTGAGTCGCTGCTGCGTTTCGATCCCGAACTGGTCCACGCGCTCGACGCCGCCGGACCCGCAGCCCAGCGAAGCGTGGCGCTGCTGGCGGCCCGCCGCGCGTGCGAGGCGGCCGGCCTCGCCGGCGTCGGCTGGATCGCCGCAGCGCTCGACGCTCTCGAAGCCGGCGACGCGTTGCCCCCGCCGTTCGACGACCGCGACCGCCTGCACCGAGCGATCCGCGCCGATCCGGATCTGCCCCGCCAGACCGTCGGCCGCGCGATACCGCCGCAGCGTCCTGCTTTCCAGCCACCTCTCCCGTCGCGAGCCGGGAGAGGCGAACCGCTCCGCCTGAGCACGTCGTCGCGAAGGCCGGCGCCTGCGCCTGCGATCAGGATTTCCCAGCGCCATATGGCTTTGCCCGCCGTCGTCCACGCCGCCGAAGCCGACCCGCTCGAGGCCGCCGTCAAGGCCGTGAGCGCAGCCGTTTCGGCCTACGGTGAGAACTATCCGGCGCTGTTGGCGGAGGTCCGGGCGACCGTCCGCCCGGAGTAACGCCACGGCGGATCTCAAAGTGCTGGAGTTCGACGACTCGCCTCGGCTACTACGGAGCGCTCCTCGAGTCCGAGCGTTGGATCAGCGCCGCCGCGGCCGCCGTGAGCTCGCGTGCCGTGGTCGAAGTCTGGAGGGACGGACGCGGCTTCCGTCAGGAACTCGTCGGCATTCGCCCTGCCGGGCCGCCCGAGGAAGCCGAAGCTCGAGACGGCTGCGGTACCCACGTAGCGTTCGAGCTCGATCCGAGCTACTTCGGCTCAAGCGCGGCCATCAGCACTGATCTGAACTCACTGGAGCTACACGGCCCGCACTGCACCGAGCTGAGCGCGCCGGGGTGCGTCGTCATCCGTGACCTGCGCCCTCACGCCTCGCCGAGCGAGATTCGCTACCGCTGAGGGCGGCTCACCGCGTCGCGGATCACGTTCGCGAGCGATTCGGATGCGGTGAGGTGGGCGATGTGGCCTTGACCGGTGAGGGTGACGACCTTCGCGTTCGGCAGAGTCGCCGCCAGGTCGGCGACGCGCTCGCGGAGGTGGGCGGGACTGAGGTCGCCCTCGAGGAAGGTTGTCGGCAGGTCGAGCGTGGTGAAGCGGTCGATGCCGGCGCCGAGTGCGTCGATCGCTTCGTCATCGGCGATCTGTGCGGCTGCGTACGCGGCGAAGAGGCCTTGCGCGCCCGGGTCGGCGAACATGGCGTCGACGATGGCTGCGGGCATGCGGACGATGTCGCGCATGTGGATCCGCATCGCTTCGACGGGGTCGCCAGCGTCCAACGCGGCGCGAGCGTGTGCTGCGGCGGGCCCGCAAAGCAACTCCGTGGTGGGCATCGGCGGCTCATAGAGGAACAGCCCGTTGCACGCGGACGGCTCGAGTAGCGCTGCCTCCAGCGCGGCGACAGCGCCGGAGGAGTGGCCGACGAGCACTACAGGCGCAGTCAGGAGTCTCGCGACCGCCAGGATGTCTGCGGCCTCGACGGCCATCGAGTGCGGCAGCGCGATCTCGGCTCCCCCCGCGTAGATGCGCCGGCGGATGCGGACGACGCGGAATTCGGCGGCGAGGTGGCGGGTGACATCGTCCCAGGTGGACGCGTCGCTGCCGCCCGGGTGGACGACCAGGAGGGTCGTCGGTCCGGAGCCGTCGACGAGAGCGGTAACGGGGTGGCCGTCGGCGGAGGTTGCACGAAGCTCTGTCATGCACTCAAGCCTGCACCCCTCCGCTGATAGCGCACTGACGGGCAGCTGACACACCGCATCTGACCTGCCGAGCGTTTTGCGGCGCGACCGCGCGGCATCAGGAGGCGGGCGGCCGAGCCGGCACCGCTCAGTCCTCGGCGGCCTGCACCGCGGCGGCGATCGGCTCGAGTCCGGCGATCAGTTCGTCGAGCTCCTCGGCACTGAGCACGTCGTACGCGGGCGCGGCCGATTCGTCGGTGAGGGCCTCGATGCGCTCCCTCGTCGCCCGGCCGGTGTCGGTGAACCCGCCGGCGGCGTTGACGAGGCCGCGCTCGCGTAGACCGTCGACGACGGCGGCGAGCTGCGGCCTCGGCAGATGGTGGACGCGCCCGAACTCCTCAGCTCTCATTCCGAGCGACAGGGCGAGGAGGACGTGTGCTTCGGTGCCGCCGATGCCGTGGGCCAGCAGGACGGCGTTGTGGCCGTCGCCGCGGTGCTCGCGCAGCAGGGTCGCGACGTGCCAGAGCCGGGCCACCGGCTCTTCGGGCACATCGAGCGCTCGGAGCCCGGCGTAGAGCGCCCGGCCTTCGGTTGGTGCGCTGAGCGCTGCCCGGCAGGCGAGGTCGGCGGCCCGGACCAGGCCGGGAGAGTCGGCGAGCGCTCCGATCATCTGACGCAGCGCAGCGGCGCTGCCCCGCTCGCGCACCGCGATCGCCTCCTCCGGGGTGGTCTTGCCCCAGACCCAAGGGATGTGGCGGGCGACCTCGCCGGCGGCGAAGTTGTAGAAGACCGCGTGCACCACCTCGGCCGGCGCCTGCCCCAGCGGAGCCGCGCGGCCGGCGAAGTAGCCGTCCCAGTAGTTGCGCATGCCCAGGGCCAGGAAGGCCTCATTGGGCACGTCCGAGAAGGTGACGGCGCCGATGGGTTCGATGAGCTCGGCCATACGGTGGATCTTGGCTTGCGGGTGCGGCATCTGTCGTCATCTCCCGTGGTCGCGACGGCCCCGATGGAGGCCTTCCACCCTAGTTACGAATGGCGCGACCCGGATCCGACACGCCGGGCTTCGTCAGCTTCAGCTACAGGCGACGCCGTTGAGGGTGAAGTGGGTCGGGACTGCGTCGCTGCTGGTCCACGTGCCCTGGAAGCCGAGCGACGTGCTCGTGCCGGGGGAGAGCGAGTTGTTGTAGCTGGCGCCGGTCGCCGTGACCGCGGCGCCGCTTTGGCTTAGCGTCGCGTTCCAGGCGTTGGTGATCTTCTGGTCGCCTGGGAAGCTGAATGCCAGTGTCCAGCCGTTGATGGCCGAGGTGCCGGTGTCGGCGACGGTGACGGCGGCGACGAAGCCGCCGGCCCACTCGCTCTGGGTGCTGTAGGTGACGTGGCACGTGGCTGAACCGGTCGCGCTGCCGCTCGGGCTCGGGCTCTTGGTCGGCGTGGAGCTCGCCGACGGGCTCGGGGTCGCGCTGTGGCTGGGTGTCGCGCTCGCCGACCCCGACGGCGACGCGGAAACCGAGGCGGACGCGGAAACCGACGGCGACGGCGAGGCCGAGGTGGCGCCCTTCGCCGTCACCCTGTACATGACCACGCCGTGGGCGGGGACGCTCGCGCTGAAGGTGCTGCTGCTCGAGGTGGTGCTGGTGTGCGCCCACAGGTCGTTCAGCGTGTAGCTCGAGGCGCTGGGCAGTCCGACCGCGGCGGCGGTGGTGGAGATGGTGGCCGCAGTGGTGTTCTCGTTGAACAGCACCACGGAAACGTCGCCGTTGGACAGCGGCTTGGCCAGCACGTCGAGGCCGCCGGAGGAGGAGACCTCAGTGCCCTGCTTGCCCAGCGGGTCCTGGTCCACCGCGATCACGTCCTTGTTCAGGTAGATCGCCATGGTCGCGGCGCTCGCGTTGCGCAGGTCGGTGCCGGACACGAGCGGGGCGGCCATCTGCGCCCACAGCGAGAACTCGCTCTGGTCCTCGGTGGCCGACATGCCGTTGCCGACCTCCAGCATGTCAGGGTCGTTCCATCCTCCGGGGCCGGCGTACTGCGCGAGCGCCACGTTGGAGTGGAAGTTGTTGAGCATGCTGCCGAAGTTCGGGCTGATGTCGCTGGTGGTGCGCCACATGTTGCCGGTCTGGGCGCCCCAGGTCCACACGCTGTCGGCGCCCCATTCGCAGAGGGCGAACAGGATCGGGCGGCCGGTCGCGGCCAGCGCGTCGCGCATGGCGTCGTACCGCTGCTGGGTCGGCTCGCTTCCGCCGTTGCAGTTGTCGTACTTGAGGTAGTCCACGCCCCAGGAGGCAAACAAGTTCGCATCCTGCGTCTCATGGCCGAGGCTGCCGGGGAAACCGGCGCAGGTCGCGGTGCCGGCTTCTTCGTAGAGCCCGAACTTCAGGCCGAGGCTGTGTACGTAGTCTGCCACCGCCTTCATCCCGTCGGGGAACTTGGCCGGATCGGCGACGAGGTTGCCGCTGGCGTCGCGGCTGCTGGTCATCCAGCAGTCGTCGATGTTCACATACTCGTAGCCGGCGGCCTTCATCCCGGAGGTCACCATGTACTGCGCGGTCTGTTCGACCAGCGCCTCGCTCACGTTGCAGCCGAAGGCGTTCCAGTCGTTCCAGCCCATCGGCGGGGTGACGGCCAGTCCGTTGGACAGGGCCTGCGCCGGCGGCGAGGAGGAGAACAGCACCACGGGCACGAGTGTGGCCACGAGCGCCACGGCGCTCAATGCGGCCAGCAGGCCGCGAAATCGGTGCGCTCGGACCGGCATCGCAACTCCCTGAAACGAGACGGCGGCACGGGTGGTAGCGCCGTACCGTTGTGTAGCACTCGGTTCCGAGGTGAGAAACGGCCCGAGGCGCCCGGCGACCCGGGGCTGCGGGAGGCCTGCGGGAACGCTGGACCTGTGCGTGCGGTGTGCAGAAAGTTTCGCCGCGCGCCCATTGATCTTCAGCCGGATGGCGCAGCCTGCGCGGAGCCGCCGGGTGCAGCGGCGGCGGGCCACTTCTAAGGTCGGATTGTACTGTTCGAGTGCCTTGTCCACAGGGGGGTCTCTCCATGATGAAGAGCGGCTCCTCCGTTGCGTCGGCAGCTGACCCACGCGCGAACGGAACCGTGCGCGTACGGGGCGCGCGCGAGCACAACCTCAAGAACGTCGATGTCGACATTCCGCGCGACGCACTCGTGGTGTTCACGGGCATCTCCGGATCCGGCAAGTCTTCGCTCGCGTTCGGCACGCTGTACGCGGAGGCGCAGCGGCGGTATTTCGAGTCGGTGGCGCCGTACGCGCGTCGCCTCATCGAGCAGGTCGGTGCGCCCGACGTCGGCTCGATCGACGGACTGCCGCCGGCCGTCGCGCTGCAGCAGCAGCGGAACGTGGGCAACGCGCGTTCCTCGGTCGGGAGCGTGACGACCATCTCGAGCCTCGTCCGCATGCTCTACTCGCGGGCCGGGTCCTATCCGCCGGATCAGCCGATGCTCTACGCCGAGGACTTCTCCCCGAACACCGTCCAAGGGGCGTGCCCGACGTGTCATGGGCTTGGCCGCGTGTACGACGTGACCGAGCAGTCGCTGGTGCCGGACGACTCGCTGACGATCCGGGAACGCGCGATCGCCGGGTGGCCGGGGGCTTGGCATGGGCAGAACCTTCGGGACGTGCTGGTCTCGCTCGGGTACGACGTCGACAAGCCGTGGCGTGACCTGCCGAAGAAGCAGCGCGACTGGATTCTGTTCACTGACGAGCAGCCGACCGCGCCCGTCTACGCGGGCTTCACGCCCAAAGAGACGAGGGCGGCGATCAAGGAGGGCATGGAGCCGAGCTATCAGGGCACGTTCACGGGTGCCAAGCGCTACGTGCTGCACACCTTCGCCAACAGTAAGAGCACGAAGATGAAGGCGCGCGTGGCCCAGTTCATGACTGGCGGCGACTGCCCGGCATGCGGTGGGAAGCGGCTGAAGCCGGAAGCCTTGTCAGTGAACTTCGAAGGGCTTGACATCTCCGAGCTGACACGGCTGCCGTTGTCCGAGCTGGCGGACCTGCTCAAGCGCGTGACGAGCGAAACCCGGCCGAGTGCACGACACGGATCGGACCTCCGCGGCGAAAAGCGCGTCGCCGCAAGGAGACTGGCCGCGGAACTGCTCGAACGCCTCAAACCGATCGTCGATCTCGGACTCGGCTATCTCTCGCTCGATCGCGCCACGCCGACGTTGTCGTCGGGCGAGCTGCAACGCCTGCGCCTCGCCAGCCAGCTGTCCTCGCGTTTGTTCGGCGTCGTATACGTTCTGGACGAACCCTCGGCCGGCCTGCACCCGGCGGACGGTGACGCGCTGCTCGTGATCCTCCAAGGCCTGAAGGACAGCGGCAACTCAGTGTTCGTCGTCGAACATGCGATGGACGTGGTCAGGGCCGCGGACTGGTTGGTCGACATCGGGCCGGCGGCGGGAGAGGCGGGCGGTGAGGTGCTGTACAGTGGGCCACCCGCCGGGCTCGCCGACGTCGAGGCCTCCGCCACTCGCCGCTACCTGTTCGCGCAGGCCGGCACCGTCGTCCGGCGCGAGCCACGGCGGCAGCGGGAATGGCTGCGTCTCGAGGGCGTCACGCGCAACAACCTGCGCGGCCTCGACGTCGCGTTCCCATTCGCTTGTCTCACAGCGGTGACCGGCGTTTCCGGGTCGGGGAAGTCGAGCCTGGTGAGCCAGGCGCTTCCGGAACTCGTGGCCGGGCACCTGGGCCGTCCGCTCGACGATTCGGACGCTGGACCGGACGACGACGCGGATCCGCTGCTCGCGCCGACCTCGGAGACCGCCGAGGGACACATCGTTGGCGGCCTCGGAAACGTGCGACGCGTCGTGCGCGTGGACCAGAAGCCGATCGGACGCACACCGCGCTCCAACGTGGCGACCTACAGCGGCCTCTTCGATCACGTGCGCAAGCTCTTCGCCGACACGCCCAAGGCCCGCCAGCGCCGCTACGGCGTCGGCAGATTCTCGTTCAACGTCGCCCAGGGACGCTGCCCCACCTGTGAAGGTGAGGGCTTCGTGACGGTCGAACTGCTGTTCCTGCCGAGCGTCTACGCGCCTTGCTCGACGTGCCACGGCAGCCGCTATAACGCTGCCACGCTTGAGATCGAATGGAACGGCCGCGACATCGCCCAGGTTCTAGCGTCGAGTATCGACGAAGCCTGCGATTTCTTCGCCCAGGAAGCGAGCGTCATGCGCTCGCTGACCGTGCTGCGTGATGTCGGGCTCGGATACCTCCGGCTGGGCCAGCCGGCGACCGAGTTGTCCGGCGGCGAGGCACAACGCGTCAAACTGGCCACGGAACTGCAACGCGCTCAGCGAGGCGACACGCTCTACATCCTCGACGAACCGACCGCGGGCCTGCATCCCGCCGATACGGACCGGCTGATGCGTCACCTGCAAGGACTGGTGGACGCGGGCAACACGGTCGTCATCGTCGAGCACGATATGCGTGTCGTGGCGCAGACCGACTGGGTGATCGACCTCGGGCCTGGAGCCGGCGACGACGGAGGCCGGATCGTCGCCGCCGGCACGCCCGCGGACGTCGCTGGTACGCGGGACAGCCGCACTGCAGCGTACTTGGCCGCAGTCTTCTAGCTGGCCTTCGACGTGTGTGGCCTCCGCCTGGCATGCTGGCCGCATGCACACCGTGGAGATCCACATCGACGTGGCACCGATGCCGCAGCTGTACCTGAACGCGAATCAGGACGCTGTCGAACGATTCGCCGCCCGATGAGCCCCGAGTCCGCGTCGCCGCCCCGCCCGCTGCGCGTTGCCGCCGCGGCGCTGGCGGCGCGCGTCGAGCGCACCCCGGTCGACGGCGTCAGTGCACTGCTTTGGCGAGCCGTGTCCATGTTCCGGCTGCTGTCCTGCGCCTACGCCGTGACCCTGACGGTGCATTACGGGCACAACTATGCGCATCCGGTGGGCGGCTACGCCGTGGCCGTGGCGATGGCGCTCTGGAGCGTCGCGAGCATCCTGGGATACGCGCGGTATCGGCCCGCTCCGGACCGCCGAACGCGACCGGCGCTGCCGCCGCTGCTCGTCGCGGACCTCGTCGTCACCTTGGGATGCCTGCTGGCTACCCGCTGGATCGTGCCGCCCGGGCAGAACCCGCAGATCCTCCCGATGCTCTGGGTCGCGTCGGTCGTGCTTGCCTGGGGCGTGGTCGGGGGGAGCGGGGCCGGCACGGCGGCGGCCCTCGCGCTCTCGGTCGGAGACGTGTTCGTGCGCGACAACGTCAACGAGGGAACGCTCAATCTCGCGATCCTGATCCTGTTGCCGGGTGCCTTGATCGGTTACGTCGCGGACCTCGCCACCCGAGTCGAGGAGCAGTCCCGGCGCGCCGCGCACCTCGAGGCGGCGACCATCGAACGCGAACGCTTGGCCCGCGCCGTGCACGACTCCGTGCTGCAGGTGCTCGCACTGGTCCAGCGGCGCGGCGCCGAGATCGGCGGCCCGGCGGCGGAACTCGGCCGACTCGCCGGAGAGCAGGAGACGGCTCTACGCGCGCTCGTCGCCATCGGACCGCTCTCGCGCACGCCTGCGGGCACCTCGGATCTGTGCAGCGCGTTGCGCGCCTTCGAGGCTCCGCGGGTGACGCTCGCATTGCCGGCCGAGCCCATCGCGCTGCCTTCTGTCGACTGCGCCGAGTTGGCCGCCGCGGTAGGCGCCGCGCTGGATAACGTGATAAAACACACGGGTCCGGATACTCGGGTGTGGATCCTTGCGGAAGCCGGGGCGGGCACCGTCAGCGTGACCGTGCGGGACGACGGCCCCGGCATCGAGCCGGGACGGCTGGAGAAAGCCGAGGCCGAGGGCCGTCTCGGCATCGCCCAGTCGATCCGGATGCGCACGATCCGGCTCGGCGGCACCGTCTCCATCGTCGCGCCACCGGGTCAGGGCACAGAGATAGAGCTACGGCTGCCGATGCGGTCCGTGTCGATTGAGGAGGGCGCGGCATGACGGACGAGGACGGTGTCGGCGCTGAGGACAGAGACGCGCCGCTACGGGTGCTGATCGTCGACGACCACCCCATCTGGCGTGACGCGGTGGCCCGCGACCTGGCCGCGGCAGGCTTCGACGTGCGCGCAAGCGTCGGCGAGGGGCGGCAGGCGGTCCGCATCGTGCCGGGACTCGGCTGCGACGTCGCGGTACTCGACCTGCACCTGCCCGATCTGTCCGGGCCCGAGCTGATCCGCGGGCTGCTGCAACGCTGCCCTGCGCTGCGCATCCTCGTGCTCAGTGCGAGCGGCGAGCACCAGGACGTACTCGACGCCGTCAAAGCCGGCGCGTCCGGCTACGTACTCAAGTCCGCGAGCAGCGGGGAACTGGTGGACGCCGCGCGTCGCACCGCCGCCGGTGACGCCGTCTTCACGCCCGGGCTCGCGGGCCTGGTGCTCGGCGAATATCGCCGCCTCGCCGACCGCGCGACCGGCCCGGAGACCGATACGCCGCGGTTGACCGAGCGGGAGATGCAGGTGCTGCGCCTCGTCGCGACCGGCCTGACCTACCGGCAGATCGCCGAACGGCTCACCCTCTCGCATCGCACCGTGCAGAACCACGTCCAGAACACCTTGACGAAGCTTCAGCTGCACAACCGCGTCGAGCTCGTCCGCTACGCGCTGGACAACGGCCTCGGTGACGACGCGGCTGAGTAGTTCTACTCAACACCGACCGAGTACCGCGCAGCCGCCGGTTGAGTAGGTCTGCCGATGCCCGGCGCCGGCCCGGGCTGGTCTCATGGGTCCATGACCCACAACAGCCGCGATACGAAGCCCGGCGACCGCACGTTCGACATGATCAGCATGCTCGGCGTCGTGTGCGTCGTCCTGTGCGTGATCGCGGGTCTTGTCGCCGTGGGCTGGTTCATCCTCCTCGGCCTGGCGATGAGCAGATACGGGAGCAACAAGTGATACAGCGGATCCGCCTCGCGTTCGTCGCGGCCAGGCCCCCGGTGTTCGTGCTCTTCGCCTCGTACGCGGCGCTCGGCATCGCGCAGGCCGGACGGCCGAACGCCTACCTGCCGTTGACCGGGATCCTCGTGACGATTGCGGGATTCCTCATCTTCTCAGTGGCCTGCAACGATCTCGCGGACGAGGCGATCGACCGGGTCAACCTCCCCGGCGACCGACGCCGGCCGCTCGTCGGCGGGGACGCCAGCCGGACTCAGCTCTCGACGACCGGGATCATCGGAGCGATCGCGGCGCTCGCCGCGAGCGCCGCCCTTGGCTGGCTTGCAGTGCTGGTCGTCGCAGTGGGCTTGGTGTTGAGCGCCGCCTACTCGCTGCGGCCGTTCCGCTTCGCCGAACGCGGGGTGCTCGCGCCGCTGGTGCTGCCCGCCTGCTACGTCGCGGTGCCTTTCCTGCTCGGCGTGGACGCGGCTCATCGCCCGGTCACCAGCCACGACTTCGTCCTGCTCGGCGGGCTCTACCTCGGCTTCATCGGACGCATCGTGCTCAAAGACTTCCGCGACGTGCGCGGCGATGCGCTCTTCGGCAAGCGCACGTTCCTGGTGCGGCACGGCCGACGCGCGACCTGCGCGCTGAGCATGATCTGCTGGAGTGCGGGAAGTTTGATCATCGTGATCGGCAGCACTCGCGACACGAGCGAGGGCCTCGTCGCCGACGCGATTCTCGGTGTGCTCGCGGCTTGCTCCGTCAAGCTGATCAACATGCTGTCTCATTGTTCTGAACATCGCCGTGATGAACGACTCATCAGTGCGATCGCGATCCTCGGTCGCGGGATGATCGTCGTCCTACTGGCGGAGTTCTCGATTTACGCCAAAGCAGTCGCGCCGACGCTCGCGCTGCCGCTGCTTCTCCTCCTCGCACTCCTCACGCTGTCACAGACTGCTGCGATGGTCGTGTACGGCCCGCGTCCGCGCCGCTCCGACGTCGACCGCCTGCTGTCGGAGGAGCCGACACCGGTCCAAGGTCTCAGTCGGGCGTAGGTCCTCCGCCTGATGGCATCCCGGCCTCGAAACTGGGATAACTGATCACGTGAATGAAGTATCTGTCACTGCGCACCTGGAGCGGATCGGCCTGCCGCATCCCGACCGCCCCGACCTGGACTATCTGCGCCGGCTGCACAGTCGGCACCTGCACGCCGTGCCGTTCGAGAACCTGAGTATTCACCTCGGCGAGGACGTGCCCCTGAATGAGGACGCACTCTTCGACAAGATCGTCACCCGGCGGCGCGGCGGCTACTGCTACGAGCTGAACGGGTTGCTCGCCGCGCTACTGCGCGCCTTGGGTTACCAGGTAAGCCTGCTCGCCGTGCGCGTGCACGGCGACAACGGCTTCAGCCCGCCGTTCGACCACCTCGCGCTGCGCGTCGACCTCGACGAGCCGTGGCTCGTGGACGTCGGCTTCGGCCGGCACAGCGAGTTCCCGCTGCGCTTGGACTACCGTGACGAGCAGAAGGATCCCGGCGGCGTCTTCCGCATCGAGGCGACGCCCGACGGCGACCTCGACGTCTACCGCGACGGAACCCCGGCCTACCGCATCGAGCAGCGCCCGCGCGAGCTCGCCGACTTCACGATCGCGCACGGGTTCCAGCGGTTCTCGCCCACGTCCCACTTCACCCGCTCACCGTTCTGCACCATCCTGACAGACGATGGCATGATCACCCTGGCCGGCCGTAAGCTGATCACCACCACCCAGGACGGCGTGCGCACTGAAGAAACGCTCGAGGACGACGCGCAGGTGCTCGCCGCCTACCGCACACACTTCGGCCTCACGCTCGCCCGTGTGCCCGACCACAGTCAGGATGTATAGAACCGAAGTCGCAGTGTGCGAATTCGGCGAAATCCCTTTGCTTACACGGAATCCTGCTGGAGGCGAGACGCCGCTTGGTGCACCTTGGCGAGGGCGGCGAGTAGCTGATCGCGCTCGGCGGGGCTGAGGTCTGCGATGAGCTCCTCTTCGAGGCGGCGCCGCTCCTGCTCGATCGGGAGCTGCAGGGCGCGGCCGGCATCGGTGAGCCAGATGCGCACGAGGCGGTGGTCGCGCTCGTCGGGGCGGCGTTCGAGGAGGCCGGCAGCGGACATCCGGGTCGCGGCCTTGACGACGGTGGGGGTGCTGACTTCGAGGGCCGCGGCGAGTTCACCGGGGGTGCGGCCGTCTTGGGCCCAGAGCAGCGCCAGCAGGTGATCTTGGCCGAGGTGCAGGCCGTGGCGGCGGATGCGGGCGTCGGCGGCGGCGCGGACGGCCTTGTTGGTCCGGCCGTGCAGGTCGAGGAATCCGGGCACGTCGCGTGGCCTTCCATCCGGAGGGGCGGGGGACCGAGCTTAGCGGAGGTCGATTGACGGCTAATCATTTACCGGCTAACGTTCCGAAAGTCGTGAGACGGCTAATGACCTCAGGGGGCAGCCATGATCCTGGTAACTGGTGCGACCGGAAATGTGGGGCGCGAGCTCGTGCGCACGCTCGACGCGGCCGGCGAGCGGATCCGCATCCTGGTCCGCGATCCAACCCGAGCCGCAGGGCTCTGTGACAAGACATCCGTCGCTGTGGCGGATCTGACGCAGCCGACCGGCCTTAAGGCCGCGTTCGACGGCGTGGACCGGCTCTTTTTGTTGACTCAGGGCACCGGGATCGACCAGGCGGCCAACGCCGTCGCCGCGGCGGTCGCCGCCGGGGTGCGTCGCATCGTGCTCTTGTCTTCGGTGAACGTCATCGGCGACCCGGTGCCCGCGATGGGCCGGTGGCACCACGCCCGCGAGCGGCTCGTGCTCGACTCCGGCATCCCCGCGACGATCCTGCGGCCGAGCGGCTTCATGACCAACGCGCTGGAGTGGGCGCCGACGATCCGCGAGGGCAACTATGTGCTCGATCCGACCGGGCCGGGCCGTTTCTCGCTCATCGATCCCGCCGACATCGCCGACGTCGCGGCCCGCGCTCTGCTCGAGGACGGACACGAGGGGGAGATCTACGCGCTCACCGGCGACGAGGTGCGCACCACGGCAGAGCACGTACGCATCCTCGCCGACGTCCTCGGCCGCACCATCGAGGTGCGTACGGCCGCGACGGCCGAGGACGCCGTCCGCGCGCGTTACGCGAACGGCGCTCCGCCAGCTCTCGCCGCCGCCCTGCTGGAAGCGATCACCGCGATGCGCGCCGACACGGACGGCTTCCGGACCGACGACGTCCGACAGGTGCTCAGGCGCAGCCCGCGCACCTTCGAACCCTGGTGCGTGCGCCACGCCGAGGCATTTGATCGGTAAAGCGCAACGGCGCTCTCGGCGTGATCAGTGCAGGCCACCCTTCCCATACACGTCGCGCATGACCAGCGCCGCGATGGCACCGAAGATGCCGAAGAATATGACACGAGGAACGCATCGTCGCCGTCGCCCAGTTGGCTGGCGAGGACCGCACCGACGGCGAACGAGAACGCGCCGACCCCGGACGGCACGGTCAAGGCGTGGCGCCATGGCGAACTGGTGAGCGGCGTGAACAGCGACAGCAGCAGGGTGAGGACGAACAGAGTGCACAGCGCCGTCGCGATCATCCAGTTGAGATACAGCTGCGTCACGATGCTGGGAGCATCGAGGGTGTCGTACTCCTGGTTGAGTTCGAGTAGCCCGACGAGCCGGCCGCGCCAGACCAGCGCGCTGGACTCCGCGAGGCCGGTGAGCTGGTCCCACGAACGGGTCAGCTGGACCGCCCCGTTCGCCGGGGCATCCCCGACGAGCTGGACGTAGTAGGTGGTCGTTTTTCCATTGCCTTTGGTGGTCTGGCTCCACGCCCGCTCGACCATGATCGGAATGGTCAGCACGCAGTCGGGTCCTGCCTTAGCGGCAGACGCGCAGGCCGGAGCGTCCTGATAGGCCCGCGCGCTGGAACTGTTCTCGTCATAGCTCGCCGCCAGCCAGGTCGTCAGCGTTGCCGCGCCCGACAACAGCAGGAGCAGGACGGCCAGCATACGAGGGCTGTCCCGGTACGTTCTACGTCTGATACTTCCTTGCGCGCTCGTCCGGCGCGTTCCCCCCCGCCATGTTGGCATCTTAATGCGAGTTGATGATCGGTTGAGTGCTCGTGGGCGTGGTGGTCTGTCGGGTCGGGGTGTGGGCGGCCGCTTCGCGTCGCCCGGTTCTTCTGTCCACCCGTTGCGCTGGCAGGGCGAGCTGCGGTTTCAAGACGAAAAGCGCCGCTGGCAGGCCCTTCCCTCGGAGAGAATGCCGGGTTCGTGTGGGTGCTGTCGTTGGGAGGGCGGGCTGGGGTTGGGGGTGGTGGGGTTGCGGGGGTGTGCTCTCTCCTCGGTCGGTCCCCGGAGGCAATCAGGGACCTGCCGGGAGGTCAAGCGGCGGTGGTTTCCGCTGATGGTGGATTGTGCATCGCGCCGCTTGACCTCCCGGCAGAACCCTGATCGGGCTTCGCCTGCCCGACCGAGGAGAGAGCCCGCCCCCTGGGGAGGGGTCTGAGCTGCGCTCGGGCCGAGTCCTGTCCCGTGGCCCGGTCGCGCTCGATCCGGAAGAATCCTGCATCACCGTTCTGGGCCGCTCTCTTCTCTACTACTCGTTCAACGCCGGGGAGCGCGCTCGAGTGCCCGGAAATCTCCAGTATTTTTGCTTATCCGGTGAAAGCCGGATACGCGGCTTTTGTCGGTAGTGGCGTCTACCATGGAAGAGTACGGGGGATCGGGGCTTGCGACGGGAGGGGTGGTGGGCGGGATGGCTGCGCGGACGGCGTCAGGGGCATGGCCGAGAACGGTGCAGGAATACCCCTCGGAGTGCGACAGGGCCAGGCGATCCCGCCGACCGAATGAGCACGGGGTGGATTGGATCAGGGCGATGCAGGATTCTTCCGCGCCGAACGCGACCGGCCTGCGGGATTCTGCCGCGGGGTCTGGGATCGGGATCGACAGCATGAGGGCGATGCAGGATCCGACATCAAGCGCGATCGGACCACCGACCCTTTGCACGGATCGGGAATCGGGACGCTCGGATCAAGGTGATGCAGGATTCTTCCGCGTCGAGCGCGGCCGGGCTGCGGGACGGGACCCGGGCCCGAGCGCAGCTCGCACTGCTCCCTCAGGGGGTGGGTTCTCTCCTCGGTCGGGCAGGCGAAGCCCGGTCAGGGTTCTGCCGGGAGGTCAAGCGGCGCGATGCAAGATCGAGCATGAGCGGAAGCCTCCGCCGCTTGACCTCCCGGCAGGTTCCTGATTGCCTCCGGGGCCCGGCCGAGGAGAGAGCACGCCCCCGGCACCCGACCACCCCGAACCCCAGCCCGCCCCGCCAACGCCAGCACCCCACAAACCCCGGCATCTCTCTCCGAGAGAAGGGCCCGCGCCGGAGGCGGAATCTTGAAACCCCAGCCCGCCCCGCGACGCAACGGGTGGGCGTGCCCCTATGTCTTCCGTCAAGTCTGGGCTGCTCGCTGTAACGGGCATGTGGGTGGGTGTTGCTCGGGTTATGTGGTGGCGGTGTGGGGCGTGTAGAGCGTGGCGTTGCGGAGCATGGCGTGGAGGACGTTGATGCGTCTGCGGGCGAGGCGGATGATTGCTTGGGTGTGGGTTTTGCCTGCGGCGCGGTGTTTGTCGTAGTAGGCGCGGGAGTCGGGGTCGGCCAGGGCGGCGAAGGCGGAGAGGAACATGGCGCGTTTGAGCTGCCGGTTTCCGCGTCTGGGTGCGTGTTCGCCGCGGATGGAGCTGCCGGAGGACTTGGTGACCGGGGCAAGTCCTGCGTAGGAGGCGAGGTGGTCGGCGGTGGGGAAGGTGGCGGCGTCGCCGACGGTGGTCAGGATGGTCGCGGCGGTCCTGATCCCGATGCCGGGCATCGAGGTCAGGAGCGGGGAAAGAGGGTGGGCCTCCAGCAGGGCACTGAGCTGTCCCTCGAGCGTGCGGCGTTGGGCGAGGATCTCGGTCAGCTGGCGGGCGAGGGAGGGGATGACGAGGGCTGCGGCCCGGGTGCCGGGCACCACGACCGTCTGTTCTGCGAGGGCCTCGGCGATCTCCTCGGCCAGGCGCTCGGCCAGGCGCGGGGCCAGGGGTTTCAGGAGTTTGACGATGCGTCGGGTGCCGGCCTCGGCGAGCAGTTCAGGGGAGCCGTACCGGGCGAGTAGCGCGAGGACGGCCTGGTGCTGGATGCGTGGGCCCAGGACGCGTTCGAGGGAGGGGTGGATCTGGGTGAGCAGGCCGCGCAGCCGATTGGAGGTGCGGGTCGACTCGCCCGCGAGGTCCTGGTCGAACCCGACGAGCATGGCCAGTTCCGCCTCGGTCTCATCGAGCACGGTCAGGGTGCGCAGCGCCCTGGGTGCGGTGCGGGCGACGTCGGCGATCACGGCGGCGTCGCGGGCGTCGGTCTTGGCCTCGCCCTCGTAGAGGTCCGCGGCGCGGCGCATGGCCAGGCCGGGCAGGTAGGCGACCTGGCAGCCGACGTCGCGGGCGACGCTCAGCGGCAGCGCGCCGATGTTCGCGGGCTGATCGACGATCACCAGGACGGTGGCGAACTTCGCGATCAGCTTCTCGAACAGGGCGCGCAGTTTCGGTTCGGTGTTCGGCAGGCGCTTGTCGTAGACGGTCTTGCCGGGGCTTGTCAATTGGAGTGTGTAAGTTTGGGGACGGTTCTTCCTTCTTCGGGTCTCCGTCGGCGGTTGCCGTCGGTGACGGTTTTGCTGGTCAGACCGGGAGTTTGCCGGGGAAGCGGATCGCGAAGTCGTTCAGGGCCCGCTTCCAGCCGTAGGTTCCGGTGCCGCGTAGCTGTCCGGCCGGCACGTGGCGGCCCTCGCCGTCGATGTGGCGGCCCTCGATGCGGCGGATGCCGAGGTAGAGCAGTTTGATCGCGGCGTCGTCGTCGGGAAAGTGCCCGCGGGTCTTGCTGATTTTGCGGAGCTGGAAGTTCATCGACTCGATGGCGTTGGTCGTGTAGATGACCCGTCGCAGCTCGAGGGGGAAGTCGAGAAACGGTATGAACGTCTCCCAGGACCGCTCCCATGCGGAGATCACCCCGGGTGCGCTGCGGGCGAACGTGCCGCGCAGCGCTTCGAGCGCGGCCTCGGCGGCCGAGGCGTTCGCGGCGGTGTAGATCGGGCGCAGCGCGGCGGCGATCTTCTTGCGGTCGGCGTAGGCGACATACCGCATCGAGGTGCGGATCAAGTGGACCACGCAGGTCTGCACGATCGCCTCGGGCCATACGTGCCCGATCGCCTCGGGCAGCCCGCTCAGCCCGTCGCAGCACACGACGAGGGCGTCTTTCAGGCCCCTGTTGCGCAGGGAGGTCAGGACGTTGAGCCAGAACCGGGAGCCCTCCTTCTGCTCGATCCAGATGCCGAGCACCTGCTTGTACCCGTCGGTGTCCACGCCGATCACCAGGTGCGCGGCCTTGTTCACGACGCTGCCGGACTCGCGGACCTTCACCACGATCGCGTCGATGTAAAGGATCGGATACACCGCGTCGAGCGCGCGGTTCTGCCATTCGGCGATCTCCTCGCGCACCACCTCGGTCACGTTGGAGACCAGCGCGGGGGAGATCTCGGCGCCGTAGACCTCGGCGAGGTGGTCGCGGATGTCGCGGGTGGACATCCCCCGGGCGTAGAGCGAGAGGATCATCTCGTCGACCTGCCCGAGCCTCTTGGTGCGCTTGGGCACGATCCGCGGCTCGAACGAGCCGGCCCGATCACGCGGGACCTGCAGGCGCACCGGCCCGGACGCGGTGACCACGGTCTTGGGGTAGGAGCCGTTGCGCGAGTTGGGCGAGCCGACCCCGGCCGGATCCCCCTTCTCGTAGCCGAGGTGATCCGCCATCTCCACCTGCAGCGCCCGCTCGAGCACCGCCTTGGTGATCGCAGCCAGCAGCTCCTGCGCCCCGCCCCCGGCCTTCTCGGCCTCGGCCAGCAGAGAGTCGATCGCCTCCGGAGCCAGGATCGCAGCGACCCGACGGGCACCCTCGACCTGCTCGAGCTCCTCCACCAGATGCTCCTCGGCCTCCACCGACAGCACCTGGTCCATCTTCTTGCCACTCACAGCGTGTCACCATTTCTAGCAGCCAGGCACTACCACCTGCTGCTCAACAGGTCACCCGCTTACACACTCCATTAGACACGCTCTCTTGCCGGCCGGGGTCAGCCCGTGGGCGTGGTGCTCGCCCTTGCCCACGTCCAGGCCGAGGAAGACCCCGATACCGCTGGTGTCGTACACGCTCGCCGCCTTCTACTTCGCATGGCCCTGGCCTCGACCATCGCACCGCAGCCGGCAACCACGTTACACAGGCCGCCCCGAGAAAACGCCCGGCGTTGCGCCGGGCACGGGATGCGGACCAGGCCCCTTATCAGCGGTCAGGCAGTGCTCCAAAACCCGGCGGCAACACGCCCAAGGCCATAGACACGGCAGGGTGGCAGAGCCATACCGGGCCCGGAGGCCAGGCGCCCCCATTGCGGGGACACGTAAAAGGTAACGGGTGGTCAGACAAACCGGGCGACGCGAAGCGGCCGCCCACACCCCGACGACCACCCCGACTCAAGAGGCCACCACACCCCACCAACACCTATCCGATCATCAATTCGCCTGAGAACCTCTCGCCGTTCCCGGAAATTTCTTGAGGAGAGCGTGTGAACGCCGCCCCGCGTGGCTGACCGAGCGTCAGCCGCGCGGCATCACCCGCAGGTCGCCGACGGTGGTGTCGGCGGGCAGCCGTAGCGCGTCGGCGATGATCCGGGCGACCACGGCGGGGCGCAGATAGTCCTCTGGCCGGTACTCCTCGCCCTCGTAGGCGCGCAGCTCACGCTGCATATCCGTGGCCGTACGGCCGGAGAACACGCTGGTTACGCGCACGGCCGGCTCCTCGAGCCGGAGTGCTTCGGCGAGCGCCACCAGCGCGTGCTTGCTGGCCGAGTAGACCCCGTTGCCGCGGCCGCTCACGGCCCGGCCGGCGCCCGAGTTCACGAACACGGTCGTGCCGCGGGCCGCTCGCAGCGGGGGGAGGACCAGCCGGGTCAGCTCCGCGATCGCCGTGACGTTGACCGCGAACACCTCGTTCCAGGTCTTCAGCGAGAGCTCCTCCACCCGGCCCAGCTTGATCACCCCGGCCGCGTGCACGATCCCGTCGAGGTGCTCCGGCAGTCCGACCTCCTCCACCGCCGCGGCGATCGTCTCGGGCCGGCCGAGGTCGACCGGCATCGGCCGGGCCGCACGCAGCGTCCGGCACAGCGCCGCGAGCGCGTTGCCGTCGCGGGCGGCGAGGATCAGGTCGTCGTCGGCGAGCTCGTCGACCAGGGCTCGGCCGATACCCCTGGTGGCGCCGGTGATCAGGTAGCTTCCCATGCCTCCAATCTAGATCAACTCAGGAAGCTCAGTCTCACTTGCCGGTCCGGATTGTCGCGGTTCGTGTCGACCAGGACGACCGACTGCCAGGTGCCGAGCTCCATCCGGCCCTCGATCACGGGGAGGGTGGCGTGCGGGGCGACGAAGGCGGGGAGCACGTGGTCGCGGCCGTGTCCGGCCGAGCCGTGCCGGTGGCGCCAGCGGTCGTCCGCGGGGAGCAGGTCGCGCAGGGCGGCGAGCAGGTCGTCGTCGCTTCCGGCGCCGGTCTCGAGTATGGCCACGCCGGCGGTCGCGTGCGGAACGAAGATGTTGAGCAGGCCGTCGCCACGCTCCGCGACCTCGTCGAGGAAGGCCTCGCAGGTGCGGGTGAGGTCGTACACGGTCTCCGTCCGGCCGGTGCGCACCGGCACGACCTTCGTGCTGAAGTTCGCCATGAAGCCATGGTCTACCAGACCTTCCCGGCCGGCGTGCGCAGCGCGCGATTGATCCGGTTGAAGAAGTTCGTCAGCGCGACGCAGAGCAGGATGGACGAGATCTCGGCCGGGGCGAAGTGCTCCGCCGCGGCCTGCCAAGTCTCGTCGTCCACGCCCGGCTGGCCGTCCTCGATCCGGGTGGCGGCCTCGGCCAGGTCGAGAGCGGCGCGCTCGGCGTCGGTGAAGAACGGGGACTCGCGCCAGACGGCCACGGCGTGCAGGCGCTCGTCGGTCTCGCCGAGCTTCTTCGCCTGGGCGACACCCGCGTAGACGCAGGGGCTGCAACCGTTGATCTGGCTGACCCGCAGGTGCACCAGTTCGGTCGTCTTCTGATCGATGCCGGAGGAGCGGACCGCCTTGCTGAGCAGTTGGATCGCGTTGACGACGTCGGGGTTCACCGTGGTTTCCATACGTGCTTGCATGGTTCGTACTCCCTCGTGGCGGGGGTCGGGTGTCGGGTCGGTTACCTCGGGCCGGTTCGGCCCGTCATCCCCCATGACGGAGCGGAACCGAGGAAGGTAACACCATGGCCGACACGCCGACGCCGACACCCACGCCGACCCTGACCGACGCGTTCGAGCGTGAGCGCGGCCGCCTGCGCGCGGTCGCCCTCCGGATGCTCGGCTCGCACGCCGACGCCGAGGACGTGGTGCAGGAGGCCTGGCTGCGGCTGTCACGGCAGGACGCGGCCGAGATCGGCAACCTCGCGGGGTGGCTCACGATCGTCGTCGGACGGCTGAGCCTGGACGTCCTGCGGACGCGGCAGACGCATCCGGTCGCGTCCTCGACGGAGGCCGAAGAACGGATGCTGATCGTGCTCGACGAGGCACCTGCCCCGGACGAGGACGCGGTGCTCGCGGACGCGGTCGGGACGGCGTTGCTCGTCGTGCTCGATTCGCTCGCGCCGAGCGAGCGCCTCGCCTTCGTCCTGCACGACCTTTTCGCAGTGTCCTTCGACGAGATCGGACGGATCATCGGCAAGTCGGCCGACGCGGCCAAGATGACGGCCAGCCGGGCGAGGCGCAAAGTGCGGGCCGGCGGCCGGGTTCCGCCCGCCGCCGGGGCGAGGGAGCAGCGGGCCGCGGTCGACGCCTTTCTCGCCGCTGCCCGGGAAGGTGACTTCGAGGCCTTGCTCCGGGTGCTCGATCCGGCTGTGAAGCTCGATTTCGAGACCGCCGAAGGGAAAGTCGTGCTGCTCGGAGCCACCGAGGTCGCGGCCGGCGCGCGCCGTGCGGCGGGGGCGGCGTCGCGTGGCGTCGCCGTGTACGTCGACGGCTTGCCGGGCATCGCGGCCTTCGGCCCGGACGGCCGGGTGATCTCCGTCATGGCCTTCACCGTCGAGGGGGGCCGGATCGTCGGCATGCACGGGGTGACCGACCCGGCCAGACTCGCGGCGGTGGAAGTCCTCGGCGCCGCCTGATCCGAGTCCAGCGGCGCCGAGGAGGCAGGGGGCGGGCGCCTACACCGAGGCAGGCACCGGCTTGGCAGCCGGCACCTCCGCGCGCTGATACACCAAACGGGTGAGTACGCCGCAGACCAGGTAGCAGGCGATGAAGGCCACGTACGCTCCGGTGGCCGAATGGTAGGTCAGGAAGGACTCGCGGAAGGCCAGGTTCACCAGCACGCCGCCGAACGCGCCCACCGCCCCGGCGATCGCGATCAACGCGCCGCCGAGGGCCTGGTCCCGGGCCGGATCGCCGGTGCGGCCCTTGAAGATGCCCGGGATCAGCTTGTAGACCGAGCCGTTGCCGACGCCGCTGAGCGCGAACAGCCAGACGAAGCCGGCCACGAAGCCGGGCAACGAGTGGGTGCGCGAGGACTCCCACACGGCCGCCGCACCGACGGCCATCGCGCCGAAGCTCCACACCGTCACCCGGGCCCCGCCCCAGCGGTCGGCCGCGCGACCGCCCAGGGGCCGGGCGAGTGAGCCGATCAGCGGGCCGAGGAAGGTCAGGCCGGCCGCCTTGACCGGGGTGGCGAACTGGCCGGCGAACTGGATCTGCAGAACCTGGCCGAAGGCGAAGCTGAAGCCGATGAAGGAACCGAAGGTGCCGATGTAGAGCAGTGACACGATCCACGTGTGCGGCTCCTTGCACACCTCGCGCACCGCCCGGTACCGGGTCTCCGGCCGCGGCAGGTTGTCCATCCACAGGGCCGCGCCGGCCGCGCCGATCACGATCAAGGGCAGATAGATCCCGGCGAGCAGCCGCGGGTGCCCGGCGCCGGCCCAGGACAGCACGGCCAGGCCCACCAGCTGCACGACGGCGACGCCGAGGTTCCCGCCGCCCGCGTTCAGGCCCAGCGCCCAGCCCTTGCGATGCTGCGGATAGAAAGCATTGATATTCGTCATCGATGAGGCGAAGTTGCCACCGCCGACTCCGGCCAGCGCGGCCAGCAGCACCAGCGTCCCGTAGCTCACGCCCGGCTTGACCGCGATCGCCGCCGCTCCGCACGGGATCAACAGAAGCAGCGCACTGATGACGGTCCAGGTGCGGCCGCCGAAGCGCACCACCAGGATGCTGTAGGGCACCCGCAGGCATGAGCCGACCAGCGTCGGCACCGCGGTGAGCAGGAACTTCCCGGCCGCGTCCACATGGTCGGCCGGGCCGAGGAAGAGCACGAGCACCGACCAGAGAGACCAGACCGAGAAGCCCACGTGCTCGGTCAGGATCGAGAGGAACAGGTTGCGCCGGGCGACGCGGGCGCCGCCGTCATACCAGAATCTCGGGTCTTCCGGGCGCCAGCCGGTCAATGGTGCGCGCGACGAGGAGCGGAATGTGGCCACTAATTGCCTCCAGCGACGATCGGGGGAGCGGTGTGGATGTACACGACGCCTTCGTCGCAGCGCACGGGGAAGACGGCCAGGGCATACGGCTCGCGCCCGGCCGGACCGTCCACGCACTGGCCGGTGGCCAGGTCGTAGACGTGCTTGAGCATCGGCGAGGCCACCGTGGGCGCGCCGTCGCGGGAGCCGGTCAGACCGCGCGAGATCACGTGCGCGCCGGTGGCCGGGTCGAGGTTGCCGACGCCGAAGAGCCGGCCGTCGAAGGTGCGGAAGACGGCCGCCTGGGTCATGTCCGGCAGTAGCACGGCCACCCCGCGCCCGGCGATCAGGTCCTCGTACCGGCACACCCGTGCGGCCGGGCCGGGCGGCGTGTCTGCGGCGAACGCCACTGCGGTGTCCATCTCGGCGGTGTCCATCTCGATCGTCATCGCGCACCCACCAGGTCCTCGGCTCGTCCGATGGTCAACAAGGGTTTGATCTGCTCGCGCTCGGCGGTAAACTCGATCGAGGGATCGGCCTCGCCCGGCGCGTTCACGAAGGAGACGAAGCGGCTGAGCGTGTCCGGGTCGTCCAGCGCCGCCCGCCACTCGTCGGTGTAGTTCGCCACGTGCGCCGCCATCAGCGCGTCGAGCTCGGCGCCGAGGCCGAGGCTGTCCTGCAGCACGACCGCCTTGACGTGCTCGAGCCCGCCCTCGATCCGCTCGATCCAGGTCGCGGTGCGCTCGAGCCGGTCGGCCGTGCGGATGTAGAACATCAGGAACCTGTCGATCGCCCGGACCAGCTCGTCCTCGGTCAGGTCCTTGGCGAACAGGTCGGCGTGCCGGGGCCGGAAGCCGCCGTTGCCCCCGACGTAGAGGTTCCAGCCGTTCTCCGTGGCGATCACGCCGATGTCCTTGCCCTGCGCTTCGGCGCACTCCCGGGCGCAGCCGGAGACCGCGGCCTTGATCTTGTGCGGGGAACGCAGGCCGCGGTAGCGCAGCTCCAAGTCGATGGCCATCCGCAGCGAGTCCTGGACGCCGTAGCGGCACCAGCTCGAGCCGACGCAGGATTTCACCGTGCGCACGGCCTTGCCGTAGGCGTGCCCTGATTCGAAGCCGGCGTCCACCAGCCGCTGCCAGATCGCCGGGAGCTGCTCGACCCGCGCGCCGAGCAGGTCGATCCGCTGGCCGCCGGTGATCTTCGTGTAGAGCCCGAAGTCGCGCGCCACCTCGCCGATCACGATCAGCTTCTCCGGGGTGATCTCGCCGCCGGGCACGCGCGGGACCACCGAGTACGAGCCGTTGCGCTGCAGGTTGCCCAGGAAGTGGTCGTTGGTGTCCTGGAGTGCGGCCTGCTCGCCGGTCAGGATGTGCGTCTGGCCGAACAGGCGGCCGGAGAGCGAGGCGAGGATCGAGGCGACGGCCGGCTTGCAGATCTCGCAGCCCTCTGATCCCGCCGCCGCGACTCCGTGTTCTGCGATGAGCTGCGCGAAGGTCGTGACGCCGCGCACCAGCACGATCTCGTAGAGCTCGGCGCGGGACTGGGAGAAGTGCGCGCACAGCGCCGAGGACTGCTCCACGCCCGCCGCATCCAGCAGCTTCGTCAGCATCGGCACGCACGAGCCACAGCCGGTGCCGGCCTTGGTGCACGACTTCAGCGCGCTGACGGTACCGCAGCCCTCTGTTGTGATCGCCTGCAGCAGTTCGCCCTTGCTGACGTTGTGGCAGCTGCAGATCGTCGCCGACTCCGGCAGCGAGCCGACGCCGAGGCCTGCCGCGCCCTCGCCGTCCGCGGCAGGCAGCAGCAGCTGGATCGGCGCGGCCGGGAGCTTGGCGCCGCTGCCGACCATCGGCTTGAGCACGTCGTAGGATGCTGCGTCGCCGACGAGGATGCCGCCGAGCAGTTCGCCCTCCTCGGTGACCACGAGCTTTTTGTACAGTCCTTGTGACTCGTCCGCATACAGTGTGTTCAACGCGCCGGGCGTGGCGCCGAAGGCGTCGCCGAACGAGGCCACGTCCACGCCGAGCAGCTTGAGCTTGGTGGACAGATCCGCTCCGGTGAACGGCCTCGGCTCGCGGTCCAGGATGTGCCGAACCGCCGTCTCGGCCTGCGCGTAACCGGGTGCCACCAGGCCGTAGACGCGGCCGTCCACGGCCTGCGCGCACTCGCCGATGGCGTAGACGTGCGGGTCGGAGGTTCGGCAGTGCTCGTTGACGCGGATGCCGCCGCGCTCGCCGAGTTCGAGCCCGTACTCGCGGGCGAGCGTGTCCCACGGTCGCACGCCCGCAGCGAAGACGACGACGTCGGTCTTCAGCTCGCGCTGCTCCTCGCCCGCGGCCAGCAGCATCACGGCGGCCGAGCCGTCCTCGCCCGCGCGCACCGCCTCGGTCCGGGTGCTGGTGTGCACGGACACGCCGAGCTCCTCGATCCGCTGGCGCAGCGCGAGGCCACCGGCGTCGTCGACCTGGAGGGGCATCAGCCGCGGCGAGAACTCGATCACGTGCGTGGTCAGGCCCAGCGAGCTGAGCGCGCCCGCGGCCTCGAGGCCGAGCAGGCCGCCGCCGACCACCGCCCCGACCGCGCCGGAGCCGTCCCCGGCGCGGGCCGCCGCGTACGCCTTGATCGCGTCCACGTCCTCGACCGTGCGGTAGACGAAGCAGCCGGTCAGGTCGTGGCCGGGCACCGGTGGCACGAAAGGCTTCGAGCCGGTGGCCAGGATCAGCACGTCATACGGGTGGACCGCGCCGGAGGCGGTCGTGACGGTCCGAGCGTCGCGGTCGAGGAGGACAGCCTCGTCGCCGAGGTGCACGGTGACGCCGGGCGGGTCCGGATAACCCAGGTCGGCCTCGGTGGCGCCGCTGAACAGAGAGGTCAGATGGACCCGGTCGTAGGCCGGGCGGGCCTCCTTGGCCAGCACGGAGACCTCGGCCTCCGGTCCGAGCTGGGCGAGCAGTTCGGCACACCGGTGTCCGACCATGCCGTATCCGACGATCAGGATTCTCATGGGTGACTTCCCTTCACTGGCGCGATGAGCAGGTCGAGCGGATCGGCCGGCAGCGGTCCCGGCCGGGTGAGCAGGTGGCTCAGGTGCGCGGCCGCGGACACGTCGCCGACCAGCACCGAGCCGAGCAGGCGGCCGCCGCCGACGGTGACGGAGCGGTAGGTCCCGGCGACCGGGTCCACCAGCCGCACGGTGCGCGGCCGTTCCAACGGTTCGTGCGCGTCCAGGACGGCGAGGTCCAGGCCGTCGCCGCCGAGCCGGATGACGCTGCCGGCGCCCTGGTACCGCGGGGTTCGGGTGGGCCGTCCGGCCAGTCGCGCGGCCAGGAACTCGGCCTGGGCCAGGGCCGGGGCGGCGAGGCCGGGCCAGGCGCCGGAGATCGGCGCGGCGCAGTCGCCGATGGCGTAGACCGCCGTGTCGGTGACCGTGCGCAGCCAGTCGTCGACGATGACGCCGCCGGTGCTCGGGCGCACGGCCAGGCCTGCCGCGACGGCCGGCGCGCTCGCCGGGGCGGCGCCGCAGGCGAACAGCACCAGATCGCAGTCGAGGGTCACGCCGTCGGCCAGCCGCACTCCGCGCGCGGGTCCGGGCCCGTCCGCGACGCCGTCGGCCGTGATGACGCCGCGCACGCGGCATTCGGTGTGCACCTCGACGCCGTGGCCGCGCAGCGTGCGCGCCAGGATCGCCCCGGCGACGTCGTCGATCCGATGATCGAGCAGATGAGGGCCCTGATGCAGCAGCTCCACCTTGGGGCCGAGCGAGATCAGAGCCCTGGCGCACTGCACGCCGAGCAGGCCGCCGCCGATGACGACGGCGCGGTGCGCGGCCAAGGCTGCCGGGCGCAGGCCGTCGAGGTCGGCGAGGGTGCGCAGGGTGTGGACTCCTTCGCGCAGCCCGCCCGGGCCGGACGGATCGCGAAGGCCCGTGAGCGCGGGCAGAACCGGATTGGCGCCAGTGGCCAGTACGAGGGTGTCGTAGTGTTCTGAGTCGCCCGACGCGGTGGTCACGGTCTTCGCGGCGCGGTCGATGCGTGAGACGCGCGCTCCGGTGCGCAGCCGCAGCCCCGGGCCTTCCGGCGTGGGCAACGCCAGCAGCGAGCGGTCGGTGCGGCCGGCCAGCACGTCCGGCAGCAGGACTCTGTTGTACGCGGGAGCGGTGTCGGCGCCGAATACGGTGATCTGCGCTTGCGGCAGGTAGGTCAGCAGCCTCCGGGCGAACATGTTCCCGGCCAGACCGTCGCCGACCACGCAGATGTGTCCCAGGCTCATGGCGCCACCCCGTCCGGCCCGGCCGCCGCCCCGATCCGCACGGCGCAGACCTTGAACGCGGGCATCTTCGAGTGGGGATCCAGCGCCGGGTTGGTCACTGTGTTCGCCCGGCCTGCGCCAGGCCAGTGGAAAGGCATGAATACGGTGTCCGGCCGGATGGCCCGGGAGAGCCGAGCCGGCGCGGTGGCCGTGCCGCGTCGGCTGGTCACCGCCACCAGCTCGCCCTCGGCGATGGCATGGGCGGCCGCGAGATCCGGGTGCAGCTCCACGAACGGCTCCGGCGCCGCGCGGTTGAGCACGTCGACCCGGCGGGTCTGGGCGCCGGACTGGTACTGCGAGAGCACTCGGCCGGTGGTGAGCCGATAAGGGTAGGCGGCGTCCGGCTCCTCGGCAGCGCCCTGGTACTGCACGGCGTTGAACCGGGCGCGGCCGTCCGGCGTGGCGAAGCGTTCCGTGAACAGGCGCGGCGTACCCTCGGGGGTGTCGATGCCGCACGGCCAGTACAACTCCGCGCCGTCGCGCAAGCGTTGATGCGTGACTGCGGAGTAGTCGGCCATACCGCCGCGGCTCGCCTCGCCCAGCTCGGCGAAGACCTCGGCGGGGTCGTCGCCGAGCGGGCGTCCGAGCCGGGCCGCCAGACCGTCGATGATCTGCAGGTCGGTGCGCACGCCGGGCGGGGGAGTCAGGGCCCTTTCCCGAAGCAGGATCCTGCCTTCCAGGTTCGTGGTGGTGCCCGTCTCCTCGGCCCACTGCGCGGCCGGCAGCACCACGTCCGCGAGCGCCGCCGTCTCGGAGAGCACGAGGTCTGCGACGGCCAGGAAGCCGATGTCGCGCAGCCGGTCCTCGAGGTCGCCGGCCGCGGGCGCGGAGACCACCGGGTTCGAGCCCATGACCAGCAGCGCGTCGATCCGGTCCGCACGCTCGGCGCCGCAGCGGTCGAGCAGTTCGACCGCGGAAGGCCCCGGGCCGGGCAGGTCGGACGGGTCGATGCCCCAGACCGCGGCGACGTGCTTGCGCGCATCCGGGTCGTCGAGCTTGCGGTAGCCGGGCAGCTGATCGCACTTCTGCCCGTGCTCGCGCCCGCCCTGCCCGTTGCCCTGGCCGGTCACCGGCGCGTAGCCGGAGTGCGGCCGGCCCGGCAGCCCGAGTGCGAGGGCCAGGTTGATCCAGGCCGAGACGGTCGCCGCGCCGTCGCTGTGCTGCTCGCTTCCGCGCGCGGTCAGGATCATCGCGCCGCGCCCGGACCGCGCGGCGTCCGCCAGCTCCTCGGCGACCAGCCGCAGCTGCGCCGCCGGCACCCCGGTAATCTGCTCGACTCGCTCCGGCCAGTAACCGGCCACCATCCGGCGTACCTCCTCGAACCCTGAGGTACGAGCCGCGACGTACTCTTCGTCACAGAGCCCTGTCGCAACCACGATGTGCAGCAATCCGTTGGCCAGAGCCAGATCCGTGCCCGGCACCGGCTGCACGTGCACGTCCGCCTGCTCCGCGGTCCGAGTGCGGCGCGGGTCCACCACGGCGAACCAGCCCCCTGCGTCGCGCTGCGCGGTGAAGTGCCGCAGGATCGGCGGCATCGTGTCCGCGACGTTCGCCCCGACCAGCAGGATCGCGCCGGTCTCGCGCAGGTCGCGGACGGGGAAGGGCAGCCCGCGGTCGACGCCGAAGGCGCGCAGCTGGGCGAAGGCGGCCGAGGACATGCAGAACCGGCCGTTGTAATCGATGTTCGGCGTGCGCAGCACCGCCCGGGCGAACTTGCCGAGCAGATAAGCCTTCTCATTCGTCAGCCCGCCGCCGCCGAAGATCCCCACCGCCGCGGCCGGACGCGCGGCGAACTCGCGGGCCACCCGTTCCAGCGCCTCGTCCCAGGTCGCCGGGCGCAGCGGCGCGTCCTTGGCGTCGCGCACGAGCGGCACCGTCAGCCGGACGGCCGGGTCGAGCACCGCGGCCGCGGCCGCGCCCTTCCCGCACAGCGCGCCCTCGTTGACCGGGAAGTCCTCCCGACCGGCCACCCGGGCCGGCTCGGCCCCGGAGCCCGGCGCGACGGTCATGCCGCACTGCAGCGCGCAGTAAGGGCAGTGCGTCGCCGCGGGAGTCGTTCGCTTCAGGTCCACGCCTCGAGAGTGCGCGACCCGGATGACGCCGCGTTCTCACCCCGGTTTCGCCGGCGGACCAAGATTTGGATGCGGCGTCGGCGACGGATCGCAGCGGGTCCTTACCGGCGCGTAGCGATGAGGCAACCTCCCGGAAACAGTGATCATGGAGATTGCGACCATGACCCGCGCCGTCCCCGTCCTCGCCGAGCAGCCGCTGCTCGGGCTCACGGTCGCGGTCACCGCGGACCGGCGCCGGGAGGACCTCACCGCCCTGCTGCGCCGCCGCGGCGCACGCGTGCTCGAGGCGCCCACGCTGCGCCTGGTCCCGCTCGAAGACGACGCCGAGCTGCGCGCGGCCACCGGCGAGTGCCTGCGCGAGCAGCTGGACTACGTCGTGGCCACCACCGGGCGCGGCTGGCGCGGCTGGATCTCCGCGGCCGAAGGCTGGGGCCTGGCCGAGGAGCTCGACCGCGCCCTGCACCGGACGGTCGTGGTCTCACGCGGCCCGAAGGCCACCGGCGCGGTGCGCGCGAGCGGGCTGCGCGAGGAGTTCTCGGCCGCCTCGGAGCTGTGCAGCGAGGTGCGCGACTACCTGATCGGCCGAGGCGTGGCGGGCAAGCGCATCGCGGTGCAGCAGTACGGCTCGCTCGACCCGGGCGCCGACTGCGACCTGGCGCTGGAGCTGCGCGCGGCCGGCGCGCAGGTGGTCGCGGTGCCGGTGTACCGGTGGGTCGAGCCCGAGGACAAGTTGGCGGTGGACCGGCTGGTGGAGGCGATTGTCGCGCGCGAGGTGCACGCGGTCGCGTTCACCTCCGCGCCCGGCGTCAGCGCCCTGCTGGACGCGGCCGCCGCCCGAGACGCCGTCTTCGGCCGGGACCGCGTGCTCGCGGCCCTGCGCGAACAGGTCGCGGCCGCCTGCGTCGGCCCGGTGTGCGCGGGCCCGCTGCTCGCGCACGAGATCCCGGTCATCCAGCCCGACCGCGCCCGCCTGGGCGCGCTGGCCGCGCAGATCTGCCGCGACCTGCCCGAGCGGATGCGCCAGGAGATCGCGGTGGAGCAGGGGAGAACCCTGATCATCCAGGGCAACGCCGTGCTCGTGCAGGCCGAGCGCGAGCCGGACGTCGAACACCCCGACCCCGACCCGGTGCTGCTGCCCCCGCTGCTCGCCGCGGTGTTGGCCGCACTGGCGCAACGCCCCGGCTGGGTGCTCTCGCGTGCCGAGCTGCTGCGACGGGTCTGGCACCCGCGCCCGCTCGGCGGCAGCGCGGTGCTCGCGCCCGGGCCGCAGCGCGACCAGCACCTGGTCGAGTCGACCATCGCGCGCCTGCGAACCGCCCTCGGTGAGCACGGCGACCTGATCCGCACGGTCACCAAGCGCGGTTACCGTCTGGCCGCCGACGTCTGACGGCCCCTCGAGCGAGTTCTTCGTCCACTGACTCAGCGCTCGCGCTCGTGTCGCTCCGGGCAAAAGGAGCAGACGGCCATATATTGGAATCCATGGCTGATTCCCTCACGCCCGCACCGACCGGTATCGGCCTCAAGCGGGAGATCGGGCTGATCGGCCTGACCTGGTCGTCGATGGGTTCGATCATCGGCTCCGGCTGGCTCTTCGGCGCGCTGTTCGCGGCGCAGGCGGCCGGCACCGCGGCGCTGCTGTCCTGGGGCATCGGCGTCACGGCGATCATCATCCTGGCCTTCGTGCACGCCGAGCTCGGCGGCGCGTATCCGGTGGCCGGCGGCACCGGCCGCTTCCCGCACTACGCCTACGGCTCGGTGGCCGGAGCGTCCTTCGGCTGGTTCTCCTACCTGCAGGCCGTCACCGTCGCGCCGATCGAGGTCTACGCCGCGATCAGCTACGCGTCGGTGCACCTGGGCTGGCTGCAGAAGGCCGACGGCACCCTCACCTGGCAGGGCCTGCTGATCGCGATCGGGCTGATGGCCCTGTTCACCGTGGTCAACTTCCTCGGCGTGCGCCGGCTGGCGAACACCAACTCGGCCGCGACCTGGTGGAAGATCGCCATCCCGACGCTGGTGATCATCGTGTTCGCGGCGAGCCACTTCCACGGCTCGAACTTCGGCATCGACGGCTTCGCCCCCTCCGGCAGCGAGGGCGTGCTCTCGGCCGTCTCCACCGGCGGCATCATGTTCGCGCTGCTCGGCTTCGAGCAGGCCGACCAGCTCGCCGGCGAGAGCCGCAACCCGCAGCACGACATCCCGCGCGCCGTGCTCGGGTCGGTGCTGCTCGGCGCTCTGATCTACATCCTGCTGCAGGTGGTGTTCATCGCCGCGCTGCCGAGCTCGGCCTTCGCGCACGGCTGGGCGAACCTCTCCTTCCAGGGCGACGCCGGGCCGTTCGCCGGCCTGGCCACCCTGCTCGGCCTCGGCTGGCTGGGCACGATCCTCTACGCCGACGCGATCATCTCGCCCTCGGGCACCGGGCTGATCTACACCACCGCGTCCTCGCGCGTGTCCTACGGCCTGTCCCGCAACGGCTACGTCCCCTACCTGTTCGAGAAGACCAACTCCCGCCGCGTGCCCTGGTTCGGACTGCTGATCGCGTTCCTCATCGGCTGCATCGCGTTCCTGCCGTTCCCGACCTGGAAGTCGCTGGTCGGCTTCATCACCTCGGCCAGTGTGCTGATGTACGCGGGCGCGCCGCTCGCCTTCGGCGCGCTGCGCCGGCAGGACCGCGACCGCTTCCGGCCGTTCCGGCTGGCCGCCGGGGGCTTCTGGGCGCCGGTCGCGTTCATGGTCTCCGGGCTGATCATCTACTGGTCCGGCTGGGACACGCTGCAGAAGCTCGGCTACGCGATCATCCTCGGCTACCTGATCATCGGCGCGAACTTCCTGTTCAAGCTCAACCCGCACCTGCCGCAGCCGGACTGGCGCGCGGCCCAGTGGCTGCCGGTCTACCTCGTCGGCATGGGCCTGCTCTCGTGGCAGGGCCGTTACTGCTCGAAGGGCCCGGCCCGGACGACCTCCTGCGGCGCCACGGCCGCGATCGCGCAGTGGTGGGATCTGCTGCTCGTGGCCGCGTTCAGCCTCGGCATCTACTACTGGGCGCTCGCCGTGCGGCTGCCCGACGACGAGGCGCACGGCTACATCGGCGACGTCGACGCGCAGATCGGCTCCGGGGTGGAGACCACCCACGCCTGACGGCCGGTCACGCGGCGTGAGAGCACCGCGCGCGCCCGGTGACTGATGCCGCCTCAGCCCGTATATTCCTCCTCGACGAGGCGGTGGACGATGAGCGGCGATTGGCTGGCCGAGACCGGCGCAGACCCCGCGGCGAGCGCGCGCGAGATCGCCCGCGCGCGAGACGCGTTCCTCTCCGGCACTCCGCGATCAGGCCCGGGTTCGGGCGAATGCGCGATCCGCGACGTGGTGGCGCGCTCCTGGGAGCGCTCGGCCCGCGCCCGAGTCGATCCGGCCAAGGATCCGCCCGTCACCCTCGCCGGTGCGGAACTCGATGCTTACCGCCGGACCCACCCGCTTGCTGAAGTCATCGACCTGCTGCGGGAACTCGTCGGCTCGGTCGCCGAGGACGGCAGACACCTGATGGCCGTCTCGGACGCCTCCGGCCGGCTGCTGTGGGTCGAAGGGCACGCGGCCGCGCGCCGCCGGGCCGAGGCGATGAACTTCGTCGAGGGCGCCGTCTGGGACGAGTCGCACGCCGGAACCAACGCGCCGGGCACCGCGCTGGCCCTCGACCACGCCGTGCAGATCTTCTCGGCCGAGCACTTCCGCCCCACCGTCCAAGCTTGGACCTGCGCGGCCGCGCCCATCCACGACCCGGCCACCGGCCGCATCCTCGGCATCGTGGACATCACCGGCGGCCACATCGTCGCTCATCCGCACAGCCTGGCCCTGGTCGCCGCGGCGGCCCGCGCGGCCGAGACCCAGCTCGCCGCCGGCCCGGTGGTCGGCACCCGGACACTCTGGCTGCCGCCCGCGCCGAGGCTGCTCGCCCTCGGACGCGACCACGCCATGGTCGGGCCCACGCGGCTCAACCGCAGGCACAGCGAAATGGCCGTCATCCTCGCGCTCCACCCCGAGGGCCTGACCGGGGATCAGCTCACATCCGGGCTCTACGACGACGACGCGGCCGAGGCCACCGTGCGGGTCGAGGTCAACCGGCTGCGCCACGCGCTCGGCGGGCTGGTGCGCTCCCGCCCCTACCGGCTCGCCACGGATCTGCCGGCCGACTTCCTCGATGTCGCCAGAGCCTTGCGCGAGAAGGACGCCGCGGCCGCGCTCGCCGCGTACGCGGGCTCGCTGCTGCCGCGCTCCGAGGCGCCCGCGGTGGTCGCCGAGCGCCACTGGATCGACGTACGGCTGCGCTCGTGCGTGCTCGAGTCCGGCGACCCCGGCCTGCTCGAGGACTGGATCGCCCGCTTCGGCGCCGAGGACGCCGACGCTCGCGCGGCGCTGGCCGGGGCCCGGCGCCACGCAACGTTCGGGTAACCTTCGCCGGTCTAGGTTCACCCGCGTGGGCGGCCGTCCGACGGCGGGCGGCCGGACGACACGTGGAGGTCTTCCATGACCCGCTTCGCCGCGCCGGGCACTGCCGACGCGCTGATGAGCTATCAGAACCGTTACGACCACTGGATCGGCGGCGAGTCGCGCCCGCCGGCCGGCGGCAAGTACTTCGAGAACCCGACCCCGGTCACCGGAGCCGCCTTCTGCGAGATCGCCCGCGGCACCGCCGAGGACGTCGAGCGCGCCCTCGACGCCGCGCACCGCGCCGCGCCGGCCTGGGGCCGCACCTCGCCCGCCGCCCGCGCCGAGATCCTCAACAAGATCGCGGACCGGATGGAGGGCAAGCTGGCCGAGCTCGCCGTGGCCGAGAGCTGGGAGAACGGCAAGCCGATCCGGGAGACGATGGCCGCCGACATCCCGCTGGCGATCGACCACCTGCGCTACTTCGCCGGCGCGATCCGGGCGCAGGAGGGCAGCCTGGCCGAGCTGGACGAGGACACCGTCGCCTACCACTTCCACGAGCCGCTGGGCGTGGTGGCGCAGATCATCCCGTGGAACTTCCCGATCCTGATGGCGATCTGGAAGCTGGCCCCGGCCCTGGCCGCGGGCAACGCGGTGGTGCTCAAGCCGGCCGAGCAGACCCCGGCCTCGATCCACTACCTGATGAGCCTGATCGCCGACCTGCTCCCGCCCGGCGTGGTCAACATCGTCAACGGCTTCGGGGTGGAGGCGGGCAAACCGCTGGCCTCCAGCGCCCGGGTGGCCAAGGTCGCCTTCACCGGCGAGACCACCACCGGCCGGCTGATCATGCAGTATGCCAGCGAGAACATCAAGCCAGTGACGCTGGAGCTGGGCGGTAAGAGCCCGAACATCTTCTTCGAGGACGTCTCCCGGGAGCGCGACGACTTCTTCGACAAGGCGCTTGAGGGGTTCACCATGTTCGCGCTCAACCAGGGCGAGGTGTGCACCTGCCCCAGCAGGGCCCTGATCCAGCGCGGCCACTACGACGAGTTCATGGCCGAGGCGATCGCCCGCACCGAGCGGATCGTGCAGGGCCACCCGCTCGACACCGCCACCATGATCGGCGCCCAGGCGTCCAACGACCAGCTCGAGAAGATCCTGTCCTACCTGGACATCGGCCAGGCCGAGGGCGCGAAGGTGCTGCTCGGCGGCGAGCGGGTGGACCTCGGCGGCGAGCTGAGCGGCGGCTACTACGTGCAGCCGACCATCTTCGAGGGCGCCAACCACATGCGCATCTTCCAGGAGGAGATCTTCGGCCCGGTGGTCTCGGTGGCCGCCTTCTCCGACTTCGACGACGCGATCCGCATCGCCAACGACACGCTCTACGGCCTCGGCGCGGGCGTGTGGACCCGGGACTCCGCGCAGGCCTACCGGGCCGGCCGGGCGATCCAGGCCGGCCGGGTGTGGACCAACTGCTACCACCTCTACCCGGCGCACGCGGCGTTCGGCGGGTATAAGGGTTCGGGCATCGGCCGGGAGAACCACAAGATGATGCTCGACCACTATCAGCAGACGAAGAACCTGCTGGTCAGCTACAGCCCGAAGGCCATGGGCTTCTTCTAGGCCGACGACGGTTCGGCGACGGTGCGCAGCGGAAGGGGCGAAGCCATGACGATGCCGCAGGAGCGGTCCGTATCCCGGGTCGCGGTCACGGATGCGGCCGCCGCGCTGATGCGCAGCCTCTACCAGGCCAACGGCCCGCTGATGTTCCATCAGTCCGGCGGCTGCTGCGACGGCAGCTCACCGATGTGCTACCTGGAGGGCGAGTTCCGCACTGGCGGCTCGGACGTCCTGCTCGCCCGGATCGAGGTGCCCGGGGTGGGGGAGCCGGTGGCGTTCTGGATGGGCGCCGCCCAGTTCGAGCGCTGGCGCCACACCCACCTGACCGTGGACGTGGTGCCGGGCCGGGGCAGCGGCTTCTCGCTCGAGGCGCCCGAGGGCGTCAGGTTCCTGATCCGGTCGCGTCTGTTGACCGACGCCGAGGAGGCGGCACTGGCCGAGTGAGGGCGGACGCGGCGGGACGGCGCCGGCTCGGCGCGCCGGCCCGCCGCGGTCTCGCGGGCACAGTGAGCCGGTTACTCAGCCCACATAGGTGGCGAGCAGGGCCGACCACTCGGGCGTCACGCGGACCTGCGTCGCGCGTAGCCGGGGGTGGGCCAGCCAGTGCAGCCGAGGCAGGTCGACGGCCTCGCCGAACCGCGGCGGCCAGCTGGTGAGCGGGCTGAAGTCGTCCATCACGATCAGCCCGCCCGGCGCCAGCCACTGCGCCGGATCGATCGGCCCGTCGTCCGGTCCCTTGCCCTGGCCGCCGCCGTCGAGCACGAGCAGATCGAAGGGTCCGTACTTGCGCAGCCGGCTCACGTCGCCTTGGACGACCTCGACGTTGGGCCGGGCGTCGAAGAGCTCTGCGGCCAGTGCGGCGCGCTCCGGATCCCGTTCCACGCTGACCACCTGGGCATCCTGATGCGCTCCGGCGGAAAGCCAGGCCAGCCCGACCCCGCAGCCGGTGCCGGTCTCGCCGATCCGGCCGGCCCCGACGCCGCGGGCGAGCACCCGCAGCAGCTCGCCGTGCTCCGGCAGGCAGCTGTAGTCGAAGCCCTGCCCGCGGGCGAGGCGCACCGCCGCGGGCACCAGCCCGGGCAGGTCTTCGAGCCCTGAGTATGCCGCTGTTCCATCGACTGTCACAGAGTTCTACGATACACGGCGGAACCCCGCGCACCCGGGAAGGGATGCGCGGGGTTCGGTGTCGCGGACCGGCTGTGCGGGTGTCGGCTTAGTAGCCGGACCAGCAGGAGCCGCCGCAGCGCTCGGCCACCACGTTGTCCAGGCCGCCGTAGGTGTCCTGGGCGTAGATGACCGCCGCGATGATGTTGTCGACCGGGTTCCAGATGTCGTCGTAGCCGGAGAGCGCGTAGGCGTCGAAGGTCGGCTGGATGACCTGCATGAGGCCGATCGACGGGGTGCCGGCGGCGGCGTTGGAGTCCCAGTCGTTCTCCGCGTTCGGGTTGCCGGAGGACTCGTTCATCGCGGTCTGGTAGATCGCGTTGTAGGTCACCGAGTAGCCGTGCGCGCTCAGGATCGAGATCGCCTGGTTGATCCAGCCGTCGAGGTCGTCGGCGTAGCCGGAGGACGAGGACGAGCTGCTGCTCGACGAGGAGCTCGAGCTCGCGGAAGAGCTGCTCGAGGAGCTGGAGGAGGAGCTCGAGGACGAGGAGGCGGACGCCTTCGAGCCGCTGGGCAGCGCGATCTTCCAGCCGATCTCGATCAGGTCGGGGTCGGTCAGCTTGCCGCCGTCGGACTGGGCCTTGCCCTTGTTGAGCTTGTAGATCTGCGGGTAGTCGTAGCCGTCGCCGAGGGCGGCCTTGGCTATACCGAAGAGCGTGTCGCCCGCGACGACGGTGTGGACCTGCTGCTTCGTGGAGCTGCTGGACTTGGAGCCGGTGCTGTCCGAGACGGCGACCGCGTGCACGGTGACCGAGTGCGCGGTCGTGGCCTGCGGAACCGTGGCGGTGGCCGGAGCGGCGGTCGCCGCCGAGGCGATGCCGGGCAGCGCCGCCGTCCCGAACGTGGCCGCGCAGAGAGTGAGGGCGCGGGCACGATTCCGGACGAAGGAGAGCCTGGGCTTGCGGTGCGATGACATGCGTGCTCTTTCCTCTTCGCCCGCCTACCGGGTTAGCTGACGGGTTCGGGCGTAAGAGGTCGCCCTACCGCGCCGGCACGGCGCGGATTCACCCCAAGGGGATTGGGTCCCCGGCTCCGCGAGGGCACGTCAAGGCCGGTGCGGATTCGGCGGTTGCGCTGCCGGTCGAGTATTTACGCGACTTGACAGCAGCGACTGAATGGAACCTTAGAGGCAATGCGCTCCGATATGCGAGCCAGGGCAGTAACTGCTTAATAACGATGCGGTCTGTGAGGGGAAGAGATGGAAAGGGTGATGTGGCCGGTGTGGGTTCCGGTGTCCCTTATGGGGTTCCGCCTCATCGTCTGTTGGTAAGATACTGGTGAATAAGTCATGGTATTCACTGCTAAAACGGGCGAAACGGACATCGTTCGAGTCCCCTTCGGATTGTTCAGGATCTTTTTAAAGCGGCCCGCCCGCCCTTACTCCCGGAGCTCCGGTGTCGTATCGTCGATGGCGCAGTGGCTCGGCTGCAGTCGGTAGCGGCGGCGAGGAAGTTCTCATGTCCGACACTCAAGGTGACCGCCTCGCGACGGGCGGCTGGCACCGGCGGGCCGTCGAGGTCGGCGGCCTCACCTTCGATCTCGCCGAGCAGGGCCCGGCCGACGGTCGGCCGGTGCTGCTGCTGCACGGCTTCCCGCAGACGCACCGGGCCTACGACGCGTTGGCCGCCGTGCTCGCCGCGGACGGCGCGAACCTGCGCCTGATCGCCCTCGACCAGCGCGGCTACTCGCCGGGCGCGCGGCCCGCGGACCCCGGCGCCTATACACTGCCCGAACTGGCCGGAGACGCGGCCGGGATCCTCGAGGCGCTGCACCTGAGCGCGGTCGACGTCGTCGGCCACGACTGGGGCTCGCTGGTCGGCTGGTTCCTCGCCGCGCACTACCCCGACCGCGTGCGCACCTTCACCGCCGTCTCCGTGCCGCACCCGGCCGCCTTCGCCGCCGCGCTCGCCGCGAGCGCCCAGCAGCGCCGCATGTCGTCTTACGTCTCGCTCTTCCGCGACCCGGCGAAGGCGGCGCGCGTGCTCCTCGAGGACGACGCCCGCCGGCTGCGCGCGCTCTACCGTCCGCTCGACGACCGCGCCGCGGCGCCGCACCTCGCGGCGCTCAGCGACCCCGTGGCGCTGACCGCCGCGTTGAGCTGGTATCAGGCCACGAAGTTCGGCGAGGGCGCGCACACCCCGACCGTGGACGTCCCGGTCACCTACGTCTGGTCCACCGCCGACGCCGCGATCTCCCGGGACGCGGCCGAACGCTGCGTCGAGCACGTGGCCGGGCCGTACCGCTTCGTCGAGCTCGAGGGGATCAGCCACTGGATCCCGGACGAGGCCCCCGAGGCCCTGGCCGCCGCTCTGCCGTTCCCCGCCTGAGCCGGCCGCCGCCGTCGGCGCCTCGCCCCACCCGTAGCACGCGTGCCCCAGGCATCTTCCGTCGCCGCCACCTCCCGCACCGCCCCAGAATTCCCGGAACATCCATCTCGTCGCAGAGCATTGCGATCTGGTCGGCTTCGCCCCGATAGTGAATACGCAATCGCTCTCCCACAGCGAGAAAGGATGTCAGTATGGTGCTGCTCCATAAGCTCCACCCCATCGCGGCGATGGCCGCCGCGTCGGGGGCCGCCATGGCGCTGTCCCTGGTGGCCGGCTGCCCCAGCGCGGAGGCCGCCGCCGCCCCCGCCGACGGTTCCGCCGTATGCGCGGCGAGCTTCCCGATCGCCCTCAACGGCTTCGCCTTCACCCCCGCCACGGTCGTGCCCGGCGGCTCCGCCACCGCCGACCTGATCACCACGAACTGCAGCAACGCCGCCGTCGACACCACCGAGATGTGGTCCGGCCAGTGGCTCCCGCTCAGCTCCTCGGGCGCCCTGCCCACCGGCTGCCCCATCATCGACCCGCTGCTGCGCGCGGTCGACTACCGGGCCGGCCAAGAGGTGGCCGAGAACACCGTCTACACCGTACCGACCGGCTGCCACGCCGCGGAGCTGCAGGTCACCGTGCGCATCACCGGCTCGAACGGCGCGCTCGGCCTGACCGCGACCGCGGTGCTCGACATCGTCCAGATCACCCCGGGCAGCTGAGCGCCGCCGGTGATCCGCAACGCGCGAGCCTGAGCGAGTAGCGTGGAGCGGTATCCGCCCGGCCGGCCGGGCGGATACCCTCCGCCATCCGCCCGAGCAGCACCCGAGGAGGGCTCGCCGCCATGGCCGACCGCTCCACCGCGCCGTCTCTCATCGGCCCCGCCGACGTCGCGGCCGCCGCCGACCGCGTCTCCGGCCGCATCCGCCCGGTCACCCTCGCGCCCGCCGACCCCGGATCGTCCGGCACCGAGGGCGCGCACGTGACGTTCGCTCTCGAATACCTCCAGCACACCGGCAGCTTCAAAGCCCGCGGCGCCGCGAACCTGGCCGCCGCGCATCAGCAGGCCGGCACGCTGCCGGAAGTCGGCGTGGCCATCGCCTCGGGCGGGAACGCCGGCCTCGCGTGCGCCTGGGCCGCCCGGGCCACCGGCACCCGCGCCACCGTCTTCGTCCCGCTGAGCGCCCCGGCCGTCAAGGTGGAAAAGCTACGGGGTTACGGCGCCGATGTGCACCAGGTCGGATCAGAGTACGCCGACGCCCTCGCCGCCTCGCGCACCTTCGCGGCGGCGTCGGGCGCGCTGCTCTCCCACGCCTATGACAATCCCCTGATCGCGGCCGGAGCCGGCACGCTGGCCGCCGAGATCCTGGCCGCCTCGCCGCGGAAAGTGGACACCATCGTCGTCGCGGTCGGCGGGGGAGGGCTGTTCGCCGGTGTGGCCGCGGCCGTGTCCGGTACCGGGATCCGCACCGTCGCGGTCGAACCGGAGAACTGCCGCGCCCTCAACGCCGCCCTGGCCGCCGCGGGCCCCGTCGACGTAGCGGTGGAATCAGTGGCCGCAGACGCACTCGGTGCGCGCCGCACATCGCAGATGGCTTATGAACTCGCGCGCGGCGAGCACGTCAGCAGTGTCCTGGTACCCGACGCCGCGATCGTCGAGGCCCGCCGGCACCTGTGGGAGACCTACCGGATCACCGTCGAACCAGGCGGCGCCACCGCGTGGGCAGCGCTGCGATCGGGTTCATACAAGCCGGAAGAAGGCGAGCACGTCGTGGCAGTGCTCTGCGGAGCGAACACCGACCCGGCGGACCTGGTGAACCGATGAGCGAAGCGACGATCGAAGCCTGGATGGCGCTGACCGGCGCAGAGCACGCCCGGCCGGCCGGCGAAGACCTGCTCGCGCGCTATGCGGAACCGCATCGGCGCTACCACACGCTCAAACACCTGGACGAAGTGCTCGCGATCGTGGCGGAGCTTTCCGCGGAAGCGCAGGACGCCGACGCCGTGCGACTGGCCGCGTGGTTCCATGACGCGATCTACACGATCGGGTCATCCTCCGGGGTCTCGAACGAAGAAGCCAGCGCGCGCCTCGCGGAGCAAGTGCTCGGCGAGCTCGGTATACCCGCGGCGCGCACCGCGGAGACAGCGCGCCTCGTGCGTCTCACCCAGGCGCACAAGTCCGAGCCGGGTGACCGGAACGCCGCAGTGCTCTGCGACGCAGACCTGGCGATCCTCGGCGCCTCCCCGGAGCGTTACCGGCAGTACGCGCTAGAGGTGAGGCAGGAGTACGCCGAGATACCCGACGAGGCGTTCCGCCGCGGAAGGGCGGAGATCCTGCGGTCGCTGCTCGAAGAGCCCACGCTCTTCCGCACCGCCGCCGCTCGCGAGCGCTACGAGGAGCCCGCGAGGAAGAACCTCACTGCTGAAATCGATGCGCTTACGTCCTGAGCTCACTCGCCCGCGCGTGCCCCTGCTCGGCTTTGCCGGGAGGGGTCGTTCACGGGGCGAAGCCTGGCAGTCGCGTGCGCCGTGGTGCGGTACCTCAGACCCGCGTCGGTCAGCTGACCCTGGCAGCGCGCCGGCGCAGCAGGAACCAGGCGGCCCCGCCCGACGCCACCAGCCCGATGCCCTCGGCCAGCCCGCCCGGCGTGGTCAGCGAGGCGCCGTCGCCGGTCCCCGCGCCACCGATCGGGGTCAGCCCGGTGCTCGCGCCGTTCGCGACCACGAGCGTGCCGTAGAACGGCCCCTGCTTCCGGCCGCTGTTCGAGGTGCAGATGAGCGTCACCTGGTACGAGCCGGGCGCGATGTTCCTGGGCACCTGCCCGGTGCCGCCGATCATGCTCTTGAGCGGCCCGATCGTGATCGCCGGGATCCCCGGCACGCTCCCGGTCTGGAAGGTGACGGTGCCGGTCGAGGGGTAGTCGCAGTTGCCGCCGTCGAACACGGAGATGGTGCCGCCGGGGGCGACCGGGTTCGGCTGGATGATGATCGAGTTGTTCACTCCGCCGCCGCCTGAGGCGAGCGCGGGTCCCGCCGCGCAGAGGGTTGCCAGAACCGATCCGCCGAGCGCTATCGCCGTCCGCTTGCCGTTCATACCAGCCTTACCGCCTTAGTCCGTGAGTGGGCTGCGATCGTTGGTCGCGCGCGAAGGGCACGCACCCTCCACGCTGCGCCACCTGACGCGGCGGCACGAACCGGGATACGCCGTTGGACTGACCGTCAGCGGGCGGGCCGCCGCCCGTCCAGGCGGGCGGCGTATGGGCCGAACGAGTTACGCGCCCGCCGCGCTACCTCGCCTCGGAACTCGGCCGCCCCGAGAACTTCCGGACGTAGCGCTTCTGCCAAGGCGTCTCGACGGCATGAGCGTCGTAGTGCGCGCGCACGTAGGCGACCGCCTCGCCCGGGTCGACGCCGTCGAGCACGGCCATGCAGGCCAGCGCCGTCCCCGTTCGCCCGTGCCCGCCGGCGCAGGCGACCTCCACCCGCTCGTGCGCCGCCCGCGTCCACGCCTCGACGATCGCGTCGAGCGCGTCGGCGCGGTCGGACGGCAGCCGGAAGTCCGGCCAGCGCACCCACCGGGCCGTCCAGGTGAACTCGGGCGGCTGCTCGCCGAGGAGGTAGAGGCCGAAATCAGGGCTTCGATGCGTGGCGACCGTGCCTGCTGCGCTTGCTGCGCCCTCGCCGCTGCTCCCACCGGCGCCTTGTCCGTTTGTCGCGGCAGCTTCCTCCGGCGTCGTCGGCCGCCGTAGCCCGCGACCCCGCACGAGCCGTCCGGAGGGCAGTTGCAGCAATCCGGGAAGCCCTGGTTCCCACAGTTCGTCGTTGCTCACTCGTTCAGCCTAATCGTCGGCCGCTGCCAACGCTGGATCAAACCGCGAGCGCCGCATTCGCCTTGCATGTCAGACTGGCCGCCATGACTGACGACCGCCGTAACCGTGCCGTCGCGTCGCTGCGCGGCCTGGCCGTCGGCGACGCGTTCGGATCCTGCTTCTTCGTGCCAGAGAACTACGACGCCCTCGTCGCGCGCCGCCTGCCGGCCGACCCCTGGCGTTGGACGGACGATGCCGAGATGGCCTGCTCGATCTTCGCTGTGCTCGACCGCCTCGGCGAGGTCGACCAGGACGCGCTGGCCGCGTCCTTCGCCGCGCACCACGACTTCGACCGCGGATACGGCCCGGGCGTCAACCGGATGCTGCGGCTGATCCGGCAGGAGGGCGGCGACTGGCGCAAGCTCGTCGCAGAGTCCTGGGATGGGCGCGGATCGTGGGGGAACGGCGCCGCCATGCGGGTCGCCCCGCTCGGCGCCTACTTCGCCGACGATCCGGAGCGGGCCGCAGCGCAGGCCGCTGCCTCCGCCGAAGTGACGCATGCTCACCCCGAAGGCCTTGCCGGCGCTGTCGCCGTGGCAGTCGCCACCGCGTTGGCCACCACGAGGCCACGGGTCGAGGGCGCGCAGTGGCTGCGCGACGTCGCGGCGCACGTCGCGCCCGGCCTGGTGCGCGACGGCATCGCCAACGCCATCAGTCTGCTGCCGCTCGAAGACTCACAAAGCGCGGCCGCGACGCTCGGAAACGGCCGGGAGGTCTCGGCGCAGGACACCGTCCCGTTCTGTCTGTGGATCGTGGCCAAGCACCCGGACGACTACGTCGAGGCCTTGTGGGCGACGGCCGTCGCAGGAGGCGACATCGACACGACCTGCGCGATCGTCGGCGGCATCCTCGGCGCCCGGCCCGGCCGCGGTCAGGGCGGAGTGCCGGACGGGTGGCTGCGCCGCTGCGAGCGACTGCCGGACTGGGCGGGCGTCGACGACGCGTCTTAGCCGGGTAGCCGCGCGGCCGGACCATCACGCAGCGCGGTGCCGAGACTCAGCCCTCGTTCACTCGTTCATCAGCGCCCGTCCTCCTGCCGCCTGGTAGAGGTCGCGCAGCAGCGCCACTTCGGCGGCGTGGTGGATCACCTCGTCGGCCGCGTGCAGTACCAGCGCGTGCACCGAGTCGTCGGCGTAGGGGCCGAAGTTCGGCCCGATCGGACGCTCGAGCCCGGCCTGGTCCAGCTTCTTGACGTGTCCGACGAACCGGTCCCACTCGCTGTCCACGAGGGCCGTGGCCGCGGCCGGGGACGTCGTCCACTCGCGGCCGCCGCCGTCCTTGTCCTCGAACAGGCGGTCGGTGTAGCTGCGCAAGCAGTCCGTGATGTGCCACAGCCGCCAGGCGATGGTGGTCAGCGGGGCCGGCTCGGGCTGCCCGGGCTCGAGGTCGACCCGCTCGACGCCGTCATCGCCCTCGCGCACCGACCAGCAGCCGGGAGCCGGCTCCCACAGGTACTCCCGCTCCTCGAGCCCGTCGATCCGATGGTCGAACCGCTGATGGGCGTACTCGAGCAGGGCGACGAGCTCTTCGGTGGTCGACTTGGCCATCGCAGCCTCCGGATCCGGTGCGCGGATCGGGGCGATTCCCGATCTTCGCCCTCACGCTAACACCGGCCTCCGACAATTCCCGGACCCCCGCCGGGCCGTCAGTCCTGATCGTCGGCGTACACCTGCGGTCCGGATTCCTTGACCGCCTCCGCCGTGGCCGTCTTCTCCCACTTGTAGGCCACCGACGTGTCCTGCGTCATGTTCGTGTAGACCGCCGTCGCCTCGACCACGTACCGGTACTCCGATTGCAGCGACCACCACGTCGCCGCGGTGTAATAGTTCTGGCTGTTGCACGGGGCCGCACCCGGCCCGGAGTCGGGGCACCAGATGCTGAACTGCTTGGAGCTCGCCTTCGCCAGCGCCTTCTCCGCCTTGTCCGCGGTCGCGGCGTCGGGGAAGGGCCAGATCTGGACCGAGACGAGGATGTCGTTGTTCGATTCCACCTTGTCGACGCTCGAATCCACCACGTAGCTGCCGGTCATCGCGTTCTTACAGCCGTACTCGTTGAGTACGTTCTGCACGCTCTTCGACATCGTGGACTGCACGCACTTCTTCTCGCCGGCGGCTTCGAGCGTGTAGGTGATGTTCTGCGAGTCGGTGAACGAGTGCATCAGCAGGGCGTCCTGCGTGAAGGGCGTCGGGTCCGTGCCGCTGTCGTTGAGCGCGTCCCAGTCGAACGCGTCCGCGGTGGGGGAGTCGAACTCGTCGCTGGAGTCCGGAGAGGCCTGCGTGGAGGTCTGGTCGCTCGGCTCGGGTGAGGCCGATATCAGTGGTGCTCCGGAGCGGGTGGGCAACGGATCGGTGTTCTGGAACGACACCGGGGTCTGATGCTTGTTCGAACCGGACGAGTAGATCACGGCCGTGACCGCGGTACCGATGACGGCCAGGGCACTGATGATCGCCACTGCCGTGCGCGCGCCGTTCTGCCGGGGCGGCGTCGGTCCGGTGGGGTATCCGGCGGGGTACGAGGCGTACTGCGCGCCCGGGTCGGAGTAGCCGCCGCCGTATCCGCCGTCCGCGCCCGGCCAGGAGGCTCCGGGACCCGGCTCGGCGCCGGGCTGTTGCTGAGGTGGCGCGAAGGGGAACCCCGGCAGCGGCGCGGTCGGCTCCGGTTGAGCCGGCGGCACGGCCCACGCCGGTACGGTCGGTTGGTCCTCGTGCGGCTGGTCGCCCATGCGGCTTCGCCCCTCATCATTCCCGCGCCGTGCCTCCGGTGTACCCGACCGGATCCGGCCACCCTGCTGCCCTAGCAGAATGATGATAGATCCGGTCAGGGACCGGTCCCTACGAAAGCGTAGTGTCCGGCCGGGCGCGCGCCCCTTCTCGACACACACCTCCCGTTTCGCACCCGGGCGCCGCCACCCCGCGCCCGAACTCCGCTCAGCCGCTTGAGCGCGTGCCCTCGTCCGTTGGCGCGGGGGGTTCGAGGTCCGAGTGCGTCGAGGCCGGCTGACGTCGCCGGCCGATGGTCAGGCTGGCCACGGTCGTGACCGCGAGGACGCCGCCGATGACCGCGAGCGAAAGCCCGGTCGAGATGTGCGGAGGGTGCACGCCCACCGAGGGCATCGCCTCGAGGAAGAGCTTCACGCCGATGAAGCCGAGGATCGCGGCCAGGCCGTACGAGAGGTAGACCAGCCGGTCGAGCAGCCCGCCGATGAGGAAGTACAGCTGGCGCAGGCCCATCAGCGCGAACGCGTTCGCGGTGAAGACGATGTAGGGGTCCTTGGTCAGGCCGAAGATCGCCGGGATCGAGTCGAGCGCGAACAGCAGGTCGGTCGTGCCGATCGCGACGACGACCACGAACAGCGGCGTCATCAGCCGGCGGCCGCCCTCGTGGACGAACATCCGGGTGCCCCGGTAGTCGTCCGTGCTCGGCACGGTGCGCCGGATCCGGCGCAGCAGCCGGTTCTCGTGGAACTCCTCCTCGGACTCCCCGCCGCCGGTCACCAGCTTCCAGGCCGTGTAGACCAGCACCGCGCCGAAGATGAAGAACACCCAGGTGAAGGACGCCACGACGGCGGCGCCGAGCGCGATGAAGATCGAGCGCAGCAGCAGGGCTAGCATCACGCCGATCAGCAGTACCCGTTGCCGCAGCTCGGGCGGCACGGCGAACCGGGTCATGATCAGCACGAAGACGAAGAGGTTGTCGACCGACAGGGATTTCTCGGTGACGAATCCGGCGAAGAACGCGCCGGCTTCCTCGCCGTGGCCGAGCCAGGCCAAGCCTCCGCCGAACAGGGCCGCGGCCGCCACCCAAAACACGCCCCACCACGCGGCCTCGCGCAGGCTCACTTCGTGCGGTTTGCGTCCGACCAGGAAGTCGACGGCGATCAGGATCAGCAGCCCGGCGACCGTAGCGGCCCAGATCCAGACGGGAACGTGCATGATGTGCTCCTCCGGCGGCAGGTGTCATCGCCGGAGGTCTCTTCCACCCGCAGCGCGGGCCGACCGGCCGGGACGACGGCCGCAGGGCCGGGTCCGTGATGACGACCAGGTCGTCGGGGAATACTCCCCTCCTTCCGTCCATCATCGCGTAACCGGGCACGGCCTGTCGAGCCGGGCCGGTCATTCGGGGGACGGCGGTTCCTCGGCCTCCGTCGCCGCTCCGTCCGCCGCTCCGTCCGCCGCCTCGCCGCGCCCGGGCGGCCGGCCCCGGCGCGGCAGGCCGCCGAGTTCGCCGGGGAGCCGGCCGGCCCGCGCGAGGCTCTGCCGCAGCAGGAACTCGATCTGCGCGGTGGTGCTGCGCAGTTCGTCGGCGGCCCAACGGGACAGCGCCTCGTGCACCGCCGGATCCAGCCGCAGCAGGATGCTCTTGCGCTCGGTCACCTCTGCCGTCAGCTCACTGGTACAGCGTCCCGGCGTTGACCACCGGCTGGGCCGGCTGGTCGCCGCACAGCACGACCAGCAGGTTGCTGACCATCGCGGCCTTGCGCTCCTCGTCCAGGTCCACCAGGCCCTCCTCGGAGAGCTGGTGCAGGGCGGTGCGCACCATGCCGACGGCGCCCTCGACCAGCCGCTCGCGCGCGGCCACGACGGCGTCGGCCTGCTGGCGGCGCAGCATCGCCTGCGCGATCTCGGGGGCGTAGGAGAGCCGGGTGATCCGGGACTCGACGACGGCCACCCCGGCCGCGGCCACCCGCTGCGAGAGCTCGTCGGACAGTTGCGTGGTGATCTGATCTGCGTTGTCCCGCAACGAGATCCGCTCTGCACCGCGCGCGTCATAGGGGTAGTGCCCGGCGATGTGGCGCACCGCGGTCTCGGCCTGCGTGGTGACGAAGGTGCGCACGTCCTCGACCGCGTAGGAGGCCTTCGCGGTGTCGGCCACCTGCCAGACCACGACCGCCGCCATCTCGATCGGGTTGCCGTCGGCGTCGTTGACCTTCAGGGTGGCCGTCTCGTGGTTGCGGATCCGGGTGGACATGCGCTTGCGCACGGTGAACGGGTTCACCCAGCGCAGCCCGGTCACCCGGACCGTGCCCTGGTAGCGGCCGAACAGCGCCACCACCCGCGCCTGTCCGGGCGCGACCGCGTTGAGGCCGGCCAGCACCAGCGCCGCCACTACGATCAGCCCGGCCCCGCCCCAGATCGTCGCCGTCTCGTGCTGCTTGATCAGCACGATGCCGGCGACCCCCAGCGCCACCCCGAACACCAGCAGCGGCACGCCGGGCGCGCTGCCGATCTCCCGCTCCTGTATCTGCTGGGGCGTCCCAGCCGCCCCCACCGCCCCTGTGCTCATACCGTCCGCCCTCGATTCACCCGCTCCGGCGCAGCCTTCCCGCGTCGGATACATCTAGCATAGTGATATCACTTTTATGGGCGGGCGCAAAGAGCGGGGCCGGCGCCCTCACCACGGCCCGGCGTCCGCCTTCTTGGTCACCACCTCGGCGACTGTGGCGATCCGCGCGAACCGGCCCGCCAGCGCGTACTCGACCCGCTCGAGGATCTGGTCGGAGCCGAGCGTGCGCGGGTCGGCCAGGACCTGCTCGACGGTCGGCTGCTCGCCGCCGAGTTCGGCGAGCAGGTCGCGGTGGGCGATCGGGTTGGTGGCGGTGGCGTCGATGACGAAGGTGACGCTGTAGCCCAGGTCGTAGGCCAGCCGCGCGGTGGACTCGCAGCACTGCTCGGTCTGAATGCCGCAGATCACGAGCTCGCGCACGCCGCGCTCGGTGAGGATCTGGCCGAGGTTGGTGGTGGTGAAGGCGTTGTGCGAGGTCTTGCGCAGTTCCGGCTCGCCGGGCAGTGGCTCGAGCCCGTCCTGGTAGCGCACCAGACCCGACTCCGGATCGAAAGGTCCGCCGCTGCCGAGCTTGGCGTGCAGCACCCAGACCACCAGATCGCCCTGCGCCCGGGCGTGGCCGACGAGTTGGTTGACGTCGGCCACGATGTCGGGGTTGGAGGTGTGGCGCCAGAGGGGGCGGGAGGCGAACGACTCCTGGACGTCGATGACGATCAGTGCTCGGGTCATGAAACGAGTCTGCGGCCGTGCGTCACCCGTCGCCACGTCGCCTCGGGCCGCAGCCGCCTCACAGTGTGACGCGCGGGGTCTCCGACCGGAACGTGTGTCCGAGCTCGGGGCCGAGTCCGAAGTAGTGCCGGAAGTTATAGATGAGCGGGCTCCACGCGGCCGGGTCGACGTGGTCCGTGCCGGGCACGACCAGGCGTGGGTCGGCATGCACGCGCAGGACGGTCGCTTCGACGATGACGAACGCGCCGCCGCCGCCCTCGTGCAGCTTCTCGGCCCGGGCTTCGAACTGCAGCGGGCACTCGGCGACGCGCGGGGGCGAGACGAGCTGCGAGGGCTCGGGCCGCAGCTCGGCGGCGCCGAACTTGTCCGGCTCGTAGCGGAACGTGCCGCGCTTCGACTCCGGCACGGGGTGACGTCCCGTCAGCGGCGCCAGCCGTTCGACCTGCGGCCACAGTTCCGGTGACGGGATGTTGATCACGACCTCCGGCCGCTCGCGCAGGTTCAGCGCCGTCTGGCCGGGCGCGCCGATGCCCAGCACGATGCTCTGGCCGAGCGCCCAGGCCGAGGACATGGGCGCGAGATTGGCCGAGCCGTCCGCGTTCAGGGTGCTCAGGAGCACCACCGGCGTGCCGAAGTAGAGGATCTTGGGGCTGATCGCAACGTGCTCCGAACGAGTGAACGTCGTGGTGGAAGTCTCCATACCGCGACCGTAGATCGCCGACGTTTCGGTGGCGGGCGAAGGTTCGGCCTCACTCGTTCGTGGGATCGGTGCCGCGACACGGCGGCCGTACGGCGGCGCTGGTCCTGCTGCGTGCCGACGATGGGCGGGTGTCTAGGAACACGAGGGCTACCGCGGTCCGCGCCGGGGTACGCCTGTTCGCCGGGCTGTGCCTCCTCGCCGGCGTGAGCGCGGCCGGACCGGCCGAGGCCAGTTCGCATCCGGTCATCCGCAGCGTCAGCCCGGCGACGGTCGACACCGACGGCGGCACCGTCACCGTCTCGGGCTACGGCTTCACCGGAACGGACTCAGTCAAATTACTGAGTCTGCCCTCGTCGACGGTGACGGCGCGGCCGGCATACGTGTACTACAAGGTGATCTCCGACGACACCCTGAGGCTGACGGTGCCCACGCACACGGCCGGGACGGTGTGGATCAGCATCACCACCGCGTCGGGTTCGAACACGTACAGCTCCCACGACCGGCTTCAGTTCTCTGAGAACGCCAGCACGTCGAACCCGCCGGGCAAGGACACGCTCGGTGCACTGCTGCTGGCCATGCTGATCGGCATGATCTTCGGCCGCAATCGAGACGAGTAGCCCACCCCGACGGGTCGGCAGCTGGCATCAGAGCTCGATGACGAGTCCTTCATCCGCGGAACGCCGAGCCGCCTCGATCACCTCGAGCGTCGCGACGGCGTCCGCCGGATCGACGGGGATGGGGCCGTCGCCGCGCAGGGCTTCGGCCATCTGAGCGTAATAGTCCGTGTAGCGGCCGGGAAGCGTCGGATACGGGCTCTCCTCGTCGACCGATCCGAGCACGCCGTATCGCTCAGGCGGCACCGAACCGAAGTCCTCGTCCGCAGGAGTGCGCCCGGCACGCAGTTCGTCTTCCTGGCCGTCCAGTCCGTACGTCACATACGCGGCCTTGCTCCCGAGCACGCGGAAGCGCGGCCCGAGCTGCGCGGCGGTGGCACTGGCCCACAGGTGCGAGCGGACGCCGTTCGCGTGGGTGAGCGCGAGGAAAGTGTCGTCATCGGCCTGGGCGCCGGCGCGGCGCACATCGGCCTCGGCGTAGACGTGGGTGGCCGCGCCGAAGAGCGTGAGCGCCTGGTCGACGAGGTGGCTGCCGAGATCGTAAAGCAGCCCGCCGGCCTCGGCCCGGTCGCCCTGCTCCCGCCAGCCGCCCTTGAGCTGCGGGCGCCAGCGCTCGAAGCGCGACTCGAACCGGCGGACCTCGCCGAGCCGGTCGGCCTCGATCAGGTGCGCGACCGTGCGGAAGTCGCCGTCCCAACGGCGGTTCTGGAAGACGCTGAGCAGCCTGCCGTGGCGGTCCGCCGCCGCCATCAGCGCCCGGCCCTGATCCGAGGTGACCGCGAACGGCTTGTCCACGACCACCGCGGACCCGGCCTCCAGCGCTGCTTCGGCCAGCGCCGCATGCGTCTTGTTGGGCGAGGCCACCACGACCAGGTCCAGGCCGAGTGCCCACAGATCCTGCGGCTTGCCCACGATGGTCACGCCCGGGTAGGCCGCGACCGCCTGGCCGCCCCGCTCCGGGTCGGAGGTGACGATCGCGGTCAGCGCGAGGCCGGGCGTGGTGGTCAGCAGCGGGGCGTGGAAGAAGCGTCCGGCCGTGCCGAAGCCGATGAGGCCGACGCGCAGGTCCGCGGAGGATTTCGCCATGGCTCTCAGTCAACCACTCCCGTGCGGACCCGGCGCGTCGGCCCCCTCGGGACGCGGGGGTCTCGAGGGGGCCGACGCTCTATCGGACGCTATCGGACGCGGAGTCCGGGCTCAGCCCTGTGATCAGGGCAGCTTCCACTGCTGGTTGGCGGTGTCGGCGCAGTCCCAGATCTGCAGCTGCGTGCCCGATCCACCGTACGCAGTGTCGTCAAGACACTTATTCGATTGTGGATTGTAGAGCTCGCCGTTCGATTCCGGGATGAACACCTGCGAACCTGTGCCGTTGCAGGTGTAGAGATCCACCTTCGTGCCATCGGCTGTGCCGGCCGCATCGACGTCCAAGCACATGCCGAAGACCTTGATCAGGCTGCCCGCCTGCACGACGCTCCACTGCTGGGCCGCGGTGCCGTTGCAGGTGTAGACCTGCACCGGGTTGTACAGCGCGGTGCTGGCGCTGCGGTCGTCCAGGCACAGGCCCTGGTAGCCGGTGATCGGGCCGGTCCCGGAAGCGCCGGTGCCGCCGCCGCCCCCGCCACCGCTGCTACCGCTGCTGGTGGAGTAGGCCGCGACGTAGGCCACGCTCATGGTGCCGCCGGAGCTCGTGGCGCCGGTCGGACTGGTGCAGCCGCACACCCCGTTCGGGTAGCCGCCGCCCATCGCCAGGTCGAGGATGATCGAGAGGTTGTGGTCGAACGCCGCCTGCCAGGTGCTGGTGCCGACCTGGCTCTCGTTGACCGTGAAGTAGGACGCGCCGTCGAGGTAGAAGGTGATCGACTCGGCGGAGGTGTTGGTCCGGTTCAGGATCATCGTGTAGGTGTGGAAGCCGGACTGGCAGCCGGAGCAGGCGCGCAGGCCGCTGCCGATGCCGTTGGACTCGTTGCACGGGCCGCCCGGGTCGGTGCCGCAGTGGATGGTCCCGGACACCTCGGACAGGGCGTTGACATCCTCCATGATGTCGATCTCGCCGTTCTCCGGCCACTGGCCGGGCCCGAGCATCCAGAACGCCGGCCAGTAGCCGAGGCCGCCGGTGGGCTGCTGGATCGAGGCGGTCACCTCGAGCTCGCCGCCGGCCGGGGCGCCGACGTTGGCGCTGGTGGTCTGCACGCGGCCGGAGGTCCAGTTGCCGCCGCTCCCGAGAGCGGTGATGTCCAGGTGCCCGGCGCCGTCCTGGTGCACGTTCGAGGTCGAGTTCGTCATCGTCTCGATCTCGCCGGTGCCGAAGGTGGAGCCGGCGCCGGTGTCGTACATCCACTGCGAGTCGATGCCGCTGCCGGACGAGCCGGAGAAGCTGTCGCTGAACACCGTGGACCAGCCCGACGGGGGACCGGGGACGGTGGTGGCCGAGGCGGAGGTGCCGAGGGCGAAGACGTCGGTCAGCAGACCGAGCGAGATCGCGGCGATGACCGCGGCCACGCGCCGGAGCGCGGGTGCGGATATGCGGGTTCTGACGGTCCGGTCGGGGGCCGACCGGGCGGTGAAGCGGGTTCGAAACACCGTCGTTCCGATCTACTCTGAGCGGGCCCCGGGCTCCGTAAACGTTTACGGAGACCTACGGCCGGAACCCCGCTCGGTGGGTGGGTACCTGCCGGGATTATGAGAACGACGGGAACGGAGGTCAACGCCTCGGCGCGGTTTCGGAACCAGTATTCTGGTTCCGCAACCCCGGGCGGTTCCTCGGGCGGCGCCGGCCGGCGGCTATCCGCCCACGTGGGAGCGCGCTTTCCGGCCTGCCGGGCCGGTTGCCCGCGGATCGTCGACGAACGCGACCACGGCCTCGATCACCGCCTCGTCCCGCAGCAGCCGGTTGTGTCCGAGCCCTGCGGTCTCGATCATCCGGGACTCACGCCAGGAGCCGGCCAGCGAGAGTCCGGCCGCCACCGGGACGGTCGGGTCGTCGCGGTCGTGCACGATCAGGGCCGGCGGCAGATCGGTGCGGCCGGCGGCGAGGGGCGGAACGACGAAATCGGCCGCGTCCAAGCCGATCCGGCGGCGTCCGCGTTCGAGCATGCGGGTCCTGATGCGGTCGCCGAAGCCGAGCATCCGGGCCAGCTGGCGGGTGAAGCCGATGGGGTCGGCGGCGGGGGAGATGAACACGACGCGCTCGGCCTTGAGCCCTTCGACCAGGGCGAGCGCGACGCAGCCGCCGCCGAGCGAGTGGCCGATCACGGCGTGCGCCGGGCCGAAGCGCTCGACGGCCGCGGTGAGCGCGAAGGTGAAGTCCGGCGGCATGGACAGGCCCGGCCCGAGCGTGCCGGGATCCGAGTCGCCGTGGCTGGGCGCGTCGATCAGCACCACGCGATACCCGGACGCGGCCAGCGCCCGGCCGATCGGTGCGAACTGGCCGCGCCAGCCGCTCCACCCGTGCAGCAGGTAGACGAGCGGGCCGCCGGCCGGACCGAGCAGCTCCACGGCGATCTCGGCATGCAGCGGTGGCTTGGTCTTCCCGTCACGTCCGACCGGGCGCGGCCCGGTCCAGTCGGGTAGCTCCACCGGTAGCCGGAGCACTTCGCCCGTGCCCGCCGCCCGCGACTTGGCCACCGCAGCTGGGCTGGGCCGGGTCGGTGTGCACCACAGCCGCCAGGCCCACCGGGAGCCGAGGCCGGGCGCCGCGCGTTCGAGCGCTCCGAAGACCGGGCGTATCCGATCTATCCGTGCCTGCGCAGAAGAACGAACGATCGTGCTTTTTTCTGGCGACGGATTCACGGATCTCTCCTTGCTCGGGGGTCAGCGGGCCTGCGCCGCTGCGGGCGTGGCGTCGGGCGTCTGTTGCGTCTGTTCCTGCGGCGCGACGAGGCAGTCCGCGAGGGCGGCCTCGAAGGCGCGCCGGGCACGCTCGTCCGCCCGCGGATCGTTCAGCAGCCGGTAAGCGTGGAAGTAGGCGAGCATGATGCCGTGCAGCTCGAAGGCGAACTGCTCGGGGTCGGCGTCCGCGCGGAACTCGCCCTCGGCGATCCCGGTGCGGAACATCTGCGCGATCGAGTCCATCAGGTCCCGGTGGTCGCGCACGAGCTGGTCGCGTACCGGACCGGGCTGGTCGTCGAACTCCATCGCGGCCGAGGTGAACAGGCACTCGGCCTTGCCGTGCGCGCCGATCTCGGCCCAGTGCTCGAACAGGGCGCGCACCCGGGCCAGACCGCGCGAGGTGTGGGTGGCCGGGCGGATCACCTCGTCCACGAACCGGTCCCGGGCGTAGGCCAGCACGTCGAGCTGCAGCGCCTCTTTGGAGTGGAAATGCGCGAACAGGCCCGACTTGGACAGGTGCGTGCGCGCGGCGAGGTCGCCGATGGTCAAAGCGCCGAGGCCCTGGCGCGCGGCCACCTCCGCGGCCTGCGTCAGCACCGCCATCCGGGTCTGCTCACCCTTGCCCATACCGCTATTAGAGCACGATCGTTCGGTTAGTTCCACCCGGGTTCTTGACGCCGGGCCGGGCCACTCGGGATACTAAGCGAGCGCTTAGCCAAGGGAGTCCGCAGTGCCGCACACAGTGCTCGACGAGGTGCCGACGGCCGCGCCCGAGTACGCAGGCCTGCTGGTCGACTGGGGCGGGGTGATGACGACGGACGTCTTCGCCTCCTTCGCCGCGTTCGCCGAAGCCGAAGGGCTCGCCGCGGACGCCGTGGCCCGGCTCTTGCGCCACGACGCCGGCGCCCGCGCCCTGCTCGACGGCCTCGAAACCGGCGCGGCGGACCCGGCCGAGTTCGAGCGCGGCCTGGCCGCGCTCCTCGGCGTGGCCGCGGACGGCCTGATCAGAAGGCTGATGGCCGGTGTCCGCGTGGACGAACGGATGATCGCCGCCGTGCGCGCGGCCCGGCAGGCGGGCGCCGCCACCGGCCTGGTCTCCAACTCCTGGGGCCCGTCCGGATACCCGCGCGAACTGATCGCCGAGATGTTCGACGGCGTCGTGATCTCCGGCGAGGTCGGCGTGCGCAAGCCGCGGCCGGAGATCTACCGGCTCGGCGCGGACGCGATCGGAGTGCCGCCGGCCCAGTGCGTCTTCGTCGACGATCTCCGCGGCAACCTGCGCCCGGCCGAAGAGCTGGGTATGACGGTGATCCACCACACCTCGGCGGACGAGACCGCGAGCCGGCTGGCCGCGCTGTTCGCAGCCAAGCGGCCCCAACCCGGCCATCATCAGGAAAGGGCGTCATGAGCCACTACCGAAGCAATCTACGCGACCTGCGCTTCAACCTGTTCGAGGTCTTCGACACCGCCGAGGTGCTCGGTCGCGGCCCCTTCGCCGACCACGACGCGGACGGCGCGCGGGACCTGCTGACCGAGGTGGAACGGCTCGCCGTCGGCCCGATCGCCGAGTCCTACGCCGCCGCCGACCGCACGCCGCCGGTCTATGACCCGGCGGCCCGCGCGGTCGCGATGCCCGAGGCCTTCCGCCGCTCCTACCGCGCCTACATGGACGCCGAGTACTGGCGCCTGGACATCCCGGCCGAACTCGGCGGCAGCCCCGCGCCGCGTGCGCTGTGGTGGTCGCTGGTGGAACTCGTGCAGGGCGCGCAGGCCGCGGTGTTCATGTTCGGCGGCGGACCCGCGTTCGCCGGCCTGCTGCACCAGATCGGCACGCCTGAGCAGCAGCGCACGGCCGAACTCATGGTGGAGCGCGGGTGGGGCGCCAGTATGGTGCTGACCGAGCCGGACGCCGGTTCCGACGTCGGCGCCGGCGTGACCAGGGCGTTGCGCCAGGAGGACGGCACCTGGCACATCACCGGCGTCAAGAGGTTCATCACCTCAGGTGAGCACGACCTCGAAGAGAACATCATGCACTACGTGCTGGCCCGTCCCGAGGGCGCCGGCCCCGGGACCAAGGGACTGTCGCTGTTCCTCGTGCCCAAGTACCACTTCGACCCTGCCACCGGCGAACTCGGCGAGCGCAACGGCGTCTATGCCACCAACGTCGAGAAGAAGATGGGCCTGAAGGTCTCCACCACCTGCGAGCTGACCTTCGGCCAGGACCGGCCCGCGGTCGGCGTCCTGCTGGGCGAGGTGCACGACGGCATCGCGCAGATGTTCAAGGTGATCGAGTTCGCCAGGATGCAGGTGGGGGTCAAGGCGATCGCCGCGCTCTCCAGCGGCTATCTCAATGCCCTGGATTACGCCCGGACCCGTGTGCAGGGCGCTGATCTGACCCGGGCCGCGGACAAGACCGCTCCGCGCGTCACCATCGACCGCCACCCCGACGTCCGCAATATGCTGATGGGCCTCAAGGCGTACGCGGAAGGCTTGCGGGCGCTGTACATCTACACCGCCGCCTGGCTCGACCGCGCCACCATCGCAGAGCTCGACGGCCAGGACGAGGCCGCCGCGCTGGCCCACAGTGTCAATGATCTGCTTCTCCCGGTGGTGAAGGGCTTCGGATCGGAGCGTTCCTACGCGCAGCTGGCCACGGCCTTGCAGATCTTCGGCGGATCCGGCTTCCTGCAGGACTACCCGATCGAGCAGTACATCCGGGACACGAAGATCGACACCCTCTACGAGGGCACCACCGGCATCCAGGGCCAGGACTTCTTCTTCCGCAAGATCGTGCGTGACCGCCAGGTCGCGTGGACCACGCTGAGCGGCGAGATCGACGACTTCCTCGCCTCGGTCGAGGGCGAGGACCGGCTCAAGACCGAGCGTGGGCACCTCGCCGCCGCGCTCGCCGACGTGCGCGCCATGGTCGCGACGCTGAGCGAGTGGAGCCGGGGCTCGCGCGAGGACGCCGAGCAGGTGTACCTGGTCGGGCAGAACACCACCAGGCTGCTGATGAGCGTCGGCGATCTGCTCGTCGGCTGGCTGCTGACCCGGCAGGCCGCGGTCGCGGTCGAGGCCCTGGATTCCGGCGCCGATCAGGGTGCTGACGCCGACTTCTACCGCGGCAAGCTCGCCGTGGCCTGCTTCTTCACCACGACGGTGCTGCCCGAGCTCAGCGCGCGCCGCTCGGTGCTCGAGCACACCGACAATGCCCTGATGGACGTGGCCGACGGCTCGTTCTGAGCCCGGTCCAAGAAGAAGGAGGCGGGCCGGATGAGGGCCTGGCAGGCGCTCGCGCAAGGCGAGCCGGAGAAGGTGCTGAGCCTCGCCGAGATCCCCGTGCCCGAGCCGGGCCCGGGCCAGATGCTGGTCCGGGTGCGCGCGGCGGCGCTGAACTTCCCGGACGTGCTGCTATGCCGCGGGGATTACCAGATCCGCCCCGAGCTGCCGTTCACCCCGGGCGTCGAGCTCTGCGGCGAAGTCACGGCCGTCGGCGACGGGGTGGACCCGGGCCGCGTGGGCAGCCGCGTGATCGGCAACCCGGTGCTCCCGCACGGCGCGCTCGCCGACTTCACGCTGATGCACACCGCCGAGGCGTTCGACGCCCCGGAATCGCTCGACGACGCCGAGGCGGCCGCGCTGCACATCGCGTATCAGACCGCGTGGTTCGCGCTGCACCGGCGGGCCGGTCTCAAGCCGGGCGAAACAGTGCTCGTACACGCTGCGGCCGGAGGCGTCGGCAGTGCGACCGTGCAACTGGCGAAGGCGGCCGGGGCCCGGGTGATCGGCGTCGTCGGCGGCCCGGAGAAGGCGCAGGTCGCTCGCGAACTGGGCGCTGATCTGGTGGTGGACCGCACAACTGAGGATTTCGTCGGCGCGGTCAAGGAGGCCACCGGCGGCAGGGGAGCGGATGTGGTCTTCGACCCGGTCGGCGGCGCTGCGTTCGCGGGCTCGACCAAGTGCATCGCGTTCGAGGGCCGGATCGTGGTGGTCGGTTTCGCCGGCGGCACCGTGCCGGCGCCGCCGCTCAACCACGCGCTGGTGAAGAACTACTCGATCCTCGGGCTGCACTGGGGCCTGTACAAGCTGCGTGACCCGGCATCGATCGTGGCCGCCCACGAGGAGCTCTGCGCGCTCGCTGATCAGGGCGTCGTCAAGCCATTGATCAGCGAGCGAGTCGGACTGGAGCGCGCCCCGGAAGCCCTCGCGGCGCTCGGCGCGGGCAGCACCACCGGCCGAGTGGCCGTGCTGCTGGGCTAGCGCTTTTCGCCGAGCACGTAGAGGTTCACGCCGTAGCACGCCATGGCGACGAAGGTGAGCACAGCCATCGTCAGCGAGTCTGCCTTCGCGCCACCGGCGTTCACGGACGCCGCGCCCGCCACGGCCGCGCCGGCGATGCACAGCCAGCCGAGCACCGAGGCGATCCGCACGGCCGTGTAGCGCACGGTGAGACCGAAGACGACCACCAGGCACGCGCCGATGAACAGCAGCATGCCGAACCCGGCGTGCATCGCGACCGACGCCGGGCCCTTGGTGACGGAGTCGCCGAAGGAGGCGAGCAGGCCCTTGCCCTTGTCGGCGTGCGGCAGCGGGCCGTACAGGGCCGCGCACATGCCCAGGATCGCCTGGATCACCAGCAGGAACAGCGCGCCGAGGCTGGAGCGGCGCATGCGGACCACGGCCACCGCGTGCTCGTCGTCGGCACCGGCGGCGGACGGACGGGCGACGGCCGGCGCGGCTGCGGGGGTGGTGGACTCGCTCACGGACTCGACCTCTCGGGACGGCTCAGGCCCGGCGCCCCTTGATGGGCCCGGTCGAGATCGACTATATGCCGCGGGCCGCCGGGGACCGTGAGGCGGGCCGTCCGCACCGCTAAAGTCCTTCCATGACCCATGAGGGGACCCTGGCCAACGCCGTCGTCTACGGCGATCCGGCCGCTACGCACGTGCTCGACCTGTTCGAGGACATGCGCTGCTCCTACAGCGCCGACGTCGAGCACGACCTCGGCGCGGCCATCACCGAACTGGCCGACCGCGGCGTGCTGCGGGTGCGCTATCAGGTCGCGAACTTCCTCGACCGCGGCGACGCGGCGGGCCCGTCGACCTGCGCCCTCGCCGCGCTCGGATGGGCTGCGCGGCAAGGGATCCAGGAGTTCCGGGCGCTCCGCTCGGCCATCCTGGCGTACCGGCGGCAAAACGGCAGCGCCGGCCTGGCGAATCAGGATACGTTGATCGAGATCGCGAAGCGGGCGCCCGTGCTCCACCTCGAGGCGCTGCGCGCGGATCTGGCCGCGAACACCTACCGGCCGTGGGCGGTCGAGGCGGGCGCGGCGTCCCTGGCCGCGCTCAAGGTCGCGTGGGCGGCGGCCGAGGTGGAAGGCCAGGCCGGCGTACCCACGGCGTTCGTCGACGGCACGTTCGTGGAGCTGTTCACGCCGGACGACAAGCCGATCTCGCCATCGGAGTTCGCCGCAGAAGTCGAGGCAATCCTCAGCCGCTGACGCTCTCGCCGGTACCCGGGCGACGCACGAGCGCGGCCAGCAGCCCGCGATAGTGGGCGAACTCCGGCACGTCGGCGTCCGGGTCCTTCGCGGCCTCGTCCCAGCGACGAAGCGCGACGGCCTGTTCGGCGTACGGGCCGGCCTCGAACGCCGCGGCCTCCTCGGCCGACATCGGACCACCCTGGACGTTGAGGGTGTAGACGGACGCCTCGGAGAGCCGGTCGAAGTAGCTCGGCTCGACCGCGCATAGGTAGCGCTTGGCCGCCACGTGCAGCCGCACCGGCTCGGTCACTGACTCCGGGAACCACGTCGCGAGCCAGTCCGCGCCCGCGTGGCTGTGCCGATTGTCAGTGCCCTCCATCAGCTGCGCCCCGCTGATCGTGCCAGTGAAGTGGCCGACGTCGTGCAGTAGCGCCGCGGCGACGAGTGCGTCACCCGCCCCCTCCGCCTGCGCGCAGGCCGCGGCCTGGAGCATGTGAGCAGCCTGAGTCACCGGCTCGCCGAGGTACTCGCCCGCGCCCTGCTCCGTGAAGAACCGCTCGAGTTCGGCCACGACGGATTCGGCCTGCCCGGTTACAGCATTCACCTGTCGACTCCTTGTATCGCGCTGGATTCCCGACCGGTCCCCAGCATGCCGCGCAGCAGTTCCTCGAGGCCGGTCCGCAGCTCCGCCTCGGCAGGCGGCGTCGCGGCGCCCGCCCCGGCGATGGCGTCGAACTGAACGCCCTCGCACCAAGCGATCAACATCTTGGCATGTCGCTGCGGCTCTGCGGAACCCGAGGCCGCGAGCATGGCCGCAACCGGCCCTCGGAACGGCAGCGACGCCTCGTCGTACAGGGCGCGCAGGGCGGGCCGGCGGGTGGACTCCAGCGCCAGTTCGTAGCGGGCGAGCAGCCGGGTCCGGCCGCGGCTCAGGCCGCGATACAGCATGGCCGCGATCGGTGCGGCGAGCGCGGTCCGCACGTCCCCTCCCGTGTCGAATACGGGCTGGCCGGCCGTGGCTGCTGCCGCATCCGCCGCCTCGAGCTCGGTGATGCGCGTCAACGCGCAGGTCAGCAGTGCCTCACGGGTGCGGGCATGGTTGGATGTGGAGCCCGGCGGCAGGCCTGCCGCCCGGTCCACGGCGCGGTGGGTCAGGCCGCGCGCGCCCTGCGCGGCGAGCACCGCGATCGCCGTGTCGCCGACGATTTCGGCCCGGGAGCGCGGTGTCGCAGTCACCCGTCTATGGTAACCGGCCTACTACAGGTGTAGTGTTCCTACTACACCTGTAGTAGGAAAAACGAGAGGACGGTCCGATGGCAGTCGGGGATACCCGCGGCGCGAGGCCGAGCGGGCCCACGGTCGCGGGCAGCAGCCGGGCCGGCACCGCGATCGTCGTCGGCGCGGGCATCAGCGGGCTCACCGCCGCCGTCGCCCTGCGCCGCCGTGGCTGGCGGGTCGACGTCTACGAGCGCGCCCCCGTCCTCGAGCCCGTCGGCGCCGGAATCGCCCTCGCCCCGAACGCCGTGAAAGCGCTCGACAGCCTCGGTATGCGCGAGTGGATCGACCAGGCCGCGGTGATTCAGGGCTCCGGCGGAGTACGCCGGCCCGACGGCCGCTGGCTCGTGCGCACCGACCTCGGCGCCGTCGCAAAAGCCTTCGGCCGTCCGCTCGTCGTGGTGCCGCGCCCGGAGCTGATCGACGCCTTGCGTTCCCAGCTCCCGCAGGCGGCCATCCACCTCGACACGTCGGTCGAGGAGGTGCTGCCGGGCGACGAGACCCGCCTGGCGCGCGTGCGCACGAAACAGGGCGAGAAGAGCGCCGACCTCGTCGTCGCGGCCGACGGCATCCGCTCGCCGATCCGCGAAGCCCTCTTCCCTGAACATCCCGGCCCGGTCTACGCGGGCTTCACCGCTTGGCGCATGATCGTCGAGGCTGGCAGCCACACGAAGGTCGAACCCAGTGAGACCTGGGGCCGCGGCGCGGTCTTCGGCATCGTCCCGCTACCCGGCGGCCGCCTGTACTGCTACGCGACCGCGAACCTTCCGGAAGGCACGAAGTTCGCCGACGAGCACGCGGCACTGCTCGAACGCTTCGCCGACTGGCACTCGCCGATCCCCGACCTGATCCGCCGCACGCCGCGAGAAGCGCTGCTACGCAACGACATCTACTGGCTCGACAAGCCGTTGTCGGCGTACCACTCCGGCCGGGTCGCCTTCGTCGGAGACGCCGCGCACGCGATGACGCCCAACCTCGGCCAGGGCGGCTGCCAGGCGATCGAGGACGCAGTGGTGCTCGCCCACGAACTCGAGGCGGAGGACGGCGGCGGCGGCCTCGACGTGGCCATGGCCCTGAACGCCTACACCGTGGCCCGCCGCGCCCGCACCGTCTCGATCGCCCGGCAGTCCGCGCGCGCTGGCCGGATGCAGCAGCTGCACGCACCGCTCGGAACCGCCCTGCGCAACGGGGCCATCAGCCTCGCCGGCCACCTCGGCTCCGGGTTCATGCTGCGCCAGATGGCCGCCGTGGCCAAGTGGGCCCCGCCTGAGCCGCCGGAGCGGCCCTAGCCGCTTGAGCTGCCGGAACTGCCGGATAAGGACGGCGCGAAGTTCCTGTTCTGATTGTGCTCCTAGTATGCCGCTCGCTAAGATCCGCACGCGATCGAACACAGGCGCACATGAAGGGACGGGTCGATGGTGGGCTCCGAGGACGCGGACTTCAGCTACGTCGAGTCCCGGCAGCCAGGCCGGGGACGGCGGCCCGCGCGCGCCTTCTTCGAAACGAGCCTGCCCGGCATCGACCTCGACGGGCCATGGCGGTTCCGGTTGGCCGGAGGCCTCAGCGACGTCACGGCGGGCTTCGAGGCGGAGGACTTCGCCGAGGGCGAGGGAGCCGACGGCTGGACCGATCTGCCCGTCCCCGCGCTGTGGCAGCTGCAAGGGCACGGCACCCCGGCCTACACGAACATCGTCTACCCGTTCCCTGTCGACCCGCCACGTGTGCCCGATGAGAACCCGACCGGCGAGTACCGCCGCGTCTTCGAGGTGCCGGACGACTTCCCGATTCATCGGGGAGCGGTGCTGCGCTTCGAAGGTGTCGACTCGTGTTTCGCCGTGTGGCTCAACGGGATCCTGCTCGGTGACGGTAAGGGAAGTCGGCTGCCCACCGAGTTCGACGTCTCCGGCACCCTGCGCCCGGGACGCAACGTCCTGGCCGTGCGGGTGCATCAGTGGTCTGCCGGGAGCTATCTCGAAGACCAGGACATGTGGTGGCTGTCGGGGATCTTCCGGTCCGTCCGGATCATCCCGTGCGGAATCGCAGATTTCTTCATCCACGCCGACTTCGACGCCGAGTCCGGCGCCGGAACACTCCGTGTGGACGTCAGCGGCCCCGCCACGTTGTCAGTGCCCGAACTCGGGATCCTGGACGCGGACCCGGCCGGCCCGCACGTGTGCCCGGACGTCGAGCCCTGGTCGGACGAGACGCCGCGCCTATACGAGGCCGAACTCGCCGCCGACGGCGAGCGGATACTTCTGCGCATCGGCTTCCGCAGCGTGGCCGTCGACGACGGCGGACGGATCCTCGTCAACGGTAAGCCGATCACGTTCCGCGGCGTCAACCGGCACGAATGGCACCCGCGCACCGGCCGCACACTGGACCGGGCGACCATGCTCGAAGACGTACTGATGATGAAGCGGCACAACATCAACGCCGTACGCGCCAGCCACTACCCGCCGCATCCCGACTTCCTCGAACTCTGCGACACTTACGGCCTGTGGGTGATCGACGAATGCGACCTCGAGACGCACGGCTTCGAGCTGGTCGGCTGGCGCGGCAACCCGAGCGACGACGCTGCCTGGCGCGAGGCGTATCTGGATCGCGCGGAGCGCATGGTCGAGCGTGACAAGAACCACCCGTCGATCGTCATGTGGTCGCTGGGCAACGAGTCCGGCGTCGGCGAGAACCTCGCGGCCATGGCAAAGTGGATCCGCAACCGCGACGGCAGCAGGCTGATCCACTACGAAGGCGACCGCGCCAGCTGCGCCTACGTCGACGTCTTCTCCGAGATGTATACGGGCCCTGACTCTGTGAGGCTGCGCGGGCAGCAGGAAGAGCCGCCGCCCGAAGACCCGGCCGACGACGCGCACCGCCGCAGACTGCCGTTCATGCTGTGCGAGTACGCCCACGCCATGGGCAACGGTCCGGGTGGGCTGCGCGAGTACCGTGACCTGTTCGACGAGTATCCGAGGCTCGCAGGCGGCTTCGTTTGGGAGTGGATCGACCATGGGATCGAGCAGACAGCGGCGGATGGCACGACGTATTTCGCGTACGGCGGAGACTTCGGCGAGGAGGTCCACGACGGCAACTTCGTGGCGGACGGCCTCGTCTTCCCCGACCGCACCCCATCCCCGGGCCTGCTGGACTACAAGCGGATCAGCGAACCTGTGCGCGTACTCTGCGACGCGGACGCGCGGACGCTGACGATCGCCAACCGGCACCACAGCCGCGACACCGGCTACCTGGCTTGGACGTGGCGCGCGGAGGACGACGGCGTCCTCGTCGCGCAGGGCGTGCTCGAACTGTCGCCCGTCGCGCCCGGATCCGAAGCCACCGTGCATTGGCCGGAGTTGCCGGCGGCGAAGCCCACAGGCGAGCGCTGGCTCACCATCTCCGGCTCGCTCCGCGCAGACGAGGCGTGGGCTGAAGCCGGACACGAAGTCACCTGGGCCCAAGCGCGAACGAACGAGCCCGCAGCCGCGTCGCCATCGCGCCCCGCCCCGGCCACCCCAGCCCGCGTCGCCGCCGACTCGATCCACCTCGGCGACGCCACCTTCGACGCGCACAGCGGCGTGCTCCGCAGCATCGCCGGAATCGACGTCGACGGCCCCCGCCTCGACCTCTGGCGCGCCCCGATCGACAACGACGAGCGCAGCCTGTACGCCACCCCGCTCGCCGCGGCCTGGCGCCACGCAGGACTGCATCGCATGCGGCACAAGACTTTGAGCGTCGAGCCGAGCGAATCCGGCCTCGTCGTCCGCGCGCGGGTCGCAGCCGCAGGCGTCGACCACGGCATGGACGTGAAGTACCGCTGGACGACAGCCGAAGACGGCACCCTGTGGCTGACGGTCGAGCTCGATCCGTACGGCCAATGGCCCTGCACCCTCCCGCGCCGAGGCGTCGCCCTGACACTCCCCGCCACCCTCGACCAGGTGGAATGGTTCGGCGAAGGCCCAGGCGAGGCATACCGCGACACCGGCAACGACGCGCGCGTCGGCAGATTCCGCGCGTCCGTGGCAGGGATGCAGACCCCGTACGTGCGCCCCCAGGAAAACGGCAACCGCCGCGCCGTACGTTGGGCCCAGTTCACCCCAGTTAACGGCGCCACCGAGGACGCCGCCGACGACGACGCAGTGAGCGGACTGGAAGTCCTCGCCGCCCCGACCACGAACCTGACGGCGCGTCCGTGGAGCACCCGAGCCCTCGAAGCCGCCCAGCACCGAAGCGACCTGCGCCCCGACGGCCGCATCCACGTCCACCTCGACCAGGACCAATGCGGCATCGGCAGCTCGTCCTGCGGCGACCCGCTCCACGAAAGCGAGCAGATCCACCCCGCCCCGACCACCTTCACCGTCGGTTTCCGGAGGATTGCGGTTTTTGTCGGTGGTCGCGGCTAGCGTGATCTCCATGAACGAACTCACGGGGATCACGTACCTGAAGGGCGACGCCACCTCGCCCCACGGCAAAGGTAGAAAGCTGATCGCGCACGTCTGCAACGACGCCGGCGGGTGGGGCAAAGGCTTCGTGCTGGCGGTCTCGAAGCGCTGGCCAAAGCCGGAGCAGGAGTACCGCCGCTGGCATCGCGACCGAGCAAGCAGCGGCTTCGCCCTCGGCGCGGTGCAGGTGGTTCAGGTCGAGCAGTATGTCTGGGTGGCCAACATGGTTGGCCAGCACGGCATACGCACCGGCAGCAATGGCCCGCCCGTCCGCTACGACGCAATAGACACTGCGCTGGCCCAACTTGCCGCCGAAGCCCGGGACCTCGCCGTCAGCGTGCACATGCCCCGCATCGGCTGCGGCCTGGCCGGAGGCAACTGGGAACGCGTCGAGCCGCTGATCACGGCCCGGCTGACGACGGCTCGCATACCAGTGAGCGTGTACGACTACGAGGAGGCCGCCTGATCACCGAGACCCTGAGGAACATCGGGCGCTGCCAGACGGGCTATTTGCTGCGCGTTGATGATCGGTTGGGTGGTCGTCGTGGTGTGGGCGGCCGCTTCGCGTCGCCTGGTTCGTCTGACCACCCGTTACCTTTTACGTGTCCCCGCAATGGGGGCGCCTGGCCTCCGGGCCCGGTATGGCTCTGCCACCCTGCCGTGTCTATGGCCTTGGGCGTGTTGCCGCCGGGTTTTGGAGCACTGCCTGACCGCTGATAAGGGGCCTGGTCCGCATCCCGTGCCCGGCGCAACGCCGGGCGTTTTCTCGGGGCGGCCTGTGTAACGTGGTTGCCGGCTGCGGTGCGATGGTCGAGGCCAGGGCCATGCGAAGTAGAAGGCGGCGAGCGTGTACGACACCAGCGGTATCGGGGTCTTCCTCGGCCTGGACGTGGGCAAGGGCGAGCACCACGCCCACGGGCTGACCCCGGCCGGCAAGACCGTCTACGACAAGCGCCTGCCGAACACCGAACCGAAACTGCGCGCCCTGTTCGAGAAGCTGATCGCGAAGTTCGCCACCGTCCTGGTGATCGTCGATCAGCCCGCGAACATCGGCGCGCTGCCGCTGAGCGTCGCCCGCGACGTCGGCTGCCAGGTCGCCTACCTGCCCGGCCTGGCCATGCGCCGCGCCGCGGACCTCTACGAGGGCGAGGCCAAGACCGACGCCCGCGACGCCGCCGTGATCGCCGACGTCGCCCGCACCGCACCCAGGGCGCTGCGCACCCTGACCGTGCTCGATGAGACCGAGGCGGAACTGGCCATGCTCGTCGGGTTCGACCAGGACCTCGCGGGCGAGTCGACCCGCACCTCCAATCGGCTGCGCGGCCTGCTCACCCAGATCCACCCCTCCCTCGAACGCGTCCTGGGCCCACGCATCCAGCACCAGGCCGTCCTCGCGCTACTCGCCCGGTACGGCTCCCCTGAACTGCTCGCCGAGGCCGGCACCCGACGCATCGTCAAACTCCTGAAACCCCTGGCCCCGCGCCTGGCCGAGCGCCTGGCCGAGGAGATCGCCGAGGCCCTCGCAGAACAGACGGTCGTGGTGCCCGGCACCCGGGCCGCAGCCCCTCGTCCATCCCCTCCCTCGCCCGCCAGCTGACCGAGATCCTCGCCCAACGCCGCACGCTCGAGGGACAGCTCAGTGCCCTGCTGGAGGCCCACCCTCTTTCCCCGCTCCTGACCTCGATGCCCGGCATCGGGATCAGGACCGCCGCGACCATCCTGACCACCGTCGGCGACGCCGCCACCTTCCCCACCGCCGACCACCTCGCCTCCTACGCAGGACTTGCCCCGGTCACCAAGTCCTCCGGCAGCTCCATCCGCGGCGAACACGCACCCAGACGCGGAAACCGGCAGCTCAAACGCGCCATGTTCCTCTCCGCCTTCGCCGCCCTGGCCGACCCCGACTCCCGCGCCTACTACGACAAACACCGCGCCGCAGGCAAAACCCACACCCAAGCAATCATCCGCCTCGCCCGCAGACGCATCAACGTCCTCCACGCCATGCTCCGCAACGCCACGCTCTACACGCCCCACACCGCCACCACATAACCCGAGCAACACCCACCCACATGCCCGTTACAGCGAGCAGCCCAGACTTGACGGAAGACATAGGGGCACGGCCCACCCGTTACGTTGGTGGGGTGGGTTGCAGTTTCAAGATCTCGCCTCCGGCGGAGGCCCTTCTCTCGGAGAGAGATGCCGGGTTCGCGTGGGTGCTGTTGTTGGTGGGGCGGGTTGGGGTTTGGGGTGGTGGGGTTGCGGGGGTGTGCTCTCTCCTCGGTCGGTCCCCGGAGGAAATCAGGGACCTGCCGGGAGGTCAAGCGGCGGTGGCTTGGGTTGATGCCTCGATTTTGCATCGCGCCGCTTGCTTAAGATTTAACCATTAGTGATCATGGTCGGGTGTTTTCGATGTCGCTCGTTCATGGCTTGTGCCGGTCTTCTTACCGGCTGGGTGGCGTGTGCGCGGTGGCCGGGTCGTGCCCGTCGGGCGGCCGGGGCCGGCGGTGGTGGGTTTCGGCTTTGCGGCGGGGGTGCCGATTTTCCGTGCCAGTACGGGGAAACCCCGGCGGACCCGGCCGGGTGTCGGGATCCGGTCTGGGGGTGTCGGGCGCTGCCAGGGCAGGCGCAGGTGAGCGCCGAGCCGGCGGGCGAGCCTGAGCTGGGTGTATGCGGTGATGGTCAGCCAGGTCCAGCGGTCGGCCTGCTCCGGGGTGCCCACCTGCGGCGCGGTCCAGCCGAGCGACTGCTTGAAGAACCTGAATGTATGCTCGATATCGAATCTCCGCAGATAGGCCGTCCAGAGCTGATCGAGGTCGAACCCGGTCCCGGGCCTCGCGTGGTGCCAGAGCCACAGGTCCTGCGGTGCGCGGCCGCCGGGCAGGCGCTGGGTCTGGACCCTGATCAGGGTGCCGGGCAGGCGCGGCAGTTGCTGCGCGTGCTCGCGCCAGGCGCCCTGGCGCTCGAGCTTCTGGTGCAGCCCGTGCCAGGCGGTCACGATCGTGCGCCCGCAGCGCGGCGAGTCCCGCTCGACGCGCAGGTCCGGGTCGTGCCAGGTGCCCGGGTCGGCGATCGCGAAGCGTCGGCCGTGCACGGGCGGGCGTCCCGGGGCACCGCGCGGGCGCGGCACCGGGTCGCCGTAGTAGACCCGGTCGCGGCGCACCCGTCCGAGAATCTGCCTCTCCAGGCCCCGGCCGGCGGTCAGATAGGCGATCCGGGTCAGGTCGTAGCCGGAGTCGAACACGAACAGTGCGGCAGGGCGCCCGTGCGAGAGCCCGGCGGCGGCGCAGCGCTCGAGCACCGCTTCGACCTGCGCGACGGTGACCGCGGTCGCGTCCTCGGCCACGGCGAGGCGGCGCGCGTCGAGCGGTGCGCACCACGAGTGCGCGCCCCACTCCAGCCCGACCGCGACCGAGTACGGCCATCCCGGCACGGTGCCGCGCCGGTTGCCGCACGCACACGAGTGATGGCAGTGGTGGCGCTCGCGTGCGCACTCGGCGTGCGGACGATGCCACGAAGAGACATCGATCGCGAATTTCAATGGTCCGTCATCCAAGGGTTCCCACACGCTGGTGATCAATCCGGCCAATGCCGGCACGTCGATCTCGCCACTGGCCACGGCGTCGTACAGGGCCCCGTGACCACGACGAAACGGCCGCTGCAGCGACAACTCGGCGAGCGAGCGCACCCGACCGTCCGTCGCGAGTACCGCATCGACGAGATCGAACAAAGAATCCGCGCGCCGCGCGAAGCAGCCGTGCACCCCGGCCCGAAACCCCCGCAGAACCTTCAACGACCCCCCGCCCCCGGCCGCGCGGGACTGGCCGGGCTCCTCACGGCATGGCATCATGAGACCCACGGCCACCTACCTTCTTCGTATCCTTCGACAGAAACGAAGAATCGCAGGTGGCCGTGCCGCGCGTCAGCAGAACACCGAAACTCCCCCAGAAACGATCTCGCCGAGGTTAAATCTCAAGGCTTGACCTCCCGGCAGAACCCTGATCGGGCTTCGCCTGCCCGACCGAGGAGAGAGCCCACCCCCTGGGGAGTGGTGCGAGCTGCGCTCGGGCCGAGTCCTGTCCCGCGGCCCGACCGCGCTCGGTGCGGAAGGATTCTGCATCGGCCTGATCCGGGCATCTCGATTCTCGATCCGCGGGAGGTTCAGTCCAGTGGTCCGGTCGCTCGGTGTGGAAGGATTCTGCATCACCCTGATCCGGCCATCCCAATTCTCGATTAGCGCGAAGAGGTCGGTGGTCTGGTCGGCGCTTGATGCTGAATCTTCCATTGACCTGGTGCGATCCACCCGGTGCTCACGCGATGCGCAGGATCACGTGGCTCGGTCGCACCCGAGGGGAATTCCTGCATCGCATCCGTACTGAAGAGTGACGATGCCGTGCGGCATACAGCCCGGGATCTTCCGACCCGGCGCCGTGCACGAGCAAGCGGGCGCACCACTCGGTCATCTCCACCACCGCATTCGGCCACCCCTCCCGCCACAAGTCCCGACAACCCTCGTACGCTTCCATGCTAGACGCTGCTACCGACAAAAGCTGCGTATCTGGCCTTTACTGAAAAAGGGAAGCTTCCGAAGATTTCTGGGGAACTCGGGCGTGCTCCCCGGCGTTGAAGGAGCAGAGAAGAAAACAGCGACCCCGAACGGCGATGCTGAAGTCCACATCAGGCTTGGCCGGGCCACCGGCCCCGTCGCGCGGATCGAGGATCCGGATGCTCGATCAGGGTGATACAGAATCCGACATCGGGCGCGACCGGGCCACCCGGCTCGGCCCGAGTGCAGCTCGCACTGCTCCCCAGGGGGTGGGCTCTCTCCTCGGTCGGGCAGGCGAAGCCCGGTCAGGGTTCTGCCGGGAGGTCAAGCGGCGCGATGCAAGATCGAGCATGAGCGGAAGCTACCCGCCGCTTGACCTCCCGGCAGGTCCCTGATTGCCTCCGGGGACCGGCCGAGGAGAGAGCACACGCCCGGCACACGCCCGGCACACGCCCGGCACACGCCCGGCACACGCCCGGCACACGCCCGGCACACGCCCGGCACACGCCCGGCACACG